>NZ_JAEUWV010000006.1:0-105195 GCF_024102595.1 Corynebacterium lipophilum
CGACGACAAGGGCGCCTTGAAGTCTTGTGATTTCCAGGCTCCTGAAGACCTGAAGGAAACCACTGTCTACACGGCCGCTGTGGTCAGTGTGGATCCTGCGTCGGGTGAGCCTTCTGATCGTTGGGAGATCGCGGACTCGTTTACCGCTGTTGTTCCTGCACCACTGCCACTGGGTTCGCGGTATGACGAGTACAAGACTGAAGACGTCGCTTCGATGTTTGCCAAGGCACCGGATAACCAGGTTGAGGGCACAGCTCCGAAGTATTCTGCCGAGGGGCTGCCTGAGGGTCTGACGATTGATGAGGCAACCGGCAAGATCACGGGTACTCCAACCAAGGCTGGTACCACTGAGGTGACCGTCACCCGTGAGGTTGAGGTCATGGCGGACAAGTACGTTGGTGTCACCGATAAGGATGGAAACCCGGTCTACGAGAATCCGGACGAGGAAAACCCAGCGAAGCGTATCCAGAAGACTGAGAAGTCCACTGTGCCTGAGAAGCAGCAGGAGCGTGTCGTCACAAAGATTGTGATCACGGATACGCCGCTGGAGGCTGGCACTGTTGGTGAGGAGTACACCCAGGATGTGAAGCCGGAGGGCTTCGGTCCGTTGCCGCAGGGCTTCGAGCTGAAGCAGGGCTCGGTTACGGTTGAGGGTCTTCCGGAGGGCTTGAAGTTTGAAAACGGCAAGATCACTGGTACGCCGGAGAAGGCTGTTGAGGCTTCTGAGGAGAAGCCGAATGTGACAGTGAAGTACGTTCTGGTTGATCGTGATGGCAACGAGACCGAGCACACCGACATCGTCCCGCTGGCTGTGAGCGTTAAGACCACGGTCGACGAGTCTGGTAAGAAGCCGGTTGATCCGACTGATGAGAAGCAGGGCACTGGCGTCATCGTCAACAACCCGGATGATGACACCAAGGTTTCGGCTAAGGATGAGGACGGTAAGGATGTTCCTGCCGTGATCAATCCGGAGACCGGTGAAATTGAGGTCACCCCGGGTAAGGACGTCGATGGTCCGATCAACGTGACTGTTGAGGATCCGGATCTTGACGGTGGCAAGCAGGATGTTGAGGTTGAGGTCAACGGCCACAAGAAGGGTGTTGACGACAACGACTCCGACAAGACCACAGTCGACGAGTCTGGTAAGAAGCCGGTTGATCCGACTGATGAGAAGCAGGGCACTGGCGTCATCGTCAACAACCCGGATGATGACACCAAGGTTTCGGCTAAGGATGAGGACGGTAAGGATGTTCCTGCCGTGATCAATCCGGAGACCGGTGAAATTGAGGTCACCCCGGGTAAGGACGTCGATGGTCCGATCAACGTGACTGTTGAGGATCCGGATCTTGACGGTGGCAAGCAGGATGTTGAGGTTGAGGTCAACGGCCACAAGAAGGGTGTTGACGACAACGGCTCCGACAAGACGCCTGAGACTTCGGTCGTTCCTGGTGATAACACGACGGTTCCGGCTGATAAGACGCCGCATGAGGTTGGCAAGGTTGAGAACCCGAAGGGTGATGAGTCCGGCAAGCTTGTTGACAAGGACGGCAACGAGATTCCGGGTTCGAAGGTCGAGATCGACGAGGACGGTAACGTCAAGGTGACGGTGCCGGAGGGTACTGATCCGCAGGATGCCAAGGTCATTGTGACTGATAAGGGTGGCAAGACTGTTGGTGAGATCGATGTGAAGATCGTTGACCCGAGGTCTGATGCTGCGAAGTTCGTGCCGAATTACGGTGATCGTAAGAACGTTGAGGCTGGTAAGACTGAGCCGTCGAAGAAGCCGTTTGAGGGCAAGACCGATGTTCCTGTGAAGTCGGCGAAGTCCACGCCGTCTGAGGGTTCTGAGGATTGGAAGTTTGAGACTTCGCAGACCGATGGTGTTGTCACGGCGACTTCCCCGACCTACGAGAAGGTTGGTGAGAAGATTGCTGAGAAGATGCCTGAGCTGAAGGAGACTCCGAAGGAGCAGCGTTGGGATAAGTTCGTCAAGGACTTCACTCCGATGGCGAAGCCGGATGTAACGGTTGATTTCGTCTACGACGATGGTTCTGAGAACTTTGGTAAAGCTGGTTTCGATCTGGTTGGTAAGGATGGTAAGTCCTTGCTGGATCCGGATGGTGACTTCGATGGTGACGGTAAGAAGAACCGTGACGAGATCGAGAAGGGCTCCAACCCTGCTGATGGGACGAGCACTCCGGATGAGACCGCTCCGACCATTGATAAGGTGACGGAGGGTGATAAGACCATCAAGGGTTCGGATGATCGTCCGAATTCGAATGTCACGGTTGAGTTCCCGGATGGTACGAAGAAGACGGTACCTACCGATAAGGACGGTAACTGGAAGGTTGATGTTCCGTCTGGTACGGAGCTGAAGCCTGGTGGCACGGTTACGGTGACCGACGAGGCTGGTAACGAGTCGACGGCTGAGGTTCAGCCGAAGCCGGAGGATGGCGACGGCGACAACCCGCAGACCCCAGGCGAGAATCCCGCACCGGCTCCTGGTGACAGCCTGGACTCCCTGGAGTTTAAGTACCCAGACGAGACCAAGGTCAAGCCTGGTGCGAAGGGTCAGGCTTCCCCGTCCTTTACCAAGGATGGCAAGCCTTACACGCCAAAGGGCATCAAGGCTCAGGATGCGAAGGCTAAGGGTGCTACTGACTGGCAGTTCGGCACGAATGGTCCGGTAGTTACCGGCCAGGCACCGTCCATGGACCAGCTGACGAAGCAGTTCACTGGCAAGTACGGACAGCCGGGTGACGCACGTCGTACGCTGACCTTCGAGCAGTTTAAGAAGGACTTCGGTGATGTAGCGAACCCATTGGCGAAGTTCGGTGTCACTGACGGCAAGAACACCAAGCCAGGCGAGGCGCAGTTCCGCCTGGTTGGTCAGGATGGCAAGTCTATCCTGGATCCGAGCGGTGACTTCGATGGTGACGGTGTTCCAAACGGCAAGGAAATTGAAAAGGGGCTCAACCCGTTCGATCCGAAGGAAAACGGCTTCGACGCTGGTCGCTGTGCCGCATCCGCTGTTGGCTTCGGTCTGCCGCTGATTGCGCTGCTGCCGCTGGGTCTGGCTTCCCAGATTCAGATTCCGGTGCTCAGCGATGTGGCTGCTCAGGTTGATGCTCAGCTGCAGGATGTGAACACTCGTATCCAGCAGCAGGCTGGCATCTTCAACCCGGAGATGGCTCGTCAGGCTGAGCAGATCAACGCGCAGCTGCGCACGGTTGGTGCTGACCTGGGTATGGTCGCTGCAGGTATCGTGCTGATCGCCGCTGGCATCTTGGCTGGCACGGTCATCTACGACAACTGCAAGCCTGGTGGTCCTTCCTCTTCGGTCAAGGATCTGGAGCTGAAGGGTTCGTCTGGTAAGACGACGAAACTGTCGTCGAAGAAAGACAACGCGACCCCTACCACTCCAGCTAAGCCGGAGAAGAAGCAGAAGTAAGAACAACGTTTAGCCCACAGTCGCCCCTTGTGGGAGATCGCGGGCTAAACACTTACTGACCGCTTTGTGAGAAAAGCTGCTGTCCGCCGTTGTGGCGGGCGGCAGCTTTTGCGTTGTTGATGGACACCGAAGGCGAGCCGGTGCCTGATACGAATATCGGTGCTGGGTAGGGTCGGTTTTTGTGCATCAGTACATTGACGACGTTGCTGGGTGCTGCCAACCTGTTGGCGTGAGTCTGAGCTGCTTGGAATTTCGCAGGATTGAGAAGCTTGAGCCCAACCCTTCTTCACTAATGAAGGGCTTTCGTTTCCGGGCCGTTGACTATGTCTACCATCGCTAGCAAGCTGTGTAAGTACCCCGTCTGCTACCTACTGCTGGGATGAAGGTTCGCGGACGTAATGGCATAATTGCAAACATCACGACTAGCCGTCATTTCCGATAAGGAAAGGCGGCTGGTTCTCTTTCTGCCCTTAAGCCGTCGCAAGTCGGATGAAGCCACGAAGGCCGAAATAGGGCGAAGTAGTTTTCCTGGTGGTTGACTATTAGGGCCACGGGTCCAACGCTTACTGGCCGTTTTGCGTTGTTGCAAGGTGGGGGCGAGCCGGTGCAGGATAGACCGATTTTCGAGTCTTCCTGCAGCGTTCTGGGTGCGGGAGTTTGAAATTATTTCCCGGTCATGTTGAAAATCGGGAACGTTCTTCGTGGACAGGAGTCGCCACCTGCGAAGACGCGAGCGTCGGTCGACCGGAACCGGACTGATAGCCAAAATGGTTCCCGAGCGCGGGAACTTTTTGCAGGTTACTGCAGTGGGAGCTGGCCAGCACCGTCACACCGCACAAGAAACAGCCCGTCCACCCATCACCACAAGTGAGATCCAACGACCAATTTCAGAGAAATGTGAACTGTGTCCCAAAATAACGCGCGCGTGTTGTGGTGGGGCTGTAGAATGATATGCATTTATGTCCGCCACGATTCTAAAGGTTGGGTTATGGCTCATCATCTACTGCTTACCTGCACTAACACGAACCTCGGCAGTGCTGATACTGACGCGCTCGCGGCGCAGCACGGCCTGCGCACCGTCTGCGTCGCGGGGGAGACGCTCGCCGAAGCCTACGCTGCTTGCGCCGGCCAGGAACAGTCCACCTTGTTCGTGGGGCAAGGGGGGTGCTCCTTTGATGCGGAGCTCGCTGCGGCACTCGGTGCGGCGGTCATCGTGCTTGTCGACGCCCCGCAGCGCGCTACCCTCGCGCAACGGACTGTCGAGCGCTCCGGTGCAATGCTGCTCGCGGCGGTGACGGACGTGCAGGAAGCGGCCGACCTGACTATCCCGGAGGTCGCGCCGGTGATGTCCCCGCTGGTCTTCGGGTCGCATTTGCTGGGTCAGGCTCGCGAGGTCGGCGCGCACATCGTACTGCCGGAAGGCGAGGAGCCCCGCGTGCTTGAGGCGGCGCACAGGTTGTTGGAGGGGGGCGTCGCGAAGCTGACGTTGCTGGGCGCACCCGACGCGATCGCCGCGAAGGCGCAGGAGCTGGGGCTGGACGTGTCGGCGGCGACGCTGCTGGATCACCGCACCTCCGACCTGGTCGAGGAGTTTGCGCAGACCTTCGCCGAGTTGCGTAAATCCAAGGGCGTGACCCTGGAGCAGGCGCGCGAGGTAATGCAGGACGTGTCTTACTTCGCCACGATGCTGGTGCACACTGGGCGCGCGGACGGCATGGTCTCGGGCGCGGTGCACACTACGGCGGAGACGATTAAGCCGGCGTTCCAGATCATTAAGACGCGGCCGGAGGCGTCCGTGGTGTCGTCGATTTTCCTGATGGTGATGCAGGGCCGCCTCTGGGCGTTTGGCGACTGCGCCGTCAACCCCAACCCGTCCGCGCAGCAGCTCGGCGAAATCGCCGTGAGCTCCGCGTTGACCGCCGCTCAATTCGGTATTGACCCGAAAGTCGCGGTGCTCTCCTACGCCACGGGCAGCTCCGGCGCGGGCCCTGACGTGGAGCGCGCTGTCGAGGCGGTTGCCGCCGCCCGCGCTATTGATTCCGACTTAATTATTGACGGCCCCCTCCAGTTCGACGCTGCGTGCGATGGGGGCGTCGCGAAGCAGAAGGCGCCGGACTCCCCGGTGGCGGGGCAGGCGAACGTGTTCATCTTCCCCGACCTTGAGGCGGGCAATGCCGGGTATAAGATCGCGCAGCGTACTGGCAGCGCGCTGGCCGTCGGCCCGATTCTGCAGGGGCTGAACAAGCCGGTCAATGACCTCTCGCGCGGCGCAACCGTGGACGACATTGTGAACACGGTGGCCGTGACCGCGATTCAGGCAGGGGTGAAGTAAATGAGCTACGTACTGGTGATTAACTCCGGTTCCTCCTCTGTGAAGTTTCAGATCGTCGACCCGAATTCGGACGCCTCCGATCCGCCGTTTGTTGCCGGGCTGGTGGAGCAGATCGGGGAGCCCCAAGGCCGCATCACCATCACACACGGCGAGGACCGCTGGGTACTGCAAAAATCCATCCCCACGCACAAGGAAGGTTTGGAGGAGGCGTTCGAGCGCCTGGCGCTGCGCGGCGTGAGCCCGCGGGAGCTTGACGTGGTGGCGGTGGGGCACCGCGTGGTGCACGGCGGCATGGTGTTCAGCCAGCCTGAAATCATCGTGGACCCGGTGGTGGACATGATTCGGGAGCTGGTGCCGCTGGCACCGCTGCACAACCCGGCCAACATTGACGGCATCGAGGTCGCCCGCGAGCTGCTGCCGGACATCCCACACGTCGCGGTGTTCGATACCGGTTTCTTCCACTCACTGCCACCGGCGGCCGCGTTGTATGCCATCAACGCCGAGGTGGCGAGCCGGAACCAGATCCGCCGCTACGGCTTCCACGGCACATCCCATGAGTTTGTTTCCAGCCAGGTGCCGGGGCTGATCGGCACGGACCCGGACCATACCCGCCAGATCGTGCTGCACCTCGGCAACGGTGCTTCGTGCTCGGCGGTGGCGAACGGGCACGCGATTGATACGTCGATGGGGCTGACCCCGCTAGCCGGCCTGGTAATGGGGACCCGCTCCGGGGATATCGACCCGGGCGTGATCTTCCACCTCGCGCGGCACGGCGGCATGAGCATCGACGAGATCGACGAGCTGCTGAACAAACGCTCCGGCGTCAAAGGCCTAGCCGGCGTGAACGATTTCCGCGAGCTGCGTGCCATGATCGAAAACGAGGATGGCGACGCCTGGCTGGCCTACAATGTCTACATCAACCGGTTGCGCAGCTTCATCGGCAGTTACATGGTGGCACTCGGCAGGGTGGACGCGATCACGTTTACCGCCGGGGTCGGCGAGAATGACAAGTTTGTGCGCGCGGATGCCCTGGACAACATGGAGGCGTTCGGGGTGAAGATCGACCCGGAGCGCAACTCCTTGCCCAACGACGGCCCGCGCATCATCTCCGCGGACGATTCTCGCGTGAAAGTCCTCGTCGTCCCCACGAACGAGGAGCTCGCCATCGCCCAGAAGGCGGCGGCGCTTGCGCGCCGCGCGTAGCCTCCCGTGCGCCTGCCTGTCATTGTTCAACACCTTTGTTGTATGGCCGTTATTCGTTAGAATTTAAAACGGCATGTCAATAGCTGTAAAGGCAAATGTCTGCATAGTGAGTACACTGAGTAGCGTTTAGCAATTTACGGACAGTTTTAAGAAGGAACGATGATGGGCAACGTGAGCGGTCGCAACGGGGCGAAGCGGCGAGGTGGGGTGTCGGTAGCGGCATGCGCACTTGGGGCATCGTTAGTAATCACAGGCGCGCCGGTGGTGGCAGGTACAGCCACGGCGCAGGAGCCCACTGCTGAGTCCACATCATGGAAAACGCCACGCACTGAGGCGGCGCGTACGGACGTCAAGTTCCCGGACCTCGTCGTCGCGCCCGGTGAGACCGCCACGTCGAGGCCTGAACTGAAGCGCAACTTCTGGACCGCCGCCTGGAACAAAATCGGCACCCCCGTGAAGTGGGAACTTTCGGAGGGCTTTTCGGCGCCCACCGGCTGGCACCTCACCTTTTCCAAGGACGGCACCCTCAACGCCACCGCCGGCGAAGGCATCGAAACCACTACGTTCAAGGTGCCGGTGACCATCACCTTTGCTGACGACTCCACCAAGGACGTCGAAGCCAACGTCACCCTCGCCGACGGCCCAACCATCGAGCCGATCAAGGACCAGAAGTACTGGCAGAACCGCCTGATCCAGCCGCGCCGCGTGATGGCGTGGAACGTCCCGGCTGACGCCGTCATCGAGCTTGAGGGCCTGCCCGCGGGCCTGAGCACCTCCGCCCAGACCCGCCTTGGCTCCGGCTCCTACCTGTTTATCAACGGTCGCCCGACTGAGACCGGCACGTTCAACGTGACTGCACGCGTCACCGGCGCAGGCGACCCGCTCGAGGAAACGTTCGCCATCACGGTCGCCGACTCGGCTGAGCTCGGCGAGCCGGAGGACGCCGACATCGCACCTTCCGAGGTCCCGCCAGTGCGCCCCGGCACCGACGTGCACATCCCGCTCGACGTCGAGGATGCCTCCTCCGTCGAGGTCGAGGGCCTGCCGGAGGGTCTGAAGTACGACGGTGAGCAGCACGCGATCGTCGGCACGCCGACGAAGGAGGGCACCTCCGAGGTCGTTGTGGACAAGGTCACGGAGGACGGCACGCACAAGCGTGATTCCTTCGAGCTGACGGTGGACGAGAACGCACCGGAGCCAAGTGAGCCGTCCGAGCCCGCCGACCCCACGGATCCATCGGATCCTGCGGGTCCCGCCGCCCCTGACCAGTTCGAGTGGAACCCCATCAAGGTCCGCGCAGGCGAGGAAACCGGCGTGACGCCCGCCCGCTCCACGCAGGGCGTGCGCGTGCTCGCGGAGCCCGGGAACCCGGATTGGTTCACCGTCTTCGCCAACGGCGCCGTGTACGCCGCCCCGTCGCGTGACGCGAAGCCGGGCACCTACACCATGAAGGTTCGCACTGAGAAGGGCGAGCAGGACACCATCACCGTCGAGGTCACCGCAGCCGTCAAGGACTCCGTACGTTACGAGTCCTCCTACGCGGACACCTACGTCCGCGCCGGCGGCACCGCCACCTCACCTGCGCCGTACGCCCGCCTGGGCTACAACGGCATGGTCTTTGAGCGCCAGCCGCTGCCGAAGGAGGCGTCGTTTAGCACGAAGTCCGAAGGCGTGAAGCTGAACCAGCACACGGGCCAGATCACGCTTTCGGCGGACCTGACCGCGGAGGAGGGCAGCACTATCGAGGTGCCCGTCACCGTCACCTACCCGGACGGCAGCACGAAGGAGATCATCGCGCACTTCCAGGTGCTGGCGCCGCAGTTCGCGCAAACACAGAAGTTTGAGTACGAGCGCCGCGAGGCCTTCGAAGGCGAAACCATCAAGGTCAACCTCACCGAACCTTTCGACCCAGCCTCCGACCCCGAGTTCGCCATCCTGACGAAGGCCTCCAAGCTGCAGGGCTGGGACCTGTTTATCGACGCCACCACCGGCACCATCACCGCCACCGCCCCAGCGCAGGACGCGAAACCGCTGAACGTGGAAGTCGTTGCGCGCTACTCGGACGGTTCCCACAAGACGGTCGTGGCCGTGATCGGCGTGCGGGACGCGAAGCCGCAGGCCTACACGTCCAACCTGGACTTTGAGGACGCCGTCGTCGGCGACGACGGCACCGTCACCATCACCCCGAAGGGCGACATCCCGACCGGTGTGAAGTTCGAACCGGAAGGTGCAGCTGCGCTCGGCGGCGTTGCTGGTCTGCGCGTGGATGTCGACGAGAAGACCGGCCAGATCAAGGTCACCCTGCCGAAGGACGCCAAGCCCGGCCAGGGCTACGACCTGGGCGTGCGCATCAACTTCCCCGACGGTGGCTCGAAGGTAGTGCAGCTCAACGTCGCCCGCGACTCGCAGGCCCACCGCGAGCAGCCGTCCTGGACCCCGATCGGCGTGGCCATCGGTGCCAACGCCGTAACCCATGAGCCGAAGGTCGCACCGAAGGGAGCCACCTACGCCATCTCCGCCGACTTCGCCGCGGAGGGCTGGAAGGCCGCCGTCGACGCGACCACCGGCGCACTCACCGTCGCCGCCCCCGCATCGGCGCACGTCGGGGACCGCACCATGATCCCGATCGTGGTCACCTTCGAAGACGGCTCCCAGAAGCTCGTCGAGGCGCAAGTCACCGCCGTCAAGGCGATGGGCGGGGCAGTCTCCAACGCGTACGACCCAACCCAGGTCCGCGCAGGCGAAACCGTCACGCTCCCCCCGACGCTGCAGGGCGCGCACTACTCGCTGCTCAACCCAGTCGGCGGCCTCGACACCCGTATCGACGCCACCACCGGCGTCCTCACCGTCGGCGCTCGCCCGAACGCGGTCCCCGGCGTACGCGAAGTCCCGGTCCGCATCAGCTTCCCGGACGGCTCCACGACCATCGCGAACGCACGCATCTCCGTGCTGACCACCGACGGCAAACCGTCCCTCGCCGAGGCCACCCCGGAGTTCAACGACACCATCAAGGCCTACCCGGGCAAGGCGACCACCTACGTAGTGCCGAAGCCGGCCGGGGCCGCCAAGGAGGCGTTTGCCCTCGGCCAGCTGCCGAAGGCGCTCGCCGACTGG
Organism: Corynebacterium lipophilum; assembly: GCF_024102595.1. NCBI lineage: Bacteria > Bacillati > Actinomycetota > Actinomycetes > Mycobacteriales > Corynebacteriaceae > Corynebacterium > Corynebacterium lipophilum. The sequence goes on from NZ_JAEUWV010000006.1 coordinate 10,101, forward strand.
AAGATCGGCATTGACGCCGCCACCGGCGCACTCACCATCACGCCACCCGCTGGCGCGAAACCTGGAATCGTGCCAGTCCCAGTCGTGGTCAGCTTCGCGGACGGCTCCCAGGCCACCAAGCTCCTCCGAGTGCAGGTGGTGAAGGGGCCGCAGGAGGTGGAGAAGGGGTCGTCGACAAGCAGTGAGATTCCGCCAGGCGCGAAGATCGCGGGCTTCGTGCTCGGCCTCCTCGCCTTCCTGGGCGGGCTCGGGTACTCCCTGTACGAGCACCGCGACTTCTTCCGCACATTTCTAGCATTCCCAATCAACCAGCAGCGCTGAGAGGACAACGACAGTGACCGGCAAAACTAGCAAACAACGCATCGCAGCGATACTCGCAGGCGTTAGCGTCGCCGCAGGCATCGTCGTGGCCCCACACGCGGATGCGGCCATTACCCCAGGCAGCTTCGCCATCGGCGTCAACCGCGACTCCGACAGCGGCAACTTCCGCGTCGACGTGAACAAAGCGCGCGTGTCCTGGATGTACTTCAACCATCCCGAAGGCACCACGCGCCTGCTGCAGAACGCCTTCTACATCGACGGCGCCGTCAACGGCTCACCCATGAGCTACGTCGGCAACGCCACCGAAGTCGTCGAAGCGAAGCCCGTCGGGAACACCGACCGCGTCGTGCTGCGCCACACCGACCCCAACTCGGGCGTCGAGATGACCCGCACTTTCATCGTCGGCGACGACTCCATCCAAGTCACCGTCCAACTGCGCAACACCACCGGCCAGGCCGCCAACATGCGCGTCGAAATGGCCAGCGGCATCATCGACCGCGACTTCCAAGTCACCGGCGTCCCCCGCGGCGACGGCTACCACGTCGACGTCAGCAACGCCTACAAACTCAACATCGACTTCATGGGCGCCACCAGCAAGGGCAAAGGCGAACAGCGCCACGACGCCATCAACGGCGGCACAGGTGACGACGCCCACTTCGTCGCCGGCGTCTGGGAACAAGACGTACCCGCCGACGGCACGCTGCGCGCCACCACCGCCATAACCCTCGACGTCGCCCAAGGCACCATCGACACCGACGGCGACGGCTTCCCCGACGAATGGGAAGAAAACGGCTTCACCGACGAAAACGGCAAGGTCTTCCCGCTCCACAAATGGGGCGCCGACCCCAAGAAGGTCGACCTCTTCCTCCAACTCAACTGGATGAAGTCCGAATGGGAAACCAAGAAGTGCTCCGAGCAGCGCAAATACGCGCCAACCGAGGAAGACTTCCGCAAGTTCCTCGACTGCTCCGAAGCCAACACCAACGTGTACCGCCCATCGCGCCAAACCCTCAACGACCTCGTTGACGCCTTCGCACAGCAGAACATCAACCTGCACATCGACGCCGGCGACTACTACAACCCAATGCGCCTCGAGCACCCACAAGGTGGCCCGACCGAGGACTTCACGCCGTACTACTTCGAAGGCAAAGTCCCCGGTATCAAGATGCTCGAGGACCGCGACCGCCTCCTTAACGGCCGCCAAACCGTCTTCCGCGTCGGCGTCATCGGCGACCAACAAACCCGCACCAACTTCTCCTCAGGCAACGCCCTGATCGGGGACGGCGCTTTCTACGTCGCAAAGAACCGCATGATGACCTCGCAGGACCAACTGCGAAACACCATCCTGCACGAGTTTGGCCACAACCTCGGCCTGACCCACTCCGGGCCACTCGCCGACACCAGCCGACCAATCTCCGACTATGTGCCCGGCTACCTCTCAGTCATGAACTACCTCTACCAGTTCACCGACTTCCGGTACTCCAACGAGCGCTCTCGTCCGACGGGCAAGCTGCCGAAGGCATGCCAGACCGTCCAGTGCTACACCGGCGACTACGACATCGACCCCGACTGGCCAAACCTCGCTTTCATCGGCGGACAAATCGGGCGCGCCAACGGTACCACCGGCACTCCCGGCCACGACGACCACGACCACGAACACGCCGACGACGAACCAACCGTCCGCGAACTCGAGGTCTACTCCGCCGAATTCAACAACGGCAAGGCAGGTCTGCGTGTCCGCACCGAAGAAGGCGCCGGCAACATGATCATCGCCAACCGGACCGACTCCAAGGTCGCCATGGAGATCGCCAACCTGGGCATCGACATCCACAAGTTCCGCCTCCAAGCCACCTACCCCGGCGGCCGATACGAGCAGGAATACACCATCGAAGGCGCCCTCAGCGACGAATCCAAACTCCCGATCAGCGTCCCGATCACCAACACCGCCGGCTACACCGGCTCCACCATGCCGATCACTTTCCGTGTCTTCAACCAAGACAACGACATCGTCGCTGACGACACCATCGAGTTCTCCGTCCTCAACTACAACGGCGAAGACACCGCGAAGCTGATCAAGGAGCTGCGCAAGAAGAACTCCGACCTGCTCAAAAAGGCAGAACAAACCGTGGGCAAGGTGGAAGGCGGCGCCGGGCCACGCCCAACCAAGCCACTGGCAACCCAGGCCAACGCCGTCATTCCGACCCGCGCCGGCCAAGCACCAGTGACTTCGTTGAATGCCGCGCCAAGCGGGACCTACGACGCCCCAGCTCCCGCGCGCCCTGCCAAGCCGACCACTCGCCCAACCGCCCACCCAGCGCCTGCGCCGTCGACTTCGCAGCAGCATAACCCGGGTAAGGGTGGGGAAACCGGTGGCCTGTCCGGTGGCGCCATCGCCGGCATCGTCGTCGGCCTGCTGGCGCTGCTCGGTATCGCGGCCGCAGCCGTTGGCCTAGGCGGCTTCTAAGCTCGCTGATTGGGTTTGCACCAAATTCCCCCAGGTCCAGATTGTGACCTGGGGGAATTTCTTTGGGGTAGGGGAAATTGAGGAATTTGGTGCCGGGCTGGGTGGGGTGCAGTGCCAAGAGGTGCAACTCGAATTGGACCAGATGTTCAAACGTACTGGTAGTAAAAGGGCTAGGTAAAAGCGAATGCGTCTTTTAGCACTGTCATCTCAAGCGGCGCACCAAATTCCCTCCCGAGAAACCAACGACCTGGAGAAACGCAAAGCTTGCCCGTCAAAATCCCGGAATGTGGTGCCAGGTGGACGTGGGAAAGCAGTGACCCCAGCGATTTGCAACTTAATGCAGGGATCGTCCTAGGGCCTTCGCTGGTCGAGGTTATCGGATTCGAAGGGGTAAGTCAATGGAGTGGCACTAACGCTAATATCGTTTGGTATATATACTTCGCGCTATGACTGTGCGAGAGAGCCAGCCGATCTGTCAGAACCCGGAAGTCTCCGCCTCGCTCGCTGACCTAGGGTGTTGGTTCTCGGTTCCGCGAATGGAGACCTTTTCGAGCCAGAAAAATCCTGTGGACTTATACCTTTGGAATGCACAACTTGCCAAAGCGTTCCTTGAAGACATTGAACATTTTGAAGTACTGCTGCGCGATTGGATTGATCGATGCGTTGCTAAAGCTTGGGGGAGAGGTGGTATGACAATATAAACTCCCCGTCGAATCCCGCTGGGCTGAACTTTAATAGCATTGATCGGCGGGGGATGACAAAAAGCGAAAAGGCGTGCGGGAGAAGTGGATCCGCCTCCGGGGCGTGTGATTGCAGAGTTGACACTCGATTTCTGGGTTCACATTTTTGATAACCGGCATAGTGCAACTATCCACCCGAAGCTTATCTCGGCCATTAAACATCGTCATTCTATTGAAGAGTTTGCAGGCGAGATACAAATTGTTTATCGGCTGAGGAACCGGTGTGCCCATCACGAGCCCCTAGTCAAGGCTGATCGCATTGTGGAGGCTGAAAATGTTGACCGGGCACTGCGTGCAATTGAGGCTGTGTCCAGCTGGATAAGTCCTGATGCGGGTAGATGGATAATGGGAAATTCTCGGGTAAGAGGGGTGTATGCTCGACGCCCCTAGTGGAGTGCGCACCAGATTCCCTCCCGGGAAACCGGCGACCTGGGAAACGCAAAAACCTGCCAGCTAGGGGAAATCCCGGAATGTGGTGCGCCTGGCTAGGGGCCAGTGCCAAAAGACGCAACTCGCCGAATTGGACCAGATGTTCAAACGTACTGGTAGTAAAAGGGCTAGGCAAACTCGAATGCGTCCTTTGGCACTGGCGCCTCAAACAGAGGCACCAAATTCCCCTCCAAAACCCAACCAAACCCTAGAACCACGTCACGGGGCGGATCTTGTTGGCCATGTCCACGAGGTCGAAGCGGTGTTGGAGGTAGGGCGCCACTCTGGCCAGGGCGCGCAGGGTCCTGGCGAGTTCGTTTTGTAGCTCGTGGGCGGTGAACCTCGTGTCCAGGATGGGGGAGGGGTCGGGTTGGTGGCCGTCGAGGGTGTAGGTGAGGGCGGCGCGGAGGATGAAGACCTTGATTTGGAGGTAGCGGGGTTCGGTGTTGGGGATGCGTTGGAGGCGAAGGGCGGCCTCCCGGATGCGGGGCTCGGTGGGGTCGGTGACCAGGCTGAGGATGGAGGTGAGTTGGGCGAGGCGGTTGTGTCGGGAAGCGACGGGGACGCGGTCCAGGGCTGCGGCGGCAAGCTCGGGTTGGTTTTCGTGCATGAGTTGGCGGGCCAGTCCGAAGGCGGAGGAGACGGTGGTGGGGTTGGTGCTCCAGACCAGGGCGTAGAGGCGGATGGCGTGGAAGCGCAGCATGGCCGGGTTGGTGGTGACCATGGACCAGTCGGGGTCGAGGGAGCCGGTTTCGTGGAGGTGCTCGAAGACGGTGTTGGGGAGTTCGTCGAGGTGACGGCTCATGCCGGCGGCGCCGCGGGCTACGCGGGGTTCCAACAACGCGGTGTCGTGGAGGTCGGCGGATTGGAGGAGGAGTTCGGCGACGGCGGCAAGCGCCAGTTTGGTGGCGGATTCGCCGGGCAGGATTTGCAGGACGCGGGAGAAGGCGACCTGGGCGTCGGTGAATTTGCTGGTCAGTAGGTTGGTGATGCCGGTGTACCAGTGGTAGCGCCAATTCTTCCGCAGGCCCTCGTCAAGTGAGTCGAGCCAGGTGCGCGCTTGGGTGGTGAAGCCGAGGTCGAGGAGGGTGCGGGCGACGGCGAAGGGGATTTCGATGGAGTCGGGGTGGCGGTCCTCGGCGAGGGCTTGGCGCAGGGCGGCAAGGGTTTCGGAGGGCTCGGAGTAGGTGGTGCTCTGCAGGGTGGCGGCGCCGGGGTCGGTGGCGTCGACAAGTGGGACGGGCAGGGCGATGTTGACTTCCTGGGGGGTGATGGTGACGGTGCGGGTGATGCCGTCGATAAGTTGGTCGGTGCGGAAGACGACGTGCTTGGTGCCGAACGTGCGGCGCTGCGGGGAGAAGAGTGAGTGCTGGGCGGGGAAGGTGCGGCCGTCGCGGATGGCGAGCACTTCGCGCAGGACGCCGAGAAGTTGGGCTTCGAGTTGGGTGACGGAGTCGAAGCGGTCGTCACGGTTGGGGGCGCAGCAGCGGGCGATGAGTCGGTAGAGGGAGATGTAGCGGCGGAAGAGGGGTTCGGTGGTGGGGGTGGGGATGTCGGCGTCGTGTGGGAGGTCGATGATGAGGGCGGCGAGGGTGCGGCCGATGGTGTAGATGTCGGATTGGACGGAGGGGCCGTCGGTAGCTACTTCGGGTGCTTGGTAGCCCTTGGTGCCGTAGATGAAGCCGTAGGAGCCGATGCCTGAGACGGCGCCGAGGTCGATGAGTTTGACCTGGTCTTCGGTGACGATGATGTTGTCGGGCTTCAGGTCGTTGTACACGACGCCGCGCGAATGCAGGTAGTCGAGCGCGGGCAGCACTTCGAGGATGTAGGCGATCGCGATGTCAACGTCGCACCTGCTTATCGACGGCCCACCTACGTACTCCATGACGATGAACCCGCCGGGCACGCGCGGGTCGTCGATGAAGTTGAAAATCTTCACGATGCCGGGGTGGGTGATGTCGGCGAGGAACTCGCGCTCGGCGACGGCGGCGGCCTCCTCGTCTTTGTTGCGGGCCGAGTGCAGCCCCTTGAGCACGACGTTTCGCCCGGAGACGAAGTGGTCGGTGGCTAAATAGATCCAGCCCATGCCGCCGTGTGCGATGGTGCCGAGCACTTCGTATTGTTCGGCGACCAGGTCGCCGGGCTTCAGCGCCGGGGCGGGGACGCCTTCGAAGGTGGATGGGTCCCGAAGGGCGTCGGTGGGGTTGATGGGGTGGACCCAGGGCAGTTCGACCATGCCGTCGGCGACGGTGCGGGTCTCGCGCTGCGTGCCGCGCAGCTCGCGGAACCGGTCGAGTGCGCGGCGCCGCGAGCGTTGCGAGGTATCCTCCTGCCGCTTCTCCTGGCGCAGCGCCTCGAGGTCTTCGAGGAGTGCGGACATGGAGTCGTCGTACTCGAAGAGGTCGTCGTCATCGTCGTCGTCGGCGAAGGGGTCGAAGGCGACGGCCTCGGTGCCTGGGTCATTCGTGCTCATTGGGTTCCTCCCGGTACATCAGCGGTGGGGGGTAGGGGTCTGTGGTGGAGTCCGACAGCCACTCCTGGAACATGCGGTGCCAGGTGCCGTCGGTGCGGATGCGCTCGATGGTCGCGTTGACTTGCCGCACTACTGAGTCGTGCTCAAGCGGGATGCCGACGGCGTAGTACTGGGTGGCCAACGCGTCGGGCAGGATGTCGGTGTGCGGGTCCTGGGCGAGCATGCCGGCGAGGATGGCGTCGTCGGCGATGATGGCGTCGGCCTGGAACTGCTGGGTGGCCATGAGGCAGTCGGACCAGGAGCGGGTGCGCAGCACCGGGGAGTGCGGAGCGAGGGTGCGCACGATGTTGAGCAGCGTCGTGCGGTCGACGACGCACACGGTGCGCTCGGGCAGGTCGTCCAGGCTCGTGATGCCGCGATCAATCGGGGCCAGCACCCTGACCTGGGACTTCAGGTAAGGGGTGGAGAACGCCACCTTGGAGGCGCGCTCCGGGGTAATGGACATCGTCCTGATCACAATGTCCACGCGCCCCTCCCGGAGCAGCTCCGCACGCGAGGCCGAGTCCACGAAGCGGAAGTCCACCGCCTCGGGGTCGTCGAAAAGGTCGCGGGCGATCTCCCGGGCCAGCTCCACCTCGAACCCGCGAAGCTGCCCGCGCACCATATCGCGGTAGGACAGCAGGTACTGGGACTGCTCCACGCCCACGATGAGCCGGCCGCGCTCCCGGATCTGTTCCAGGGCGGGGTCATCATCCGGGGAGGATGAGCGCGGGCGCAGCGAGCCCTCCCAGTCCAGTCCGTGCGGCACAAACTCCATCGACGGCTGCTTGCCCGCCCCGTCCAGCAGCGCGCCGGGCGGCAACGGGATTGCCTCGTGCGCCGTGGACGCGGCCCCCGTCGGCAGCTCTTCCAGCGAGGACCGCGGCGCACATCCCGCTGCGCCCACCGCCACCGCGAGCGCCACCAACAACGAGCCAGCCCTGCGCATCATACGTACTCCCTGAATCGCCGCTGCGCCCCGAACCACATGCTGATGACCGCCAGCAGCGACAGCAGCGCGACTACCGTCGACACCAGCCTTGTTGCGTCCAGGGAGGTGTGGATGTAGTTGCGCATCTCGGCGCGCGCCGACTCAATCAACTCCACCATGTTCGCGTCCAGTTCCGTGTACGCGGTGGATGCGCTCGGGTGGTCCGCACTATCGACCATCAGCACGTCGACGGCGCGCTCAAACCGGCCGGCATCGAGCGTCGAGACGAGTTCGCCATGCGCCTGCGACCACTGCTCCAGCGCCCTTCTTGCCGACGCCACCTCCGGCGCATCCGACGCCGTATCCAACGCCGCGCTCACCCCCTGGTACGTGGACTCGAAGGACTCCGCCGACTCCGCAACGGACTGTCGGCGAAGCAGCGCCATCGTCTCGTCGGTGCGGGTTTCCTGGGCGCGGAGGCGGGCGTCGGTAAGCTGGCGCAGCGGCGCCGCGGCCTGCTCAAACCCGATGACGCCCGAGCGCCACGAAATGAAGTTCGAGCCCGCAACCCACGCCAGCGCCACCACCATCGCCGCCGTCGCCGCCACGAAGCCCTTATTCCAACGGCGGCGGAACGTGCGCCACAGCCACCACTGCGCCCCCGCGAGCAGCAGCAACGCCGCCACCAGACCTGAAAGCGGTACCCACTGCGGCGCGTTGAGGCGCACCATCTCCACCGCCACCTGGCGCTGCGTCAGCGCAAACAGCGTGTTCGCCGAGGTGATCATCCGCTCACGCATCATGCCGGACGCCTCCGACATATAGGACACACCCACCGGGTTGCCTAGGCGCTGGTTCACCTTCGCGCGCTCCATGAACGCCACGTACAACGGCAGGTCGCGTTGGATGGAGCGCACCAGGGACTGGATGCGCTCCTGGTCCTCCGGCCGCGTCAGCTCCGAGGCGCCCTCGTAGATGTCGCTCGCCGCGATCACTGCCTGATCTATCGACGCCAAATACGCCTTCACCTCATCCGGCGTCATCAAGCCTGCCTGCACGAAGCCCGTCGTGGCCACCGTGTCCGCCTGCGACAGTGAGGTGAGCAGCACGTGCGCGGAGTGGTTCATCGGCTCCGTGGTCTGCACCAAGACGTCGAGCGCGTGCTGACGCTTACTCATCGACTGGCTCTGCGCGAACCCAATCGCGCCCACCGCCACCGTGAGCACCAGCATCATCGCCAGCATCTTGCCCGGCGTGGTGATCACGAAGTCCGCCAGGCGCCGCGCCGCGCGAATCGGCCCACTCGACGCGCGCTGCTGCGGATGCAGCGCAAGATCATCCAACCAGGCGTCGCTGGGAGGTGGCGTCGTGACAGTCATTCCTCAACCATAACCACCGGGCCCGACCTATTTCTAGGAAACGACCTACAGTGGAACACATGCAAGGAGACGGCAACGGATGGGTCGAAGGGCCCAACGGACAGAAAATGTGGGGCAAACACGGCGCCGCGGGGCTCTTCCTGCAGGCCACGCACGGCGGCGAGCCCGTCGTGCTCATGCAACACCGCGCACCCTGGACCGCCCAAGGCGACACGTGGGGCATCCCCGGCGGCGCCCGCGACTCACACGAAACGGCCTCCCAAGCCGCCCTCAGGGAGACGGAAGAAGAATGCGGTATCGATTGGGGCGAAGTGGACGTCGATAAGGAGCTCGTCACCTCCGGCCCCGCACCCAGTGGCTGGACCTACACCACCGTGCTCGCGCGCGTGCGCTCCGGCGAGCCACTCGAGACCACCGCCAACGAAGAAAGCGTTGAGCTGCGTTGGGTTCCCCTGAAAAAACTCGAAGAACTCGCCCTACACCCGGGGCTGCGTGCCGCGCTGCCAGACATTCTCAGGCATACTGTTTCGCATGATTGAAGTCCAAAACCTGTCAAAGGTCTACGGCCCCGTCCGCGCCGTCGACGACGTGAGTTTCCGCGTCAAACCCGGCATCGTCACCGGGTTCCTCGGCCCCAACGGCGCAGGCAAATCCACCACCATGCGCATGATTGTCGGCCTGGATAAGCCCACGTCAGGCAGCTGTCTTATCGACGGCACCAGCTACCGCAACCTCAAGCGCCCCGCCCAAAAAGTCGGCGCCCTCCTCGACGCCAAAGGTGTACACCCCAACCGCTCCGCCCGCGCGACGCTCCTGTGGCAGGCGCAGGCCTCCGGCATCCCCGCCTCCCGCGTCGACGAAGTCCTCTCCCTCGTCGGGCTGACCGACGTGGCCGGCAAGAAGGTCGGCGGGTTCTCCCTCGGCATGGGGCAACGCCTCGGCATCGCCGCGGCCCTGCTCGGCGACCCCGAATACCTCATCCTCGACGAACCCGTCAACGGCCTCGACCCCGAAGGCATCCGCTGGGTCCGCTCCCTGCTGCGCGCGCTCGCCCAGGAAGGCCGCACCATCCTGGTGTCCTCCCACCTGCTCGCCGAAATGGCGCAGACCGCCGACCACCTCATCGTGATCGGCAAGGGCAAACTCGTCGCCGACACCTCCGTCCACGACTTCATCAAGGCGCACTCCGGCTCCCGCGTTGTGGTGCGTGCTTTGGACGATGGCTTGGGGGCGTTGCGGGTGGCCGTGGAAGCAGGCGCGCCGGGCGCCACCATCAGCCCAGGCACCGACGCCGATGGCCGACCCAACCTCACCATTAACGACGCCACCCCCGAAACCATCGGGCGCATCGCCTTCGAAGCCGGCGTCATCCTCACCGAACTCAGCGAACACCACGCCTCCCTCGAAGACGCCTACATCCAATCCACCGAAGGCACCGAACAGTTCGCATCCCGCACAGTCCAGGAGGGCAAGTAACCATGAACCTCATACTTTCCGAGTGGACCAAACTCCGCAGCACCCGCTCCTTCTGGTGGACCAGCGCCGCCATGATCATCGTCGCCGGCATCTACGGCGCACTCTTCGGCTGGCTGGCCAACACCTCCGGCATGCCCTACACACCCCTGACCGTCGTCTCGACCGTCTCCATGACCATCGGGATCGTCGTCATCGTGCAAGCCGCCATGACCGTCACCACCGAATACCGATTCGGCATCCCCGCCACCAACTTCCGCCTCACACCGCAGCGCTGGCAAGTCGCCCTGGCCAAAGTCGTAGTGGGCGTCGTCGGCGTTGTGGTTGCGACGCTGCTAGCCGTGGTCGTGGCGTTCATCCTCGCCGACCTCACCACCGCCGTCCCCGCAGGCTGGACCACAAATAGCGCCACCCAGCGCGCCCTGTGGGCAGTACCCCTCGGCATGGCGCTGCTCACCCTGTTCACCCAGGGCGTCGGCTGGATCGTCCGCAACACGTCCGCCGCCATCGTGATCGGCCTGTCCATGATGCTCCTCCTGGAGACCATCGTCGGGTTCATCCCCAAATACGGCCAAGACGTAGCGAAGTTCCTCCCCTTCAACAACCTCATCGCCTTCATGATGAACCAACCCACCCAACACTGGGAGCTCGGCGCCTCCCTCGGCATCTTCGCCGTGTGGGCCGTGGCGTTGTGGGTGATCGGCGTGCTGTTGACTGAGGCGCGGGACGCGTAGCTTTTCGCCGCTTGCCTTCCCGCGCACCAAATTCCTGCTTTTGGGGCGCGGGTTTTGCATTTCCCCAGTTCAGCTCGGGTGTGAGGGGGAATTTGGTGCTTGTGCTGGATCGCGTGGCACCAAATTCCTGGTTTTTGGAGGCGCCGTTGGCGTTTCGTCAGGTGGCTGGAAGGCTGCGGGGGAATTTGGTGCACGCCTATCTATCGAGGCCTGTCGAGGAGCTCTACCATCCGTGGAACCACCTCACTAAACGTGGCGGCGGCGAACCTGACCACGGTCCAGCCCTCCAACGCCAGATCCAAGTTGATCCGGGCATCCTTCTGACGCTGGTCATACTCCCAATGGTGCTGGCCGTCATACATGATCCCGATTTTGAGCGGTTCGATGGCGAAGTCGAACGTCGTTACGAGGCGGCGGCCTCTATATACCGGGACTTGCTCACTTAGTTTCAGCTGACGCTCCTTCGTCACAGCCCGAAGCAGCAGACGCAGCTCCGTCTCGCGTGGCGAGTCCGCGAACCTACTGGACAGATTGAGTACCTTCAACAACCACGGGCGATCAACCCTGCCCCAAGCTGCCTCAAGCAACGCATCTGGTGAAACCTGCAGGTGCCTGCGTACGCAGTCGACCAGCTGTACTGCCCGCACTAACAGTGGGTCAAAGCCATCAGGCACTACCGCTGGCGGTTGGTATGTTCCCTTCCTCAGTATCTGTAATGCCTGGACAGTGGCATGAACTGGCGACGCTGCGAGAATTAATTGCCCCGGGTAGCGTACTTCTGTTACCAGGATGCGTTCGGCGCCACGGCGGGTGACACCAGGAACCTCCGGGGTCGGGGTGCGCGTTTTTCGGGTGGGGCCGATGAATGTGAGCGGCGCTGAGTCTACAAGGTAGGGCAGTTGATACAGGGCGAGCGCGGAGTACCCACTCGCGATGTGTTGAGGACGCGGCCTCGCAAAAGTGAGGATTCGCTGGAGCGCGTCTGACTGGTTCATTGGTGTGTATCGCATATCTTTTAGACTTCTCGGACCCCCGTTTGGTTCCAAGGTCTGCACCAGATTCCTTGTTTTCGGCGGATGTCATCTGTGTTTTCCCTGGTGGTGTAGGGGTGAAAGGGGAATTTGGTGTCAGGCTGGGCGGGGTGTGCACCAGATTCCTTGATTTCGGAAGGGGGTGACGACGTTTTCCCTGTTCGTGCGGGGGCTGGAGGGGAATTTGGTGCACGTCCAACGAAGCGCATGAGATGGCAAGACCCACAAACCACACCCGCCACATGAGAAAACATTTAGAAAGTTGCGGAGGTTTAGGCAAAACGAATAATGGGGACTACCCTGGGAGTGTCATTGGCTTTTGCTGCAGAAAGGATTCGTTGTGGCGAATAATCGCGGCCGGGCAGCAGATGAAGCTCGCCGGGCGGGTTCGCGTGTGCGGACCCGGTTGCGGAGGGGTGTGGTTGTTGCGGCGGCGGCGTTGATCGTGACGCCGTTGGTGCAGGTTGCAGGGCCAACAGAGCTGCAGGTGCAGGCAAATGCGCAGGCGAAGGGCCCGGCGCTGGCCGAGACGAATCCAATCAAATATAAGCTGCTGGAGGTCAGGCCCGGGAAGCTGGGGCGTAGTGAGCTGGAGTCGGGGGACTTGACGTCGATAGGCAGGGTCGAGCGGCTTATCAAGAAGATTAAGTTTTCGGACGTGGCGTGGCACCCTACACCCACGAGCGGCATTGATGCGACGCATCGCTTTCAGGTGAGTGTGTGGGCACCGGAGATTGGGGTACTTGCCACCGAATATCACAAAGAAGTGCTGTCGGGGAAGGACTCCATTTATAAGTGGAATCCTCAGAAGTTTTTGGATGACCAGTCGAAGATCAACGAACTGGATTTCGACATTAGGTTCACGGATGGCTCGGTGCAGGAGAACGTGGTGTTGCCGCTGCGTCTCTTGGGTCTCGACGGCCGCCTCGCCAACGATCCGGATGGGGATTTTGATGGCGATGGTGTGTCGAATGGCGAGGAGGCCAAGAAGGGGGCGAACCCGTTCGACGCCAGGGATAGGGGTGTTGCGAAGAATCCGTTGCCGAAGCTTCCGGAGACGACAACGCCGGCGCCTACTTCAACAACGACGAGCGCAAAACCGCAGCCAAAGCCGTCGCCGTCGAGCAGCACCCCGCAGCCGCAGCCGAAGCCGAGCAGCGCGCAGCAGACGAAGCCTTCGAGTGCGAAGCCGACGTCGACAAGTGTGAAGCCGACTACGACGACGCGGAAGCCATACATGGCTGAGCAGTACGACCCGTACCCGGGCGAGCTGCTGGTGCGGCTGAAGCCGGGCCAGGAGTTCCGAAGCGGGACGCCGTTCGGCAATGCTGAGGTGAAGGTGCGCTCGATTCGGTATAAGGGCGAGCAGAACGGCAGGAAGTCGCCGGCGCTAGACCACGCGCTTGTCGACGCCTCCGACGGTAACCGTTTCGTTGTGAAGGCGAAAGGCCTGGAGGCGTTCGCGGAGGCCTACGAGCAGGAGTTTGGGAACTCGAAGCCGGAGTTTGAGCGGGTTTCGAAGTGGTTCATGAACACCTTCATCACGCATGCGCGCGTGGAGGTGGACTACCCGGATAACTCGTCTGATGCGAAGGATTTCTTGATCGGGTTTGTTGGCGAGGACGAGCGTGTGTTCTCCATCCCAGCCGCGGACTTCGACGGCGATGGCGTGAGCAACGAGGACGAAGTGAGCTTGGGGACGAACCCCTTCTCACCGGACAGCACTCCTCATGAGAAGCCGAAGTTCGCGATTACCTCGAAGAGCGTAAAGCCTGGCGAGGTGTACGAGTTCGTGCCGTCGGCGAAGTTGGACCCGAATACCAAGTTCCTGGGTGCGGAGGGCTACCAGGTGTCGCTGACGCCGGATGGCAACGTGCGTGTTGTCGGCAGTAGTGACAAGTGGAATCACAAGTTCTCCTTCAAGGTGTGGGACCCGCTGTACGAAGAGCTGGCGACGCTTCACGTCGAGTCTGACTTCTCGGAGGATTGGACGCCGATCAACGTGAAGGCGGGGACGACGCTTGAGACGAACGTGATGAGACCGGATGAAATCGCGAGCGGCATGGAGATCGTCTCGACGAAGGATGAACTGAAGGCCGGTGGGGTGCCGGATTGGGTTTCCATCGGTAGGGACGGCGAGGTGTTCTTGAAGCCGCCGCGCTCCGAGGGCGGATCGAAGGGTGAGCGCAGGTACTGGGTACGGCTCTCCACCGGCGAGCAGCGCGTGATTAAGGTCAACGTGCTCGACCCAACCCCGTACGCCGAAGAGTACAAGCTGCAGTACCCGGACGTGTTCGTCCGCCTGGGCGAAGAGACCCGCAGCCACGCGCCGCTGGCGACCCTGATGCAGGGCGCCGAGGTGTTCTTCAACCAGCCGATCCCGGAAGAGGCACAGGTCTCCTACTCGATCGAGGGCGAAACTGACGCGAGCGTCGTTGAGCGGGAGGGCACCGCCGAGGACGGCGAGCAGCCAGGCATGGTCACGTTCAAGGCCACAGGCGACGACCTGGAGGCCGGTGACGTCGTGCAAGTGATGGTAAAGGCCAGCTTTAGCGACGGCTCCACCCAGCACGTCCCCGTCTACTTCAACATCCTGCCGCGCCAGATCGCGGGCAGCTACAACCACGCCTATGAAACTGGCCGCGAGGTGCTGCCGGGGACGCCGATCGTCCTGCATAGGACGGATGTTCGCAACGTGCCGGAGGGCACCGACTTCGTGTTCTTCGAGGACGCCGAGGGCAACAAGAACCTCAATGGGTGGAAGGTGTCCGTGAACCGTGACACCGGCAACCTGGTCGTGCGTGCGCCGGAAAATGGTGCCCGGCCGCTGGACGCGGTGGTGACGGTGTCCTACCCGGACGGCAGTTCCACCGATGTGCCATTCCACGTCGGGGTGAAGCACAGCAAACCGGACGCGGAGACATTCACGCCGAGGTACGCGCCGGAAACGCTGACCGGCGGCACCCGCACGTCCTACGAGATGCTGACCCCGGTGCCGGAAAACACCACGTTCTCGATTGAGGAGAACGCTGGGTTGGATGTGAGCGTCGATACGAAGACGGGCCGCATCACCGCCGTGCTACCGAAAGACGCGCCGGGCGGCGCCAAGTACAACGTGCGCGTGCGCGTGAAGTACCCCGATGGCTCCGAGGAGTTTATCGACGCCGAGCTGCGCAAGAAGGCCATCGCCGACGAAGAGCGCCCGCGCTGGAGCGACATCTACGTCAACGCCGGCGACTTGGCTTCCACGCCGCAGGGCCAGCGCGTCCCGCCTGAGACCACCTTTGGTATCGACGCCAGCTTCGCCGCCAAGGGGTGGCAGGTGCACGTCGATAAGTATTCGGGCAGGTTGCAGGTGCTGCCGGACGCGTCGGTGAAGCCGAAGTCGAAGGTTGAGGTGCCGGTTGTGGTGACCTACCAGGACGGCTCGCAGCGCACCGTGAAGGTGTCGGCGTACGTGCGTGAGCCGCGCCAGACCGCTGCGCCGACACCATCGACAGAGGCACCCACGTCCACGCCGACACCGACCCCGAGCACCCCGGCGTCAACGCCGGAGCCGGACCCAGCCCCCGAGACTGGGAGTTCGGCAGCGGGGTGGATTACTGTAATTCTCGGTGCACTTGGGTTCCTGGTAGGCGCCGGTTTGCTCGCGCTGCAGGAAGTCCCAGTTGTTCAGTCGAATCTCAGACACCTTATGCGTGACCTGGGCTTGAGGAGGTAAAAGGATGCGTTTTCACAAGACAGTGATTGCAGGTGCAGTGACGCTCGCGCTCGGCATGGGCGCAGTGTCGGCCGTGCCTGCGACGGCGTCCCCCGTCAATTCAGATGATGATGCCATCCAGACCCAGCTCCACATCCGGAAGAGCTACCACGAGGCAACCCTGACCTACATGAACCCGAAGTCGGTTGCGGGCAAGTTGGAGAACCAGGTCGGTGTGATCGGCTGGGCCGATGGGCGCGTGGTGGCGCCGATCGCGAAGAGTACGACTGAGAGCTCCCCCGAGGACGGCGTCACGGTGCTGGAGCACACCGACCCGCGACGCGAAGTCACCATGAAGCGCACCTTTACCGTCAAAGGCGACGAGATCAACGTGGTCACCGAGCTGACCAACAACGCCGGAACCGCCCGTGAGCTGGCGATCCGCATGTACAACCACGCCAAGCCAATGAAGGGCACCATGACCGCCGCGCAGTTTGGGGACAGCCTGCGCGGGGAGGACAAGTCCGCCTACCGAGTCGACGCGAACTTCCCGGGTGCGACGGCACTTGCCACCGCTCAGGATCCGGCGACTCTCCCAGAGTGGAACGCGGGCTCTGACAACAAAAACATGGAACGTGGTGAAGTCCTCAGCGGCACCTGGGTCCAGACCGTCGAGCCTGGCGCGACGATGAAGGCCGAGATGACGGTCAAGATCGAAACGCAGCTGGGGGCGTTGGACTCGGATGGTGACGGCCTGCTAGACATCTGGGAAATGCAGGGTGCGAATGTAAATGGCGTCGATATGCCGTTGCACCGCTGGGGCGCCAACCCGTATGAGAAAGACATCTTCCTCCAGATGAACTGGATGAAGTCCGAATGGGAAACCGAGGGCTGCCAGGAAGCGGCGCGCTTCGCCGTCAACCCCGAAGGCTTCGCCCGCTACGACGCCTGCTCGAAGATGAACACGAACGTCTACCGCCCGTCCGGGCTCATCCTGGACCAGCTGGTGAAGAAGTTCGCCGCACACGGCTACAACCTGCACATCGACGCAGGTAAGGGCTACTCCAAGAACTTCGAAGCCCGCGACGACGAATACCGCGGCGGGCCGATCCTTGGCTACAAGGACCACTACTTCAACTCGCCCGAAACGTCCGGCTCGGAGCTGATCACCACGTCGGTGGACCTGCTCAAAGAGCGCGAAGGCATCTTCCGCTCCGGTGTCATCGGCGACCTTATGGACGCCCCCTCCGCCAACGGCTCCATCAACTACGCCACCGGACGCGCACTGATCGGCGGCACGAGCTTCTACGTGTCCAAGAACGCCCGCATGGGCGCCGAGGACAAAGTACGCAACACCATCATGCACGAGCTCGGTCACAACCTGGGCCTGAACCACAACGGCATGCTGTGGGTCGACGGCAAGCGCCAATCCGTCTACGAATGGACCAAGTACGGAGACTGGCTCAGCGATCGCCCATCCGCCATGAACTACGCCTACCAGTTCGTCACCTTCGATTACCAGGAGGAAGACAAGAGCGGCAACCAGGAGGCCCCGCACCCAGGCTGCGCCGGCGCCCCCGACTGCTACGTCGGCGAGTGGTCCGTCCCGTCCGAGTGGAAGAACCTCAACGTCAAGGCTGGCGGCATCGGTGACGTCTCCGTCAAGCCCGCCGAGTCCGACTCCGAGTCGGACAAGGACGCCGAGAAGCGCCGCGGCATCGAACGCGACGCCCGCGAACTCGACGCCGCCGCTGCCCTCAAGAACGACGGCAAGGCCGACTTCTACATGGCCGACGAGAACAGCATCGCCACCGTGCGCACCGACAACAAGGTTGTGGGCACCATCGGCAACCGTGGCTACCACGACCATGAGTTCACCGTGCGCGCATTCTACGGCAAGGAACTTTCCCGCATCGCCCCAGTCCAGACCATCAAGGTCAAGGGCATCGGCGACGCCAAGGAAGCCGGGCCGCAGTCCCGCAAGGAAATCCAGATCCCAATCCCGGACACGCAGCGCCTGTACGGCTCCTACGTGCCGGTCTACATCCAGATCGAAAACGAGTCCGGCGAAATCGTCTTCAGCGAGCTTTTCGACATCAGCCTCCTCGACTACACCGAGGACGAGCTGCGCCAAGTCAGCACCCAACTCGGTGACTCCGTGCTGGGCCAGCGGGCATCCGCACTGCTCTCCCAAGGTAAACTCGGCGACTTCCAGGACACCAACCGCCGCAACCTCGCGGACACCAAGGAACTGAAGCAACCTAAGCGGCCATCGACGCCACCAACCACGTCGGCAAAGCCATCGCCTTCAGCGGCCCCGAGCACCGCGGCGCCAGCTGACCCAACCACGCAAGACGCCAAGGCCACCGACAAGGGCGGCGTCGACGAGAAGACGCGCAACACGATCCTGATCGTTGTCGGCGTGCTGCTCGGCATCCTGGGCCTGGGCGGCGCGGCCGCCGCCGTGATGGCGAACAAGTAGGTCGCTTATTCGCCCGACGCACCAAATTCCTTGGTTTTGGCTAGGGTTCCGGCGTTTTCCCAGGTCGCTGGTCGGTCGTGGGGGAATTTGGTGTTTGGCGTGTGAGGGCGCGCACCAAATTCCAGTTCACCCCAAATGCGCGACCTGAGGAAACGTAGGGTTTGCTCGCGAAAATCCAGGAATCTGGTGTCTAGCTAGATGGGGGGACACCAAATTCCCGGGTTCGAGCACGGGGCCTCGGCGTTTTCCCAGGTCGCTGGTCGGTCGTGGGGGAATTTGGTGCGCCTGGCTGTGGGGCAGTGCCAAAGGACGCAACCAGTTTTCCGTGACCTGGGCTTTTGCCGGGTTTTTCGGATGTGGTTGCGTCCTTTGGCACTGCCAGTGAACTACTGCAGCGCCGAGGTCAGCTTCATCACGTTGTCGATGTAGCGGCGGTACCACGGCCGCGTGTTCCAGCGCTCCAGCGTGAGCTCCCGCGTCACGGACAAGTACGTGTCGGCGAGGTGGTTGAGGTTGCGGAGGAGGGGGCCGTCGCAAATTAAGAGTGAGCTTTCGTAGTTGAGTGAGAAACTGCGAATGTCCATGTTGGAGGAGCCGAGCACGCCGACGGCGGCGCCGGGCTCCTTCGAGGTGGGGTCGACGAGCAGGAACTTGGTGTGCAGGACGTAGGGGGCGGGGAACTCCCAGATGTGCACGCCGGCCTCGAGGAGCTGTTGGTAGTAGGAGGACTGGGCGTGTTGCACCATGAACTGGTCCGCCTTCTGCCCGACGAGCAGGTCCACGCGCACGCCGCGGTAGCAGGCGGTGGTGATGGCCTCCAGCAGTGAGTCCTCGGGGACGAAGTAGGGGGAGCACAGCACCAGGTGTTCTTTGGCGTGGTGGATGAGGGTGTTAAACATCCGCAAGTTCGGTTCGGCCTGGTAGCCGGGTCCCGAGGGGATGAGCTGGACCAGGTTGGCATCCGCGGGGGCGCCGAGGTCCAAGGGGGCGGTGAGCTCGATGGGTTCGCCGGATTCGGAGTACCAGTCCACGGCGAACAGCGCCTCGATGGAGGTGACGATGGGCCCTTGGAGTTCCACGAAGGCGTCGACCCATTGGCGTCCGGCGGCGCGGTGTTGGCGGGTGAGGTAGGTGCGGTCGATGAGGTTCATGGAGCCCATCATGGCGGTGTGGCCGTCGATAAGGATGAGTTTGCGGTGGTTGCGCAGATCCGGGCGGCGGAAGCGGCCCTTGAGCAGGCTCAGCGGCAACATGAGGTGCCAGTGGATGCCGGCCTTCGTCAGGCGCCGTTTGAGCGCGCGGAAGCCGGGGTATTTCATGGAGCCGATGTGGTCGAAGAGGAGGCGGACGTGGACGCCGCGGGCCACGGCACGCTCCAACGCCTCAAACACAATGGCGGTGGTGTTGTCCCAGGCCACCGCGTAAATCTCGATGTCGACGTACTCTTCCGCCTTATCGACGAGCTCCGCAATCCGCACCATCGTCTTCTCGTAATCCGCCCACATGGCGACCGCGCTACCGTGCACGGCGGGGAAGCCGGTCAGGGTGCGGTTCAGCGTGATCATCGAGGTCACTTCCGGGTTCGCCTGCTGACCGGCGGGAATGTCCGGGATGTCGGAGTAGACGTCGTTGAGGACGGCGTTCGCTTCCTTCTGGATGCGGTGGCGCCGCTGCGAGACGTACTTGGACCCCATCAGCAGGTACAGCGGCAGGCCCACGAACGGGAGCAGCAGAATGAGCAGCAGCCAAGCGTTCGCGCTCGACGGCTTGCGGTTCGACGGCACCACGCCAATCATGACGAACTTGATGGCGTAGTCGATGCCCATGGCGATGAGCTGCCACAGGGAGAGGCCACTGAACAGAGACAACATGGCTACCGCACCTGGTCGAGTGCGAGGTCGGCGGTGTCGTAATCAGCGATGACGGGCGCGTGATCCGATGCGCCCTTGTCGTCGCGCTCCGCCACGTCCACCCAAGCCTGTTGCAGGCGGCGGGCGAGAGGGGGCGTCGCTAAGTGGAAGTCGATGAGCATGCCTTCGTTCTTGGGGAAGCGCATGGACTTGTAATCCCAGAACGAGTACGGGTCCGCGTGGCGGATCTCCTCCAAGCCGGACTCCAGCAGCATCTGGAACGCGGCGCGCTCCGGCTCCGTGACGTGCGTCTTGCCCTCAAACCAGGCGATGTCCCACACGTCCTCGTCGCGCGGCGCAATGTTGAAATCGCCCGTGAACAGCTGCAACGTTTGCGGGTCCACGGTCTCGCGCAGAGAGTAGAGGAACTCGAGTTTGTATTCGTAGTGTGGGTCGCCGATCTCGCGCCCGTTCGGCACGTACAAGCTCCAGATATCGACGCCCCCACAGCTCGCCCCAACCGCCCGGGCCTCCACAACCGGATCTCCCTTCTTCGCGAACGACGGCTGGCGCTCAAAGTGCGTCCGCACGTTCTCCAGCCCCACCCGCGACGCGATGGCCACACCATTCCACTGGTCGTAGCCCACGTGTGCGACCTCGTAGCCCGCCGCCTCGAACGTTGAGTAGGGGAACGTGGCGTCCTTCGTCTTCGTTTCCTGCATGGCCAACACGTCGACGTCGTTGCGGTCGAGGAAAGCGGCGATCCTCTCCGCCCGCGTACGTACAGAGTTCACGTTCCAAGTGGCGATGCGCATGCCAATATCCTAGCGCAGACGCAGGACACGCCGCCGATGATGGTCATCGCCCACGATCTCCTCCGGGCCGACCTCCCACAGCTCCGGGTGTCGCGCCGCGTGCTTCTCCGCCGCCTTGCCGATGCGCTCCGGCACCAACAGGCGCACTGGGAGGGAGTGGGCGTCGTAAAAATCTTTGAGCTCGGTGAGTGGCAGCGGTGCGAGTGCCGCCGACGGGCCCAACGGCACTGCCGTATTATCCTGCGGGTTCGCGGCGCCCGCGCGGGCCAGCCACCCCTCGACCCACTCCTGCACCGGTGCCGGGTTCGCCTCCGCGAGCTCCACTTCTTTTCGACGAATCTCCGAATTCCGAACCGTCCTCGGCGCCAACGAACGCACCGCCACCGGCTCCGTGATGGTCACCTCGCGCCCATCGCGGCGGCGCACCCGTAACGGGTCCACCCCGACGACCTCCCCGAGCGCCTCATTGACCCCGGACTCCGTGCGGTAGCGGACCGTCACCCTGCCCCCAACAGTGGGCGCTTCCTGGCGAAACATCTTGGCTATAGTGCCTTTAGTGTCCGAATGGGTCTTCGTCCGTGCCAGGCAGCCATGTGTTGCCCGGCTCCGTCCACCCATTCGCCTTAATCGCGCGCTTTGCCTCGCGCTTGTAGCGGCCGGTGAGCACGTCCGTGTACACAAAGCCGTCCAGGTGGCCGACCTCATGCTGCAGACAACGCGCGAAGAACCCAGTGCCCTCGACCTCAATCTCGTTGCCGTTCTCATCCAGGCCGGTGACCTTGGCCCAGTCCGCGCGGCCGGTGGGGAAGCCCTCGCCCGGGACGGAGAGGCAGCCTTCGTCGTCCTCGCCGTCGTCGCGCGGCATGGTCTTCGGGATCTCGCTTGTCTCCAGCACCGGGTTGATCACGGTGCCGCGGCGCATCGTGTCGCCGTCAGGGCAGTGGTACACGAACAGGCGCAGCGGCACACCAATCTGGTTCGCGGCCAGGCCCACGCCGTTGGCGGCGTCCATCGTTTCGTGCATGTCCGCAATGAGTTCCTGCAGCTCCTCGACTGGTTGCTCCACCGGCTTCGTCGGGTTGTGCAGGACAGGGTCGCCATAAATAACGATCGGTCGAATGGTCATGGCTACCATAATAGGCATGCCTGAGCAGCTTTCAGATTCGGACCGCGCCATCCTCACCTTCGAGGCCCACGCCCCGCGCGCCATCGGCGCCAAAGAAGAGGCCATCACCACCCAGCTCGGGCTCACACCGGTTCGCTATTACCAAAAACTCAACCTCCTTCTCGACGACCCCTCCGCCCTTTCCGAATTCCCACAACTCGTACGCCGCCTGCAGCGCCTCCGCGACCGTTGAGCCGCTCCTCTCTTCGAGCTGTGAAAAAGTTCCCGCGCCCGGGAACTATTTTGCGTTTGGGGCCGGCTCCGGTCGACCAACGCTTTCGTTTCCCCAGGTCGCGACGTTTGTTTACGAAGATTGTTCCCCGACCCGGCGTGATCGCGCACCAGATTCCGGGTTTTCCCCTAGCGACCTGGGATTTTCCAAACGTGCCCGCCAAAAACCAGGAATCTGGTGCGCGTCCCTCCCACTCAGACACCACATTCCTGTTTTTCGGCAAGCGGATCTGCGAAAGTCCAGGTCGCATAATTCCATGCAGGAATTTGGTGCGCACCCGGCCCGCTCCTCGCCCCAAACTGCTCGTAGCGTGCGCTTAGAAGCGTGCGATGCAGGTCGCGCATTTGCACCCAGCCCGGTCGATTTCCGGCGACCAGCGTCGCACTCCTTAAACACCTCGACCGGAACGAAAGCGACAGGAGAGAGCACTGTATGTAGCGCTCAACTTGCGGCCGACACGGGCTCGCAACCGCCAGGTTTGATACCTTTTTCGCTCGTAGCGTGCGCTTAGAAGCGTGCGATGCAGGTCGCGCATTTTCACCCAGCCCGGTCGATTTTCGGCGACCAGCGTCGCACTCCTTAAACACCTCGACCGGAATGTACTGACGGTTGGCGAAACCGGGAACGCGGTGCGCGTGGGAAGGTGTAAACGTGTGCAAAAACGTTTAGAGTGACGCATGTGACTAATGTGAATCCTGAGAACGAGTACCAGGGCGCCCACCGCCGCGCCGAAGAGGACGACTACGACCAAAACTACGAAGCGGCGCCGGCGGCGGCGTTCCCGAAGCGGGGCGTCGCGATGATCCTGCTGGCCGTCGCGGCACTTCTGCTGCTGTGGGGCATCTACGCCATGAACAAGGGCGACGGAAACCAGGACGCGGCCGCGCCGGGCTCCACCGAAGCCACGACCGCCCAAGCCACCCAAGCAACCCAGGCAACGACCGCGATCTCGGCGCCGGCGAACTCGTCGGAGCAGGCGCAACCAAGCGAGCAGGAAAAACCAGCCGAAGAAGCCAAGCCCACCGAAAAGCCAGCCGAGCAGGAACAGCCAGCGCCAGCCCCCGCCGGCCTGGCCCGGGAGCAGGCGCAGGTGTACGTCTACAACAACTCCGGCATCCCGGATCTGGCGAACCGGACCGCCGGTGACCTCGCCGCCCATTACAACGTGGCGAACCGTTCCAATGACGCCGCCGCGATGAACATGCCGGAGCAGACCTACGGCGCGTTCCCGCAAACCTTCGTGTTCTTTAACCCGAACACTCCGGGTGCTGACGCGGTTGCGGCGGAGCTCGCGCAGCGGATCGGTGGTACGCCTCGGGCGACGACGGATGTGCCGGCGAATACGAGTTTGCCGCGGGAGGCCGTCGAGAAGCCGGAGGCGATCACTGTCGTCCTTGCGGGAGAATAAAACCCCCGCGCGGGCCCAGCGCAGCGTTTAGACTGGCTACTTATGGATCCATACCGCGAGTTCGCCCGTTCCCCCGAGCCGACACTGGGAGTGGAGTGGGAGATCTGTGTTGTCGATAAGGAGACGCGGGACCTGGTACCCCGCGCCCCCGAAATTATCGACGCCATCTCCGCCACGAACCCCAACGTGCACCTCGAGCGGGAGTTCCTCCAAAACACGGTCGAGCTGGTGACGCCGGTATGTAAGAATACGAAAGAGGCCGTCGATAAGCTGGCGGAGAGCTTGGCCGTCGTGCGCGCCGAAGCTGACGCCCGCGACCTCGACCTGTGGGCCAGCGGCGGCCACCCATTTTCCGACTTCCGCGAGCAAGCCCTCAGCCCCAAAATTTCCTACAAGGAAATGATCAACCGTACTCAGTACTGGGGTCAGCAAATGCTGCTGTGGGGTATTCACTGCCACGTCGGCATCAGTCACGAAGACCGCGTCTGGCCAATCATCAACGCGGTGATGACGCACTACCCGCACCTGCTCGCCATCTCCGCATCCAGCCCCGGCTGGGACGGGCTGGACACCGGGTACGCCTCCAACCGCACCATGCTCTACCAGCAGCTTCCCACCGCCGGGATGCCGTACCAGTTCCAAAGCTGGGCCGAATGGGTCCAATTCATGGACGACCAGCGCACCTCCGGCGTGATCAACCACACCGGCTCCATGCACTTCGACGTCCGCCCCGCGGCCAAGTGGGGCACCATCGAAGTCCGCATCAGCGACGCCACATCCAACCTGCGCGAACTCGCCGCGGTCGTCGCACTGACTCACTGCTTGGTCGTCTACTACGACCAACTTCTCGACGCCGGCGAAGCCCTCCCCACGCTCCAGCCCTGGCACGTCGCCGAAAACAAGTGGCGCGGGGCCCGCTACGGCCTCGACGCGCTGGTGATCACCAGCCGCGACACCGACGAACGCTGGCTCCGCGACGAACTCGTTACGTTGGTGGACACCCTGCAGCCTGTGGCTGCGCAGCTTGGGTGCACGCGCGAGCTGAACCTGGTGCTGGAGATCATGCAACGCGGCGCCGGCTACCAGCGGCAACGCCGCATCTACGAGATGACCGGCTCTTGGCATGACGTTGTCGCCGCGACCTGCGCGGAGATGCAGGAGATGACCTGGGGGTAGGCCCTACCTAGCTGCTGCGGCTTAAGGGACATTTTGTGTGTGTAAATCTATCCGGTTTCCCGGGATGACCTCGGCCAGCAACCAGATATGGTTTTCAAAACAGTTCCATTCGCCCGTTTCGAGAAATCAACACCGAATACCACCACACCTGTGGTATAGGCTCCGACCGTGGTGCGGTAAGGCCAATTGCTATGGCAATCACAAACCGGCCGTCTTGCCCACTATGCGGCCACACACTGATAAAAAACGGAACCACAACCGCAGGCACACAACGCTGGCGCTGCCCGAACTGCAACGCATCCACAATCAACCCCCGCGCCCGCACCAACGATGTACGCCACTTCAAAATCTTTCTCGACTGGATCCTTTCCGGGGAACCCGCAGACCGCGTCGCTCAACGACACAAGGTGACCAGACGCACCTTAACCAGATGGTTTCAACTGCTGTGGTTTATCACCGTGCCCAACATGACAGACCCATATCGCGTCTACGACCAAGTCTTTATCGACGGCACCTACTTCCACAAGAAATGCCTGCTCGTTGCATGTACGGACACACACGTCATTGCCTGGCACTGGTGTTTGCGGGAAAGCTCATCGGAGTACCTCAAACTCCTCGACAAGATCGCCCCACCGCTAATCATCACCACTGACGGCTCAGGAGGAGCCTTAAAAGCAATCCGGAGTAAATGGCCCCACGTAGCCATCCAGCGCTGCTTAGTCCACGTACAACGCAACACGTTTAGCGATATCAGTAAAAACCCGATCCACCCAGCACATAAAGCAATCCGCAAGCTTGGCTACATGCTCGTCAACGTTGCTGATACCGATGATGCCGCACGGTTTATCGCCGCTGTACACACCACCCGCATCACCTTTGACGACTGGCTCAAACAACGCACCTATCGCCGTGATATCCCCCAAGGTCAAGTACCAACATGGGTCAACGACACCCAACAATGGTGGTACACCCACCGCAATGCACGTCGTGCACTGCGCAGGTTTGAAAAGCTCATCCAAGACGACCAACTCTTTGTCTTCCTCGCCCCACCAGAGGGCGTGACACAAGATGTAAAAGCCACCACGAACCTGTTAGAAGGCGGGATAAACAAGCAGCTCAAAGACAAAGCTGGCCAGCACCGTGGCATGTTCGATGAACATCAACGCATCACCATGGATTGGTGGCTATACATGCACACGCAAGACCCGGTACCGCCTCTTGAGCTTGCCCGGCAACAAGACTTCGGACGCGTCGGCGAGAAGGCCGCACGAGCTGCGTGGGCCAGAGAAGAATTACAACGCCGCGGTCACCTGGATGGGCGGCCGAAAGAATTCGATACCGGCATTGATGGTCAGTGGAACCCCAGCTTAGGCGTGAGAAAAGGGTGGGCTGGACGCAGCTAAACACACACAAAATGTCCCTTATCGCGACACGCCGTAAAAACACACAAAATGTCCCTTAAGCCGCTTAACCCAACAATTCTTGGCTTAACGTACCTGCTGTCAAAAGCAATGTACCCCGCAACCTGCTTGTGCAGGTTACGGGGCACTCTCGGGGTGGCTGACGGGGCTCGAACCCGCGACACCCAGGATCACAACCTGGTGCTCTACCAGCTGAACTACAGCCACCATCGCTGTTTTTCAACAGCGGGAACTACTTTACAATGAAAGCCTAGGATTGCAAAAACCGCTGGTAGTGGGCGTGTGCGGCGGCTGCAGCGTCGGCGGCCACCTCAGAATCCGGTCCTGGTTCCGGGGTGAATACGCAACGCCGGTAGTAGTCGAGCTCCTGGATGGATTCCACGATGTCGGCGAGCGCGCGGTGCGCCAGCCCCTTCTCGGGCTGGTTGTAGTAAGCGCGCGGGAACCAGCGGCGTGAGAGCTCCTTGATGGTGGAGACGTCGATCATGCGGTAGTGTAGGGCGGCGTCGAGACGCGGCATCTGCTCCTGGATGAATGACCGGTCGGTGGCGATGGAATTGCCAGCAAGCGGCGCTGGGTGGTCTGGGTCGCAGTGCTTTGCAATCAGCGCGAGGACCGCGTCCTCAGCCTCCTTGATGGACACGGAGGAGGAGCGGATCTCGTCGAGAAGCCCGTTCTCGGTGTGCATGTTCAGGACGAAGTCATCCATCTCCGCGAGCTCATCTTCGGTGGCGTGGACGACGAGGTCCAAGCCCTCGTCGAGAATCTCAAGCTGGGCATCGGTGACGAGCGCTGCGACCTCCACGATGACGTGGCGGGACGTATCCAGGCCCGTCATCTCCAGGTCGACCCACACGATGCGGTCGTTTTTTGCAGGGACATCCATCTATTCTTCTCCCATCTTTGCGTAGAACCGCCCCATGATCGGGGCGAGGGCGCCGCGCGGAGCGTACGTCGATACGAAATCCATCACCTTGGAAAGCGGACCCGGCACTACGCGGCGCTTGTTGCTGCGCATCGCGCTGATGGTGTCCTTCGCGCAGGACTCGTACGTGGTCCAGAGGAAGTCCGGCACCACCTTGTCCACGATCGACTGCTCCTCCTCAGGAACCTCAGCCTCACGCACCGGCCCCGGCGCGAGCAGAGTGCAGTGTACGCCGCTGTCCTTGAGCTCATAGTGCAGGGCCTCCGTAAACGTATTGACGCCCGCCTTCGTAAACACGTACGTGGCATTGTTCGGGATCGGCATGTTACCTGCTGCCGAGCCCACGTTGCACAGCGAACCCTCGCCACGCGGCACCATTTGGTCGAGCACCGCCTTCGTGATGCGGAACACCGCCGTGGCGTTGAGGTTGAACTGGTCCGTCTCGTAGTTCCAGTCCTGCTTCATAAACGGACCAAAGGAGGCGATACCGGCGGAGTTCACGCAGATGGTGATCTTCTTCTGCCCGATGTAGTCCAGCAGTGCGGTCACGTCGCGCTCCTTGGACAGGTCTGCCGCGAAGACTTCGGCGTTGATGCCGTGCGCTTGTGCCAGCTCGTTGGCAAGCTGCATCAGCACCGCTTCTCGACGCGCCACCAGCAGTACGTTATATCCAGCAGCAGCAAGTTGGCGCGCAACTGCCTCACCGATGCCCTGTGAAGCGCCGGTAATCAGCGCGAACGAATCAGTAGTTGGGGAGGGAAATGTCATGCACCTCAGGGTACCCGACTGCCCGACTCCGCAATCGAGCGCAACTCCTCGATACAGTCCTGGTATGCGCGGGCACCGGTAGCGGTCAGAGAGACCCAGTCCACGTTCTTGTCCGGGTTCGCCTTGCGGTCCGTAAACAGGGAGACGTAGCCGGCTTCTTTGAGCGCGTCGATGGCCGTGAGGTAGGCGTCGCTCTCTAGCTGGGTGAGAGTACGCAGCCGCTTGGGGTGCATCTCCTTGTTCTCTGCGGCGCCGACGTCGCTGGTGGTGGACTCGGCGGCAAAGAGTGCGGCGCAGATGCTCAAGCACGAGGGTTGCAACAAAATATCAGGCATTGGTCCTCCAGCTCCTCGCGTACGTAACGACGAAAACGACGGTCGCGAACGCGCCGAGCAGACTCGAGAACACCTTGTTCTGAAGCGGGGCGACCTGCAAGAGCGATATGCAGAGGAAGTACACGCCGAAGGGAAGAAACGACATTTTTGGGTCCTCTTTGACCGGCTGTCGGATGCTTGAGCGCACGCCGTTTGACCTGCGTCGCTCGATGACAACGATGCACCCGATACATG
The DNA here is from genome assembly GCF_024102595.1 of Corynebacterium lipophilum. Lineage (NCBI taxonomy): Bacteria > Bacillati > Actinomycetota > Actinomycetes > Mycobacteriales > Corynebacteriaceae > Corynebacterium > Corynebacterium lipophilum. Next base: position 38,626 of record NZ_JAEUWV010000006.1, read on the forward strand.
GCACAAACAGGAGGAACGGCCAAAACTGGTCGAGAACAAAGATCAGCGGCAGGCTCGCCCCGAAGCAGACCGCCGCGCACAAGATCCACCCCCAAGGAACGGCCGGTTTCTCCCGGGTGCGTTCCTCGGTTTCATGCGCTGCGGCCAGCAACTCGCGGGCCTGAGCGGAAGACATTAAGACGGACATGGCGCCATGGTACATCGGGGGCGATGCTATTTTTGTCGGTAGCGTCGCGCTAGACCATCAATGTCGGCCCAGCGTTGAAATGCGCGGCTGGTGTGTGCGATGACCGAATCCAAATCCGCGGCATGTGTAACGATGTACTCCATCAGTCGGGCGCCTTCTTCGCCTGCGGCTAAATCAGGTCCCTTGCCCTCTGGCTCTCGGACATGAACCGAAAACAAGCGCAGATAAGTGAGCCCAACGATAAGTGCGGTGCGCTTGTTGCCATCGGCAAACGGATGGTTATTGGCTATATGGACGGTCAGCGCGGCTCCTCTATCAAACACCGAGGCGTACCGGGGCTGGCCGCTGAATAACTGGGACGGGGCGTAAACTGCACTTTCCAAAGAAGCCCGGTCCACAGTAAATCCAAGATAACTCTCCGGTTCTCCGTTCGCGTTTACACGATCCCCGCAGCCTTGATTCACTGCGCACGCCAACTCCACGAGCATTTGAGCTAAAAGCTGCTCTCTGGAAGCTTCACTGTGGTCAGACAATTGCGTTGATTACCGGTCCGCGAGGAGTGAAAGGGTGTTGTGCCATTCCGCTTCGACTTCATGTGCAGTGGCAAGCAGATGATCGAAGCTAGGAAGGTGATCCACGTCTGGCAGGGAAGGCGAGTCTGGGACAGAATGTCCTGACTGGAGCAACTCCGTGAACTCTTCGCGCATCGTGGTCATGCTCAAAGCGCTGCTACAATGCGTGCCCCCGACCGCGTTGCTGCGTGCTTCCTGCCAAGCTCGACCGTGGCTCATGTCTGACAACTCCGCGGATGTCAGCGAGCCGTAGAAGTTCACAACGCTTTCAATCGTTGCTCGGGCAAATGACGAAAGTGTTGAAGAATCTCCTCCAGGAACATCTGGAATGGTCCAGCCACGCGCAACGTTTTCTGTACTGCGGCGGAGGTCATAGGGGACGGGTCCTTTTGCCCAAGCTTGCAGCTCTTCTTCAAATAATGGCATTCCGGTCCAGGCAAGGTGCCAGCCTTGGGAAAAGAAGCAGATTTTGTAGAGCTTCATCTTGTCAACGCCGGGAATGAGCTCAGTCACATACTGGCCGACGTCAAGAATATTGGACATAGTGATCACCAACTTTTAGAGAGCCTTCAGGATCCCCACCGGTACTCGAACCTAATAGACCGCTATCCTACCAGCACATACGAGTGTGCTACGAGTTATTTTGTTTTGTTCGTGGGCTGTTCTTTACGGGACTGCCGGGGCAGCTGGCGCGCCACGTGGCAGGGGAGACGCCACAGTGCTCGGCACATTCCGGAACGTGCCATAGGCGCGCCCTTGTCAGCTCATCGATAATGATGGGGTGCATGGTTACGCTGTCTTTTTGTTCTTGTCGATGCCGTAACCGACGGCAAGGAAGGCGAGACCGAAAAGAGGGTTGGCGCCTGCAAGGGTGGTGATGATGCCGGTTCCGGCTCCGAGGAGGGTAAATCTCATTGTGGCTCCTTTCTTCAAAACCCACCATACCAGCAAAAACACCCCCGCCACCAGGCAAAACGCCAGGCAGCGGGGGTAAACGAAAAGCGCCCCCAGCAGGATTCGAACCCGCGACACACCGGGTAGAAGCCGGTTGCTCTAATCCACTGAGCTATGGAGGCTGAGCTGGGCGTCGATAAATCGGCGCCCAAGCCTTCGATAGTATAGCGCAGTTAGATTCCGCACAGCGCGCGGGTGGCGTCGCTGATGGTGGCCAGGCGGGCATCGGCGGCGGTCCAGTCAGGCGCCTCTCCCGTTTCGACTGGCAGGACCACCTCGAGGTAGCACTTCAGCTTCGGTTCGGTGCCGCTCGGACGGATGACTACGCGATCGTTGTCCGCGGTGCGGATCAGGATGCCGTTGGTGCCTGGGGTGGCGCCGTAGCCGTTGTTGAGGTCGACGTACTCGACAACCTCAGAACCGGCGAGCTCCGTCGGAGTGTGCGCGCGGAGGCGCTGCATGGCGTCGCTGATGAGGGAGAGGTCTTCGACGCGGAAGGTCAGCGGCTGGGTGCGGTACAGTCCGTACTTGCTGGCCAGGGCGTCGAACTGCTCGAGCACACTCATGTTGCGGGCCTTGAGCTGCGCCACGATCGAGCCGACAATCACCGCGGCGGACATGCCGTCCTTGTCGCGGGCGTGCGCCGGGTCGACGCAGTAGCCGATCGCTTCCTCGTAGCCGAACACGAGCTGCGGGGTGCGCCCGATCCACTTGAACCCGGTGAGCGTCGTCGCGTGATCCAGCCCGTGAGCTGCCGCGATTTTGCCGAGCAGCCTGCCCGAAACAATCGAGCACGCCGTCGAGCCGCCCTGCGCACGCGACGCCACGTACTCGCCGATCAGCGCGCCGGTCTCGTCGCCGGAGAGTTTCACCCAGCCGTTGCCCAACGGGGTGCCCGCGCTTGGGGTGGTGCGCGCCGGGACTGCGACTGCGCAGCGGTCGGCGTCGGGGTCGAGGGCGATGATGACGTCTGCGTTGACCTCGTTCGCCTTCTCTACGGCGAGGTCGAGGGCACCGTCTTCTTCAGGGTTGGGGAAGGCGACGGTGGGGAAGTCAGGGTCAGGCTTCCACTGCTTCTCGACGCCCACTACGTCCCCAAAGCCCGCAGCCTCCAGGGTGGTGCGTGCGAGTTCGCCACCGACGCCGTGCATTGGTGTGAGCACGATCGTGATCGGTGGGGTGCCGTCGAGGTCGCTAAGCGCGCTGGTGGCGGCGACGTAGCCCTCGCGGGTGTCCACCTGCTCGATGTTTGTGTCGAGGGGGAGCTCCGTCGCGCCGGGTGCGGCGGCGATGCAGGCGGCGATCTCGGCGTCGGCAGGCGAGATGATCTGGCAGCCGGCGGCGTTGTCTGCGGCGACGACGCGGCCGCCGAGGTAGACCTTGTAGCCGTTGTCCCACTTCGGGTTGTGGGAGGCGGTGACCATGATGCCGGCGTCGGCGTTGAGCGCGCGCACGCTGAAGGAAGTCAGCGGGGTCGGCTGGGCCAGCGGCAACAGCATGGCGTGCCCACCCGCACCGGCGACGACCTCAGCTGCTGCTTGCGCGAACTTGGAGGAGCCGTGGCGGGCGTCGCACCCGATGACCACGCGAGGGGTGTCCACCTGCTGCTTGAGCCATTCCATGAGCCCGGCGGTGGCGCGCATGACCACGGCCTGGTTCATGCGGGACTCGCCGAAGCCGATCTCGCCGCGCAGCCCCGCGGTGCCGAACTGGAGCGGGCCAGCGAAGGCCTTCGCAAGCTCGGCCTCGTCGTCGAGGACGGCGGTTAATGCCTCGCGGGTGGCGGGGTCGGGATCTTGCGCGATCCAAGCCTCGGCCTGTGCACGAAGATCAGTAGCCATTGTTAGTTCCACCCCTCCAGCACCGCAGCGGAGCTGGACAGACCCAGGCGGGACGCGCCAGCCTCAATCATTTCCTTCGCGGTGGCGGCGTCGCGGATACCGCCGGAGGCCTTCACGCCGAGCTTGTCGCCGACGGTCTCGCGCATCAGCTTCACCGCGTGCGCGGAAGCACCACCGGCGGGGTGGAAGCCTGTCGAGGTTTTCACGAAATCGGCACCGGCCTCCATGGAAGCCTTGCACGCTGCGACGATCTCGTCGTCGGTGAGGACGGCGGACTCGATGATGACCTTGAGCAGCTTGTCGCCGCACGCCTTCTTTACTGCGGCGATGTCGTCGCGTACGACGTCCCACTTGCCTTCCTTGGCGGCACCCAGGTTGATGACCATGTCAACCTCGTCCGCGCCGTTGGCAACGCTGTGCGCGGCGTCAGCGGCCTTTGCCTCAGTTGGGACTGCGCCGGACGGGAAGCCACACACCACTGCGACCTTCAGGTCAGCTGGGGTCTCGATTGGCAGCATGGATGGAGAGACGCAGACGGAGAACGTGCCGAGGTGCGAAGCTTCGTCGATAAGCTTGGTGACGTCCTCGTGGGTGGCCTCCGGCTTGAGCAGCGTGTGGTCGATCATCTGGGCGACATTTTGGCGAGTAAGCATGTTGAAAAACTCCTTGAGTTGTAGAAAGTGTGCAGGTTAAGCCGGTTGCTTCATGCGCGCGGTGAGCGCTGCATAGAGCGCGGTGCCGGCGACTGCGATGACTGCCAGGATGAGCATGACGGTGGGGTAGCTGCCCGAGTTTTGTGGCAGGAAGCCTGGCACCCCAAGGCCGAGATCCACCAGCTTCGCGCTGTACGCGATGCCGAGCGGGACGGCGACGTTGATTGTGAGGTTGTAGAAACCGATTGCAATACCCGACTTCGCAGCGGGGATGTTGCCGATTGCCGTCGCGACCAGTGGCGCGTACAGCAGGGCGAAACCGCAAGCGAAGAGCAGGGAAGAGAGCATGAACACCCACGGGCTGGCTTCCATCCCGACCGCGAGAAGCAGCAACGCGATGGTGATGGAGGCGAGTGCGGTGAAGATCGCGGGGCGCGTCGGCAAGAACTTGCCAATCTTGCCCGAGAGCGCACCGACGATGACGGCGCCGGTGTAGCCCGGGATGAGCAGCAGGGAGGCGTCGTCAGCGCTGAGCCCGTGGACGGCCTTCGCCATTGCGGGGAAGAGCACCAGGTAGCCGAGCTGCACCGAGTAAACAATCGCGACGAGCACGATGGCGGTGACGTAAGCGCGGTTCTGGAAGAACTCCGGGTTGACCAGCGGGCGCTTGCCCTTCTTCACGTGCGCGATGAACGCGATGAGCGCCAGTGCGAGCGGAATGAGCCACAGGAACTGGAACGCCTGCATGAACATGATGGCGCTCGTGGCCAGAACAGCGATCAGGAAGAGCCCGAGCCAGTCGACGTGGCCCGACTCCAGCGAGGCCTCCTCCGGGACCGTCTTCATAATGACCGGGACGGCGAAGACCAGGATGAGCGGGATCAAGAACATCGCGGTCCACGAGATGTGGGTAGCGATGTAGCCCGAGGTCAGCGCGCCGAAGAGCGTCGCGCCCTGGAAGGCAGAGGTGGAAAAGCCCAGGTAGGTCTTTTGGTCCTTCTCGCTGAGGTGCTTGGTCACGTAGATGACGTAGAGCGTCTCCGCCGCAGCGAGGCCCGTAGTCTGCACCACGCGACCTGCCAGGACCAGCCCCCACACGTTTTGGCCGAGGTAGCCGATAACCGAACCGACCAGTGTCAGCGTGATACCGACCATCAGCAGCTTGCGGATGCTCACCACGTCAGCCAGCGCCGCGTACACCACCGCGCCGATGCCGATGATCACGCCAGCAAGCGAGGCCTGCAAGCTGACCTCGTTGAGGGAAAGGTTGAGCGCCTCACCCATCGAGTCGGTCATGAACTTGAAACCGTTATCGATGATCAGCGAGAACACGAAGGTAAACAGGATGATCGGCACGGCCCGCTTCGGGCTGAGCGCCTTTTGAACTGTTTGAGATGTCATGGTGAGTTCCTTCAAACGTGTGGGGACGGGTTGGGGTTAGACGGCGGCCAGTGGAAGCGCCAGCTCCATCATCTGGGTAAACGCGCTCTGGCGCTGCTCGGCGGTGGCCTTCTCGCCGGAGCCGATGACGTCGGACACGGTGAAGATGCCCATCGCGTCAACGCCTGCCTCGGCGGCGACGGCGTAGAGGCCGGCGGATTCCATCTCGACGCCGAGCACGCCCATCTTGGCCCAGCGGTCGTTGATGTCGTCCTTGAAGTTGTAGAAGACGTCGGAGGACAAGATGTTGCCCACATGGATGTCGACGCCCTGCTTCTGCGACTCCTTGTAGGTTGCCTCGAGGAGCTTCCAGGACGCGGTCGGGGCGTAGGTGCCAGGCAGGTCGTACTGCTCGATGAAGTGCGAGTCCGTGGATGCGGAGGAGGCGACGATGATGTCGAACAGCTTCATGTCCGGCTGGAAGCATGCGCAGGAACCGACGCGGATGAGCTTCTTTGCACCGAAGAAGTGAATGAGCTCGTAGGCGTAAAGGCTGATGGACGGAATGCCCATGCCGGAGCCCATCACGGAAACTTCGTGGCCTTGGTAGGTGCCGGTGTAGCCGAGCATGTTGCGCACGGCGTTGAACTGCACCGGGTTTTCCAGGTAGGTCTCTGCGATGAACTTCGCGCGCAGTGGGTCGCCCGGCATGAGGACGGTTTCGGCGATAGGTCCGGTTGGGACGATGTGCGGTGTGGAGACGGTCGGGGTGGACATGTGCAACTCCTTTTGCAGTATCTGATTGACCTTTCGGTGTCCACTCTAAGACCGTTCGGAACATATGGCAATATCAAAGTTTGCAAATGTTCTGATTGGGGGTGCAATCCACCCCAGATGGGGGAGAAAAGGCGTCAATCAGCGAGTCTTCGCAATCTCCAGCACCCGAACTGCCGTCGGCTGATCAATCACCAAATCACTGGCCAGCCCCATCCACAGCGCCGTCTCAATCGCCTCAGCCTTGTACAAACCCCCAGCTACCAGCACTCGACGTGGTCTCGCCCGCAGCTCGTCGAGCTCAATGCCCACCGTCAAATCATCAATTCTTTTCGACGCCACATCCCCCTCCCGCGTGTAGAACCGCGAACAAGCGTCACCCACCGCAATCCCAAGCAGCTCCCGCGACATCTCCTCAGAGAGGTACCCCAGATTCATCAGCAGGCTCTGCTTCCGCACAGAACCCACCGTGAACACCGCCACGTCCGTCTCTCGCCCCTGCTGCAGCACGTCCGCGATGTGGGAATCCTGCTCCACGATCTCCTTAGTCTCCACCCGCTCGAAAATGACAGGCAGTGGGAGCGTCAACGCGGGCGCGTTGAACGCCGTGCAGAAACCGGTGATCGTCTCAAAGTCATTCGTTGCCAGGTTGGAGCGCGACGACCCACCTTTCAACTGCACAATCTGGCGCGCCCGCATGTTCGTCGGTCGTAGATTCCGCGCAATGTTGAGCAGCGTTTTTCCCCAGGACACCCCCACCGAAAGGCCATCTAACGGCATCGACTCCAGGTAGCGTGCGCCAGCCACCCCAAGATCCTCCATGATCGCTGCAGATGGGTTCGCCGGGTGAACAATCCGCACACCCTCCAGCGCGTACCGAGAAGTGAGATCCTCGATCAGGATCTCGTCCGCCTCCTGCGGGTCGTGTACTTCGATGGTGACGTAGCCACGGTCCTTCGCGTGCTGCAGAAGCTTCGCCACCGTAGGACGGGAGCAGCCCATCTCCGCAGCAACCTCCGCCTGACTCAGCTCCGAGCGGTAATACAACTTGGCAGCCGTCAGCGCATCCCGATCACGTGTGTCCATGCACTACAGCGTAGCGCCTGGGGGTTTGCCCTTAACTGTGTGGCAGTATCTTGGCTATGCCCCAAGCGAAAGGAAAACCATGAGCAACGACGAAGTAACGATGCCACGCAAAGAATACGAGGCGCTGAAACGAGAAAATGCTCGACTGCGCAAAGAGGTAAAGCTTTGGAAGGACACCAGCGATGTCCTGGGAAAAGCTATGGGGTCTCTGCCAAGGAAGAATGGCGAGACCTCCGACGCGGCGGAAGAATCCTAAATCCCGAGGAAACGAAGCGGTACGAGGAGGGCGTACGTCAAGAAAATGAGTTCCTGGATCTGCTCATGAGCGTCGGCCACTCCATGCGCCGTGCGTGTGAAATTTTGAGGATCTCGCGCTCGAGGCGCTACTACCAGGCCAACCCGAGGCCCAAGAAAGAAAACCCGATCCCTCACCGCGAACGAAACATCCCACGTATTCCGGATTCAGATGTACAACAGATCCTCGATCTTTTCGACGCCCACCCCGACCTGAGCGCGGACGCCATTTATCAGAAGGCGCAAGACAGCGGGTTGCAGCTCGCGAGCTTGCGGACTTTCTACCGCATCGCCCGTGCACACGGGAAGCTACAGCGTCAGCGCCGCGCTGCTGAATCGGAGCCATAAAACCAGCTCGGTGTTTTTATGCGACCATTGCTTTAGCGCTGGCTTGTTGTCCGCGGGGCGGACAGGGCAAATGGTTGGTTCTGCTCAATCCGCCAGGTAGGAGGGGTGCCGCGGACAGGGTGTGGCATGCCGGTTGTCCGCGGGGCGGACAGTTTTTCCGGGTTGAGGCATCATCGGGTGAGTGTCCGCGGGGCGGACAGGGCAAATGGTTGGTTCTGCTCAATCCGCGAGGTGGGAGAGGTGCCGCGGACATGGTGTGGCATGCCGGTTGTCCGCGGGGCGGACAGCAGAACGCAGTCCGAGTGTCCGCGCGGCGGACAGGTTTTCTGGGTTGGGGCATCCCCGGGTGAGTGTCCGTGCGGCGGACAGTTTTTCGGGGTTGAGGCATCATCGAGTGAGTGTCCGTGCGGCGGACAGATTAAGCGGTTGGTTTTCTCAAACGGCTGGTGAACGTGTTGCCGCGGACATGGTGTGGCAAGCCGGTTGTCCGCGGGGCGGACAGCAGAATGCTATTCGAGTGTCCGCGCGGCGGACAGGTTAAATGGTTAGTTTTCTCAAATGGCTGGTGAACGTGCTGCCGCGGACAGACTGTGGCAAGCCGAGTGTCCGCGGCGCGGAATCAGCGAATGGTGGATGGCAGCGTTCTTTTAAGTGAACTGTCCTCGACAGGTCCGAGTCCTGGTGGGGCAGAGCAAGAAGCTATTGTTCACACTTGTGACGTAGAGGGGGAGAAGTGGGCGTCGAAAAACTTGGGAACATGCAGATTGCAAACGTAGGGTAGTGAGCATGTCAAATGCGCAGGTTGCCTCAAAGTCGGCGGTGAAAGCGGCGTTTCCGTTGTATCTTGCGGCGGGGCTCGTCGCAGCGCTCATCGCCGGGGTGATTTCGGAGATGTTCGCGGGCGCCTCGCTCGCGGCGTTGGGCATCCCGGACCCAGGGGCTGTGACGACGTTCGGCCTGCCGGCCCTGCGGGGCGCAGCGTGGGTGCTTGCCGCGCTGGCAGCTGGGTCCTTCCTTTTCTCTGCGTGGTTGTTGCCGCCGAAGCAGACGGGCGCTGACCTCAACGGCGCGCGTCTGACCGTCGACGGGGTGATTGCTTCCCGGACGGGGGCGGCGTCGTCGGCGGGGTTGGCGCTGATCGGAGTGGTGATGGTGCCGCTGGTGCTTTCCGACGTCTCAGGCCAGCCGTTGAGCACCGTGATGTTTGAGGTCGACGCCTGGGCCTTGGCGCTGGACAAGGTTGCTGACGCCCGCGTCTGGTTGATCGTTGCGGCGATCGCGGCGTGTGTGTCCGTGGCGGGGTATCGGGTCTCGAGTTGGTGGTCGCAGGTGGCGTTGTTCATCGGCTCGTTGTTGGCGATTATGCCGCTGGCGCTGACTGGTCACTCCGCGACCGGTGGCGACCACGATTACGGCACGAACTCCTTCATCTGGCACCTGGTGTTCCTGCTGGTGTGGGTTGGCGCTCTGATGGCGCTGGTGGCGCACGGTTTCAGGCTGGGGCCGGAATTGGCCCCGGCAGTGCGCAGATACTCGCGCATTGCGCTGTTCGCCTTCGTGGCGATGGCCGTGTCGGGCGTGATTAACGGCGCGATCCGCGTGCACCTGGACGACATCACCCGCTACGCCTACGGGTGGGTGCTCGTGGGCAAGCTGGTCGGCATCCTGGTGCTTGGATTCATGGGCTATGCACACCGCGAGCGGACGATTCCGGCACTTGAGGCGGAGGGGCCGTCGCAACGCAGAGCGTTCGTGCGACTCGGCGCGGTGGAAGTGCTAGTGATGTCTGCTGTGACTGGCCTTGCAGTGACGCTCGGGCGCACTCCGCCGCCACCGCCGCGGGACCCGAACCTCACCCCGATGCAGATCCAGATGGGCTACAACCTCGAGGACCCACTGACCTGGTCGAACTGGGTTGGGCTCTGGCGCTTCGAGCTGCTCTACAGCGTGATCGCGATCCTGCTGGCCGTCTACTACCTGCACCTGACGCGCCGGGTGAGCGGATGGTCGAAGGGGCGCACGGCGTGGTGGCTGCTGGGTTGCGCGACCGTCGTAGTCACGATGTGCTCCGGCATTGGGCTGCACATGCCGGCCTCCTACTCGGCGCACATGACCGTCCACATGATTCTGTCGATGGGTGTGCCGGTGTTCCTCGTGCTGGGCGCGCCGCTGACGCTCATTATCGACGCCTACCCGTCCGGCGAGTTCAACCCCCGGCTGTGGGCGGAGTCCTTCCAGCGCAGTAAGTTCCTGCGCATCGTGACGTACCCGCCGGTGTCCGCGGTGCAGTTCCTGGTGTTCTTCTACGTCATGTACGTGTTCACAGATCTCTACGAGCTGATGATTTCGGAGCACGCGGGCCACGTCATCATGAACGCGGTGTTCCTGGTGTCGGGCTACTTCTACTTCTGGGAGCTCATCGGCCCGGACTATATCGAGGGGCGCGTGACGGCGAAGACGCGCCTGCTGTGGCTGTGGATCTCCATGCCGGTGCACCTCTTCATGGGCGTGTACCTCATGCAGCTCAACACCGTGATGGGCGAGGAGTTCTACCGCTCGCTGCTGCTGCCGTGGGACCCGGATCTGCTGGCTGACCAGAAGGTGGGCGGCGGTATCGCCTGGGCGTCGGGCTCGTTCCCTCTGGTCATCGTGTTCGGTGTGTTGTTCATATTGTGGTGGCGCGAGGACCGCGCAGAGACCGCCGAGGTTGACCGCATTGCGGACGAGACTGACGACGCCGAGTGGCGCGCCTACAACGAAATGCTCGCACAGTACACGTCGGATACACCGCAGCACAAGGGCTAACCGAAGATCTGTTGAGAACTGTGGAATTCTAAAAATCAATCCACAGGCCGCGGGACCGTATCCTTTCTTTTCTGTTTCTGCACTGGAAAGCTCCGAGTTGTACCAGTTCAGCAAACAATTGAAAGGACACAACAATGAGTCAAATGAACGTCACCGTATGCGGAAACTTGACGGCAGCACCGTACTTTAAGTGGTTCCCGGCGTCGGGAAACTCGGTGTGCAAGATGCGCATCGCGTCCTCTCGCAGGCGGCGCACAGGTGAACAAGACAACCAAGGCCGCGACATTTGGGAGGACACGGACCAACTCTACATCGACGTCGAGTGTTGGAACCAGCTCGCCATCAACGCGCGCACCTCACTGTTCCGCGGTGCGCCGGTGATGGTCTCCGGCCGGTTGGTCACGGAGACCTGGGTAGAAACTAACGACGCGGGGGAGAAGCTCAACCGGTACCGCACCGTGCTGAAAGCCGACAAGGTTGCGTTTGAGCTCGGCATGCACCAAATCTCCTCCTGGAAGATCACCGAGAACGGCCACACACTCGAGGGTCAGCCCGCGGTGAAGATCAAGACGGCGGTGGACTTCATGACGGAGGAGGAGCGCGAGTTCTACTTCGAGCAAATGAAGATGCAGGCGTCGGCGTCGTCGGTGGACTCGGCGTCAGCTGCGGAACCCCAACCGCAGTCGCCTGAACTCGAGCCGGTAGCTGTGGGTGCTGGTAGCGCCGAAAGTGACGACGGCCCCGCGCCGTTCTGACGCCCGCGGTTGCGCTCCCGCTCGGCGCCGGGGAAGCGCACGTTCACCTTTCGCTGATGTACCCTGTGAAACGATGTATGTCCGCTTCAGTTAAAGGGGTTTTTACGTGGCTGAGTTCATCTACACGATGAAAAACGTTCGCAGGGCCATCGGTGACAAGGTCATTTTGGACAATGTCACCATGGCCTTTTATCCCGGCGCCAAGATTGGTGTCGTTGGGCCAAACGGCGCAGGTAAGTCCTCGCTGCTCAAGATCATGGCGGGGATTGACCAGCCAAACAACGGCGAGGCATTCCTGGATCCCGGTGCAACGGTCGGCATCCTCCTGCAGGAGCCACCGCTGAACGAGGAAAAGACCGTTCGCGAGAACGTCGAAGAGGGCCTCGGCGACATCTTCGATAAGAAGCAGCGCTTCGAAGAAATCGCTGAAGAGATGGCGACGAACTACACCGACGAGCTCATGGAAGAAATGGGCAAGCTCCAGGAGGAGCTCGACGCCGCTGACGCCTGGGAGGTCGATTCCAAGATTGAGCAGGCGATGGAAGCGCTGCGCTGCCCGCCATCCGATAGCCCGGTGACCAAGCTTTCCGGTGGTGAGCGCCGCCGCGTCGCGCTGGCGAAGCTGCTGCTGTCCGAACCGGACCTGCTGCTGCTCGACGAGCCAACGAACCACCTGGACGCCGAGTCCGTCCTGTGGCTGGAGAAGCACCTGCAGAACTACCCGGGCGCCGTCCTGGCAATTACCCACGACCGCTACTTCCTGGACAACGTTGCCGAGTGGATCTGTGAGGTCGACCGCGGCAAGCTCTACCCATACGAGGGCAACTACTCCACCTACCTGGAGAAGAAGGCCGAGCGCCTCGAGGTTGCTGGCAAGAAGGATCAGAAGCTGCAGAAGCGCCTGAAGAACGAGCTCGAGTGGGTGCGATCTTCGCCGAAGGCACGCCAGGCAAAGAACAAGGCGCGTCTGGAGCGCTACGAAGAAATGGCTGCCGAGGCAGAGCAGTACAAAAAGCTGGACTTCGAAGAAATCCAGATCCCGACGCCTCCACGCCTGGGCAACAAGGTTGTCGAGGTCGAGCACCTGGACAAGGGCTTCGACGGCCGCGTCCTGATCAAGGACCTGTCCTTCACGCTGCCCCGCAACGGCATCGTGGGCGTGATCGGCCCGAACGGTGTGGGTAAGTCCACCCTGTTCAAGACAATCGTTGGGCTGGAAGAGCCAGACGCAGGCACCGTCGTGGTCGGCGAGACCGTGAAGCTGTCCTACGTTGACCAGAACCGCGAAAACATCGACCCCGAGAAGACCGTGTGGGAAGTCGTGTCCGACGGGCTCGACTACATCGTGGTCGGCCAGAACGAAATGCCGTCGCGGGCCTACCTCTCGGCGTTCGGTTTCAAGGGCGCTGACCAGCAGAAGCCATCCAAGGTGCTTTCCGGTGGTGAGCGCAACCGCCTGAACCTGGCGCTGACGCTGAAGCAGGGCGGCAACCTGATCCTGCTCGACGAGCCGACCAACGACTTGGACGTCGAAACCCTCGGATCGCTTGAGAATGCGCTGCAGAAGTTCCCAGGCTGCGCCGTCGTGATTTCGCACGACCGCTGGTTCCTGGACCGCACCTGTACCCACATCCTCGCCTGGGAAGGCAACGTTGAGGAAGGCAAGTGGTACTGGTTCGAGGGCAACTTCGGCGACTACGAGAAGAACAAGGTTGAGCGCCTCGGTGAGGAAGCGGCGAAGCCATCGCGCGTCACGCACCGCAAGCTCAGCCGCTAACAGTGGAAAAGGTAGGAATTGGCTATGTCGGAACAGAATATGCGCGGCAGGATTCACACGCACTCCATCTCGCTGAGGTGGAACGATTTTGACCGGTACGGCCATGTGACAAACTCGGCTTACATCGAGATCGCGCAGCAGGCGCGACTCGCGTTTGCCCAGGAGTTCTTCGAGTCTCAGGGGTACGAGTTTGTGGTGTTCGTTCGGCGCATCGAGGCGGACTACGTTCGCCCGGTGCTGCCGAACACGCAGGCAGTGACCGTTGATACGCAGGTGATCCACCTCGGCAACACGTCGTTTACGACGCGTCAGGAGATCAAGGACGCACAAGGCAGCGTCTGTTGTGTGATTGATTGCGTACAGGTCACCGTGGATAAGCGGACGGCGAGCCCGCGAGCAATCACCTCGCAGGAGCTCGGCATCCTTGCCCGCGCCTACACAACGCTCGACGGTGACGACGAGCTGGGGCAGGCATAGGTGGCTACCACCGAAACGCTGACTGTTGAGCAGGGGGAGCGCGGACTGCGCGCCCTGCTGCAGCGCGCCCTCGCACTCCAGGATGACGCCTACGCACGGTTCCAGCGAGTCGGGGAACACGACGTCGACGTCTTTGTCACCACCCCGTTCGACTGCGTCGCCTCGCGCCGGGTCCGCGGAACTATCTCCCGCGACGGTGCGGTGGTGCCTGCGCGCCGGGTTCTCGAGGCACTCGAAACTGCGACGGGAACACTTGGCGCGGCGCAGGATCAGAACTGGCCTGGGGCACTGCCACCGGCGCAAGGGTTCACGCTGCGCGAAGAGGTGCCGATTGCGACCGCGCGCCAGCTCGCCGACGAAGGCCGCAACCTTGCGCGCCAATTCGCGGGCCCGCTCGGCCCGCCAGTCTCGCTCCTGGATGGCGTCGTCATCACCGTCGACGCAGATGAGCGTGGTCCGAAGCTCGAAATCCCTATGCGCGCGGTGTTTACCTGCACCTCGCTCGGGCTCATCCCCGGGTTCGAAGCCCCGGTCGAGGTGCCTCGCTACCTGCGGATTTCAAGCGCCGGCAGGTGGGTGCGTATCGACGCCCCCTTCGGCACCGTCTACCACAGCAAGTCGCTGAGCCTATTCGTATGACCGCGGGCCCTGGTTGATCATCATGTACGCGACCCGCTGCATGTGATTCCACAGGGCATCGCGGTATGGCTGGGGCAAGGTGGCGTCGTCAAACTCGGCGACGGCCTTGCCCATCAGCTCGAGCCAGCGGTCCGCTTCGGCTTCCCGGATTGCGAACGGGAAGTGTCGGCGGCGCAGCATCGGGTTGCCGCGGCGCTCTTGGTAGGTGCGCGGGCCGCCCCAGTATTGGGAGAGGAACCAGCGCAGGCGTGATTCGGCGCCTTCCCAATCATCGTCGGGGTACATCGGCCCGATGAGGTCGTCTTCCTTGACCTGGGCATAGAAGCGTTGGACGAGCGTGCGGAAGAATTCCTCGCCGCCAACGGCCTCGTAGAGCGTCTGCTCCGCTTCGCTCTTATTGCTGATCTGCATTGTTGTTTTCGCCTCCAGGGGTGTGGTCCAAGTGTCGGATATAGGTCGGTTCCGTGCCAGGCAGCGGCACGCCGTTCGCGTGGAGTGCCTCGAGGATAACCGCAGTCATAAAACGGGAGACGCCCCACTGCTCGCCGGGCAGCGTATTGACCATCACGCGCAGAGTCGCGCACTCTGGGTCGAACTTGGAAATACCCAGCATGGTCGCCTCGCCGACGAGCTTATCCGCGATCTCGGGGCGCGTTACTGCGTCCTGCATCGCGGCCTCGACGACGCTGGCTGCCTGATCTGGGTCCGCCTGGATGGAAACCGGGATTTCGAGGCGGGCAACGGAGTAGACGTCGCTCTGGTTGCCCAGCAGATCAATATCGCCGTTTCGGACGTACCACAGTGTGCCGTCAATATCGCGCACGGTGGTGATACGCATCGTGACGTGCTCGACGGTGCCTTCGATACCGTTGACGGCGATGACATCGCCGACACCGTACTGGTTTTCCAGCAGCATGAAGATGCCGCTGAGGAAGTCCTTCACCAGCGACTGCGCGCCGAAGCCGAGGGCGACGCCCACAACGCCTGCAGAGGCGACGAGTGGTGCAACATTGACCCCGAGCTGGTCCAGCACCGCAAGCACCGCCCACACCCAGATGACGATGGCTGCCGCGGAGCGCCCGACGTTCGCCAGCGTGAGAATGCGCTGCTGACGTCGTTGCTCCTGCGAGCGAGAGTGGGCAGTATCTGGCTCTGAAGCGCCAGCGCGGCGCCGTAACGGTAGGGCACTACCCGGGGAATTGATGGCATTGTTCGCCGCTTTCGTGATGACTCTGCGCACCACGAGATGCAGCACGAGTGCAATTGCAAGGATGAGCAGGATCCACAGTGGGCGGGTGACAAAAATGTCCCGTGTGGCTGGATCGTTCCACCACGATGTGACGGAGTCGACGGCTTCGTCGACATCTGGAACGCTCACGGATTTGGCTAAGACTGATGGAGATAACTGCGTAATAGAAAACATTGTGCTCTAGTTTACGCGCTACGTTTCGAGTGGCTGTCGAGCACCCGGTTTACCGCAAATGGGGGTGTTCGCAGTGGCTTGGGCGATGTTGGCATTGGCGTTGGAGATTCCTGAATTTGGCACGTCGATAGGGTTCAACTGAAAGTATGACTTTGCCATTTGTGGCCGCATCAAGTGTCGCGCATTTTGCTCAAATTTATTGTTAGGTACTTTTATGGTCCAATGAACTATATTAGAAACAACTGAGATTTTGGTGTTGTACCTTTTGGCGTCACACCTGGAGTTATGGGCGGGCGGCAGTGAACCTAAACGCAGCCGCAAAAATAGGAGGAATTTATGGCGAAAAAGCCAGCGTATGTAGCGATTGCTGACGCTCTGCGGAGCCAGATCGAATCGCGCGAGCTCGAACCCGGCGACAAGCTACCCCCAGAACGCGAACTTGTAGACATGTACGGGGTGGCACGCATGACCGTGCGCCATGCACTGGACCTATTGCAACTCGAGGGAATTATTGAGCGTAAGCGTGGCCGCACCGGTGGCACATTCGTTCGCGCGCTACCTCCGATCATCGACTTGACGGGCAAGGTATCGCTGACGGAGCAGTTTATCGCGCATGGTCTGGACGTCTCTTCCGAACTGATTTCGGAGACCGCTGCGCCCGCACCGCAGATCGTCGTCTCTGCATTCGGCGTAGACTCCCGCGATAAGTTGCTCACCAGCGAGCTCGTTCACTTTGCCAACGGTAACCCGGTGTTCGCTGAAACCACGTACGTTCGTCCCGGTTATGAGTCCAAGTACAGCCGTAGCTCCGTCGACTACGCACGTGGCCAGCGTACCGACCTGGGTGGCGTGACTCCTCACCTGCGCCGCGAGGACATCCTGTTCCCGGCCAACCCGACCGATAAGGAGCGCGAGAGCCTCTCCTTGGCGGCGAACACCCCGGTGCACCGCATCACGCGCAAGCTCTTTGAGGGTGACACGCTGGTCATGTTCGCCTCTATCGTGGCTCGCACGGATGCGGCGCAGATCCGCATCGTCGAGGAGCTCTAGCCTCTAGCGCAGCGTTTTCGCTGCGCCTTCCGCGCCTGCGTCGCCAACACGGTTGCGCAGCGCGCGCTCCACGCGGGCCTTACCCTCCGAAACGATGCGGCGCAGGCCCGCCGGAATGTCCTCCCGCGCAAGGAGCGCCTCGGCGCGCTCGACTGTAGCAATCGAAATATCCCACAGCGGGAACAGGCCCTCGAGCGTGTTCTGAGCCATCTCGTTGGTCAGTTTGTCCCACAGCTCTGGCGCGATCTCGAAGTAGCGCTCGGCCAAGCCGTCCATGCCTTCGGAGGTGAAGGTGAGGCCGTCGATAAGGAAGCGCACCTCGAGGTTTGTGCGTGTACCGCTGACGATCTCATCCCACGCCCACTGTTTGTTCGTGACGGCGTCGATGCGCAGGCGCGACAGCGCACCCTCGGAGGACGGATCCTCCTCGTTCTTGGCGGTCTTGGCCAGCATGGCGCCGCCTGCGACAAGGTTCGTGAGCACGAGCCAGCGAATCTCCTGGTTATCCAGCGACTGTAGGAGTTCGTGGAAGTACGTCGTGTTCTGCTTCGAAGGCTGCAGGCGGGCGAGCGCGCGCTGGTAGATACCTGCAGGCTCCTGGCCGCGGAATGCCTCGCTGAGCATGTAGAAGCCGGTGCGCTGCCAGGACCATGCCACGTACTGCTTGACCGCCAGCGTCGCCTGCGCGAGGAGGCGCTCCTGCACACTCGGTTGGTCTTCGAGGCGGCTGAAGTTGGCCACAGCCATCACAAACTTGCGCGCTGGCAGCAGCGTGTCGCGGACGGCCTCCCACAGGGATGACCAGCACAGGGTGCGCGCAAGCGGGTTCTCGATCTGCCCGATGTGCTCCAGCACGAACTCGGTGTGTTCCGGCGTGAGGCGCATCTTGCAGTAGGTGAGGTCCTCGTCGTTGACCAACGCGAGATCGTGGTCGATGCCGGCGAGCTCGGGAACCTCGGTGCGCGCCCCCTCGATATCGACGTTCACGTGGTGGGTGCGCACGACCTTGTCGCCGTCAAGCTTGTACAGCCCGATGCCGACCCGGTGGGTGCGCAGTACGTCGGACTCTTGCACGACTGCGAAGGAATCCTCGGTGATTTCAGGGCGAAGGGTGGACACACCGGTGGTGCGCAGCCACTGCTGGGACCACTCGCTCAAATCGCGGCCCGACGACTTCTCCAACGCGCCTAGCAGATCGTCGAAGGTAGCGTTGCTGAACTTGTGGTTGTTGAAGTGATCGCGCACGCCCGCGAAGAACTCGTCGCGGCCAACGTATGCGTGCAGCTGCTTCAGCACGGACGCGCCCTTGGCGTAGGTGATGCCGTCGAAGTTCTGCTCGGCGGTCTCAATGTCCGGGGCGTCAGCGGCGATCGGGTGGGTCGTCGGCAGCTGATCTTGCTGGTAGGCCCATGCCTTCTCGACGGCCGCGAACGTCGTCCACGCATTCGGGTACTCGCCGATTTCAGTCTGGGCAATGGCCGCGGACCAGGTCGCGAAGGACTCGTTGAGCCACAAGTCGTCCCACCACTGCATCGTGACGAGGTCGCCGAACCACATGTGCGCCATCTCGTGCAGGATCGTGTCGTTGCGGCGCTCGAGGCGATACGGGGTTGGCTCGGAAGTAAAGACGTACTCATCGCGGAAGGTCACCGCGCCGGCGTTCTCCATTGCGCCCATGTTGTACTCGGGGCAGAAAATCTGGTCGTACTTGCCAAACGGGTACGCAATCGCAAAATTCTTGTGGTAGTACGCGAAGCCGTCTTTCGTCTGGCGGAACAAGCGTTCTGCGTCGAGGTGCTCCATGAGTGAGGCGCGGGCAAAGATGCGAAGCGGGATACGCTTCAGATCGTCGACGTACTCGTCTTCGACGAACTCGTACTCGCCGGCGCAGATTGCCACCAGGTACGTCGACAGTGGGTAATCAATGGTGCAGGACCACACGTTGCCCTCACGGGTTGCCTCCTCGTTGAGTACGACCGTGTAGGCCTCTGGCGCGTCGACGGCAATCTTATACGTGGCCTTGATATCCGGCTGGTCGAAGCAGGCAAACACCTTCATCGCCATCGCGGGTTCGAACTGGGTGTAGAGGTAATCCTTGTTGTCCACCGGGTCGACGAACTTGTGCAGGCCTTCACCAGTGTGGTTGTAGGTAATGGTGGCGTCGACAACTAAGGTGTGCTCGCCCTCGGTGAGCGTGAGGGTGCGGCCGTCGACGGGGGTGCCGTCGAGCGTTGCGGAGAACTCGTCGGCGACCAGGTCGAAGAACGTCTCGCCTGCGCCCGAGCGGAACGTGACCGTGGTGGTCGACGTGAACTGCTCTGCTCCGTTGACATCGAGCGCAATATCGTAATGGACATCTGAGATAAGTTGTGCGCGAAATTGTGCGTCGCTGCGCTTGAGGTTTGTCTTCATGTCCTCCAACATACTCGCCGTACCTGTGTGTTTTTCGCTATGGTGGCTGCATAATTTCCGGAACGAATGGAGGAATGATTCTGTGACTGCACCAGTTACCTTTTGGTTCGACGTAAGCTGCCCATTTTGCTGGCTCACTTCGCGCTGGATGAAGGAAGTAGAAAAGGTCCGCGACATCACGGTCGAGTGGGTGCCGATGTCACTGTCCATTCTTAACGACGGCCGCGACATCCCCGCCGACTACGCCAAGATGATGGAGGCTAACTGGGGTCCCGCGCGCGTGTTCGCAGCGGTGAAGCGCGACCACCCAGAGAAGATCGACGCTCTCTACACCGCGATGGGCACCGCCATTCACGCCGGGGAGCAGGGCGGCAAGAAGGGCTACGGTGCCTACGATGAGATCATCGCGGCAGCGCTCAAAGAGGTAGGGCTCGACGCCAGCTACGCTGACCTTGCCAACACCAATGAGATGGACGAGTTGCTGGGCACCTACCACCAGGGCGCGATGGACGCCGTCGGTGACGAGGTAGGCACCCCGGTGGTCAAGCTAGGAGACACCGCATTCTTTGGGCCGGTCATCACCCGCGTCCCAACGGGTGAGGAGGCAGGCAAGCTTTTCGACGCCTCCCTGGCACTGAGCGAATACCCCTACTTCTTCGAACTGAAGCGTTCCCGCACGGAACCGCCGCAGGTGAGCTAGCAGGAAGGTAGGGTAGAGCGCATGCGAATTTACCTTGGGGCAGATCATGCCGGTTTCGAACGAAAGAATCAGATTAAGGCCCACCTGGAAAAGCAGGGCCACGAAGTCATCGACTGTGGTGCGCACGAGTATGACGCCCTCGACGACTACCCGGCGTATTGCATCGCCGCAGCTGAGCGGACGGTAGCGGACGAAGGCTCCCTCGGCATCGTGCTGGGCGGCTCTGGCAATGGTGAGCAGATCGCCGCGAACAAGGTGAAGGGCGCTCGCTGCGCCTTGGCGTGGTCTGAGGAGACCGCGCGCCTGGCACGCGAGCACAACAACGCGCAGCTCATCGGTATCGGTGGGCGCATGCACACCGAGGAAGAAGCGCTGAAGATCGTCGACGCGTTCATTGGTCAGGAGTGGAGCAACGAGGAGCGCCACCAGCGCCGCATCGACATCCTGTCCAAGTACGAGGAGACGGGCGAAGCCCCGGCTATCTAGCCCAGTTCTTCGTAGTCCGCGGGGTGCGGGCCGTGGCGCCCAAACTCCTCCTCGTCGAGCGCGACGATGGCGGACATTTCTTCGGGGCTGAGCGTGAAGTCGAAAATGTCCATGTTTTCACGCATCCGCTCCGCGGACGTGGTCTTGGGGAACACGATCACGTCGTTTTGTAGATGCCAGCGCAGCACCACCTGCGCTGGCGTTTTGCCGTGTGCCTCGGCGGCGTCAGTAATTTCGGGGAAGTCCGTGAGGTCGTAGGCGCCGCCACCGAGCGGAGCCCAGCCCTCGATTGCGATATTGTGCACACGCATCGCGTCGAGCTCTTTCCAGTTCTGGAACAGCGGGTGCAGCTCAACCTGGTTAACCACGGGGGTGACGTCGGTGTGCATCTCAATCTGCTCAATGTGCTCTGGCAGGAAGTTTGAGACGCCGATGGAGGTCGTGAGTTTAGCCTCGCGGAGTCCAATGAGGGATTTCCACGCATCCACGTATGCGCCCTGTCCGGGCAGAGGCCAGTGAATGAGGTAAAGATCCACGTGGTCAAGACCGAGTTTCTCTAGCGACTCCTCGAGCGCCGCCGGGGCATCGTGGTGGCGGTTGTTCCACAGCTTCGTGGTGATGTACAGCTCCTCGCGCGGGATCCCTGACTTCGCGATTGCCTTGCCGACGCCCTCTTCGTTCCCATAAATGTGGGCGGTGTCGAAGTGCCTGTAACCTGCCTCCAGCGCTTCGCTGACCAACCGCTCGGCCTCCTGCGGATCTACGCGGTGGAGGCCGTAGCCGAGCTGGGGGATTGATGTGCCGTCGTGAAGCGCAAACATGGGTACCATGCGCTTTACTTTAGCGGCTTGTCACCTTGCCAGTCGCTTGCGCCACCGGGGCTACCAGTGCGGGGCGAGCCAGCCTGCACACCACCGCGATCACGGCTGCCGCAACGAGGAACACGATGACGCCAGTCCAGCTCGTACCGTACACGTCTGGGTCGACGTCGCCGGAGGCAGCGAACATCGCGTTCATGTTCCTGCGCAGACCCGTGGTGAGCACCAGGAAGACGTGTACCACGGTGAACAGGACGAAGAACAGCATGGTGGGGAAGTGAATAGCGCGTGCAGCCTTCAGCGAGAAGAAGGACCAGGACTTCGGCCACCACTCGCTCATGCGAGCGCCGGAGAGGATCGCCAGCGGGGCAGCGATGAACACCACCGCAAAGTACGACAGCTCCTGCAGCGCGTTGTAGTGCACCCACGGGTTCTCCGTCGGCCAGTCCAGGCTGAGGTACTGGATCCCCGCGGAGACCGCTTGCGGGATGACCTCCCAGCTCGTGGGCACGATTCGCATCCACTGGCCAGTGGCGAACAGGACGATGTAGAACGCCACGCCGAGCGCCACCCACAGCACGTCAATAGTGAGGTGCAGCCACAGGGTAAGAGAAATCTTCTTCTTGGGGTTTGTGCGCGGCGCCCAATACGCTTCGGGTTTGCGCTCGTGGCGCACGGTCATACCAGTCTTGATGATGAGCGCCATGAACAGCATGTTGAAGAAGTGCGACCACCCCAACCATGCGGGCAGCCCAACAGGTGCGCCTTCCGGCAGGGGCTGCTGGCCGGTGTAGCGCTCGATGAAGCTGCTGCCCGTCGGGGTGCTGACGAACCAGCGCGCCACCAAGACCGCGACTACGAACGCAGCGAGCAGCGCGACGCCACCGTACGCCCACCAGCGACGCGATGGAGTTTGAGTCGGCGCAGGCACGGGCTGTGCCGCCAACTTCGGCCGCTCGGGCTGTGCTAGCTGCGGCGAGGACTCGACTGCCGCTACCTGTTCCGGTGCCTGTTCTGCAGTCTGCGCCGCTGCGCCGTAGAGCGGAGGAACCGCCACAGCGGGGTCCTCTGGGACGTCGACACTGGCGACAGGCGGGAACGGGCCAGCCCCGGCAGTACGTGGAAGGCCCTGGCGCACGGCGACCGTGGTGAGCGGGCCAGCTGGTTGCTCTGCAGCCGCTGGGAACACCTGCTGCACGGCAGGGTCCGCAGCGACTGCGACCGAGTCGGTAGGAGGCCATGGCTGGCCGCTCGGGATACGAGGCAGGCCGCGACGGAGGGGCGTCGATAGGCCTTCGGGTTGTGCTGGGGCCGGAGCCGCTTGAGCGCCGACCAGATCACCGGTTACGGCCGGGTCGGGTTCGAGCGCGACCTCATCAACTGGTGGCCACGGCTGGCCGCTCGCTACGCGGGGCAGGCCACGACGAAGGTGCACCTGCATTACTCGGACGCCTCCGTGCCGCGGCGAGCTGCGATCTGCTCGATGAGTTCCGGCACCACGTCGAAGAGATCGCCAATGATGCCGAAGTCCGCGATATCGAACAGCGGAGCGTCCTCATCGTTGTTGATCGCGATGATGGTGTCGGCTGTCTGCATGCCCACGAGGTGCTGCACAGCGCCGGAAATGCCGATGCCGATGTAGAGCTTCGGGCTGACCACGATGCCGGTCTGCCCAATCTGGGCGTCGTGGCTGATTTGGTCCTCGTCCGCAGCGGAGCGGGTCGCGCCGACTGCGGCGCCGAGCTCGTCGGCAAGCCCGCCCACGAGCTGCTCGAACATGTCCGCGTCACCCAAAGCAACGCCTCCTGCAACCACGCGATCTGCGGTGAGCAGCTCCGGGCGCGTCGAGGTGCGCACCACCGGTGTCACCGAAGTCACCGTCGCGGCGCGCGTCCCGGAGGCAGTGACGTCCAACTCGTGAACCTCGGGCGCGGTGGCGTCCGCACGGCGATCGATCGCGCCGATGCGCACCGTAATAATTGGCGCCGAGTGGGTCGCTGCAGCGGTTGCGGTGTAGGCGCCGCCGTAGTTCTCGTGGTCCGTCACAATGCCCTGGTCGTCTCGGCGGACATCAATCGCGTCGGTGAGCAGGGCCTTGCCCTTGCGCACGGCCAGGCGCGACGCGACGTCGCGGCCGCGGACGGAGTGGGCGAGGATCACGGCTGCCGGGTCGATGGCGTTGAACGCGGCCTCGGCGGCGTCGACAAGTGGGACTGCCTGCTGCTGCGCGTCAACGTTAGTGGTCAGCACCACGGCTGCGCCGAGCTCGCCGAGCGCTTCGGTGTGTGCAGGGTTGGTGGTCAGCACCACCGGGGTACCCAGAGGCGCGGCTGCGCCGATGAGTTCGACGGCGGTGGAGTCGAGCTGGTCGTCGTGCGTCGCATCGAGCACGACCAAAACTGTGCGGGGGGAGGTTGCCATGTCAGTATCCTTCGTTCGGCGGGTTAGATGTAGTGCTTCTCTGCAAGGAAGTCGACCAGCTGGCCCACAGCGTTCGGGCCGTAGTCAATGATCTCGCCGCGCTCACGCGCAGGACGCTTTTCGACGTCCACCATGATCGCCCGCGGCCGTGCGAAATCCTCCGCGTCGACACCGAGCTCCGCCAGCGTCAGCGTGTGCAGTTCCTTCTTCTTTGCCGCCATCAGACCCTTGAAGTTTGGGAAGCGGGCATCAGGGTACTCGTCCGAGACCGCGACCAGCGCCGGGAGCTGCGCCTCCAGGGTGAGCGTGGCGTGATCGCTGACCTGCGTCGCGGTCAACGTGTCGTTGCTGAGCGTGACCTCGGTCGCGTTGGCGATGGCGGGCCAGCCGAGCATCTCTGCGAGCAGCCCACCCATGACGCCGCCACCGCCGTCAGAGGACGCGGTACCGAGCACAACCAGGTCGTAGTCCTTGTTGCGCAGTGCCGCCGCGAGCACTTCTGCCGTCAGCGTCACGTCCGCGCCGAGGAGCGCGTCGTCGGCAATGATGTAGGCATCATCCGCGCCCATCGCAATGCCCTTGCGCACGCTGGCATGCGCTGTTTCTGGCCCTACCGTAATGAGGTCGACGATGGTTTCCTCGTCGCCGCGGGCCTCCTTGAGTCGCATCGCGGCTTCGACGGCGCGTTCGCAGACCTCGTCAGCGACGACATCACCAGAGCGATCGGTCAGGCCGGTTTCCAGATTCAGGTCGCGGTCGCCGTACGTATCCGGGACTTCCTTGAGCAACACTGCAATGTTCACGAAACGCTCCTTATACGGTGGGGTGCTAAACGGTAGGCATTCTAGCGCACTGGCCTGGACTAAAAGTCAAATCCCCCGAAGTCGAAGCCACCGCCATCCCCAAAGAGGCCGCCGTCACCGAACAGGCCCTCGCCGCCGACGTCGCCCATATCGCCCATCTCCCCGGCATCGCCGATGTCTCCAGCATCTCCCATATCGCCGAAGTCGCCTGCGCCGGCGTCCCCGAAGTCACCCGCTGCGAAGGCCTCAGGCGATGGCGTGCCGGCCATGCCTGCGAACATCGCGGAGTAGAACATCATCGAGCTCGCAGCCCACATGCCAGTCATCATCGCTGGAGCCCACCAGGCGGTGGAGTACCAGCCGGCCGGTACTGGACGGCCGGCGACAACGCCGCCAGGGTAGTAGTTTGGGGTGCGCTCAGAAGCGTACGGGGATGCGGTGACGGTGGTGCCGTCTTCCTGGCGGATCGTTCGCTCCTCGGTCACCCGGCCCGCGCGACGCTGGCCTTCCAGTTCCGGAAGCTCTGGGCCCGCGGGCATGCCCATGATTTCGCGCGCTGCGTTGACATAGTGCAGCCCCTCCAGGGCAGATTCGCGAGCGAGCATGGCCTGCTTCGGTGTGGTCGCCTGGCCCAGCGCGCCACTTGCTGCGTTGTAGCGTTCAGAGGCGTCGGCCATCGCCTGGGTCGAAGCGGCGTCGGTGCCGGAAATAGTAAGGACTTGGGAGCCAAGTCGCTCTGTCCAGCGGCGTGCGTCCGCAATCGCGTCCTCGAACTGGAGCTGTTCGCGCTGGTTGGTCGCGCCATTCTGGCGGCTCTTTATCAGGTACACCGCGGCGCCAACGATAGCGAGGATCAAAATGAGGTTCATAGTGAGGCAAAGCTCCTTCGGGATCGGCCACAAATTATCAGTACTTACAACGTGCAACGCACGTGGTTGGGAGAAAGTTCCACGCTAAGCGGGTGGTTTTGTCTCAAAGTGGGCGGTGGGTTACACTTGCGCCCATCACCTTTTGGTGAAGTGGGAATGTCGTATAGTGGCTAATACCTCAGCCTTCCAAGCTGAAGACGCGGGTTCGATTCCCGTCATTCCCTCCAAATGTTTAAGCGGAAGACGCGGTTGCACGAGATGTGTAGCCGCGTTTTTGTTTCTGTGAATATAGCCCAAAAGTAGTGTTGTCCTGTGGATTTGCGTATTGCTCTGGGGCATGGTTATAGTTGCCAACGTCGCAATGAGCAATCATTCGCGGGGCGTGGCGCAGTTTGGTAGCGCACCTGCTTTGGGAGCAGGGGGTCGCAGGTTCAAATCCTGTCGCCCCGACATCAACAAGCCCGCTAGAAATAGCGGGCTTGTTTACATATCCGTACAATTTACCCGATTAATTACAGGAGTAATCCGTGAAGACTTCCGTCGACAAGCTCAGTGAGACTCGTGTCAAGTTGGACGTCAGCGTTCCTTTCGATGAGCTCGGCAAGGAAATCGACCAGGCGTACAAGTCAATTGCGCAGCAGGTCAACATTCCTGGCTTCCGTCGCGGTAAGGCTCCTCGCCAGCTGATCGACGCCCGCTTCGGCCGTGGCCCGATCCTGGAGCAGGTTGTCAACGACATGCTGCCAACCCGCTACGAGAAGGCTGTCCTGGAAAATGGCCTGAACCCGATCGGTCAGCCAGAGATCAACATCACCAAGATCGAGGACAACGACGTCGTCGAGTTCACCGCTGAGGTCGACGTTCGCCCAGAGATTACTGTCCCTGACTTCTCCAAGATTGACGTCACTGTTCCGGCCCTCGAGGTCAGCGACGAGGACGTCGACAAGGAGATCGACCAGCTCCGCGAGCGCTTCGGCGAGCTCAAGGACACCAAGCGCAAGATGAAGACCGACGACTTCGCAGTCATCGACCTGCACGCTGAGGTTGACGGCGAGAAGGTTGAGGAGGCTTCCACTGAGGGCCTGACCTACCAGATCGGCTCGGACGACCTGATCAAGGGCCTCGACACCGCGCTGCGCGGCATGAAGACCGGCGAGGACAACGAGTTCACAGCGACGATCGAGTTCGGCGAGCACAAGGGCAAGGAAGCCACCATCAAGGTACACGTCCAGCAGTCGAAGGAGCGCAAGCTTCCTGACTTTGACGACGAGTTCGCTCAGATGGCCTCCGAGTTCGACACCGCTGAGGAGCTGCGTGAATCCACCAAGGAGCAGCTCGCTGAGGACAAGAAGACCCAGCAGGCAGCTGACATCCGCGACGAGGTACTGAAGGCAGCGCTCGAGGAGACGAAGTTCGAGCTTCCGAAGTCCATCGTGGAGGAGCAGGAGCACAACATGCTCCACCAGATGCTCGGCCAGCTGGCACACGACGAGGCTGCTGTCGCACAGTTCCTCGAGGCACAGGGCATGACCCGCGAGGAGTTCGACAAGAAGAACCACGAGCAGGCTGAGTCCGCTGTCCGTACCCAGCTGTTCCTGGACGCTGTTGCTGACCAGGAGGAGCCTGAGGTTTCCCAGCAGGAGATGACCGACCACATCCTGTTCACCGCGCAGTCCTACGGCATGGACCCGAACCAGTTCGTGGCGCAGCTGCAGCAGGCAGGCCAGATCGGTAACCTCTTCGCAGACGTCCGCCGCGGCAAGGCACTCGCTACCGCGATCTGCCGCGTGTCCGTGAAGGACGACAAGGGCGAGACCGTCGACCCGAACGAATACTTCGGTGAGGTTGAAGAGGAAGAAGCAGAGGCTTCCGAAGACTAAATCGTGAGTTGAAACGCCCCGGCGATGCGCACGCGTTGCGCCTACGCCGGGGCGTTTCGCCATTCACTACGGGTTCACAACGTACGTGTACGCCATCAGCGAACAACCCCGTGCAAAGTGGACTATCGGAGTAGGGTGGTGGCATTGTTGACGCTACATAAAAGAGTTTGAACCACGAAGGAGCCATTTTTATGACATCCCCATCGCAGGGCATGAACTTGGGTGATTCTGTCTATGAGCGCCTGCTGCGCGAGCGCATTATTTTCTTGGGCCAGCAGGTTGACGACGAAATTGCGAACAAGCTGTGCGCGCAGATCTTGCTGCTGTCCGCGGAGGATCCAACTCGCGACATTTCGCTGTACATTAACTCCCCGGGTGGTTCCGTGACTGCCGGCATGGCGATTTATGACACGATGAAGTACTCGCCGTGCGACATTGCTACGTACGGCATGGGCTTGGCGGCGTCGATGGGGCAGTTCCTGCTCTCCGGCGGCACGAAGGGCAAGCGTTACGCGCTTCCGCACGCTCGGATTATGATGCACCAGCCGTCCGCAGGCGTTGGCGGTACTGCTGCCGACATTGCTATTCAGGCTGAGCAGTTCGCAGCGACGAAGCGCGAGATGGCCCAGCTCATCGCTGAGCATACCGGCCAGACTTTCGAGCAGATTACGAAGGATTCCGACCGTGACCGTTGGTTCACGGCCCAAGAGGCGATGGAGTACGGCATCGTGGACCACGTTATCGAGAGCGCTCAGGGCTCGATCAGCAACTAAGTAGACAGGAGAATTTACGTATGTCTTTCCAAATGCCTTCCTCCCGCTACGTGCTGCCACAGTTCTTGGAGGAGACCTCCTTCGGCACGAAGCAGATCGACCCATACGGCAAGCTTTTCGAGGAGCGCATCGTCTTTCTGGGCACCCAGGTCGATGACACTTCCGCGAATGACATCATGGCGCAGCTGCTGGTGCTGGAGTCTCAGGACCCGGACCGCGACATCACGATGTACATTAACTCGCCGGGTGGCTCGTTTACCGCGCTGATGGCGATTTACGACACGATGCAGTACGTCCGCCCGGACGTGCAAACGGTGTGCCTCGGCCAGGCTGCGTCCGCTGCGGCGGTCATCCTTGCCGCAGGTGCGCCGGGGAAGCGCGCTGCGCTGCCGAACTCGCGGGTGCTGATCCACCAGCCCGCGACGCAGGGTACCCAGGGCCAGGTTTCTGACCTCGAGATCCAGGCCAATGAGATCGAGCGCATGCGTCGCCTGATGGAGGACACACTCGCGCACCACACCGGTCGCACTGCGGAGCAGGTCCGCATTGATACGGATCGCGACAAGATCCTTACCGCGCAGGAAGCTGTCGAGTACGGCATCATCGACCAGGTCTTTGATTACCGCAAGCTGAACGGCTAACTTCTGATCGCTTTTCGACGCCACCACGGGTAACCGGGTGGCGTCTTTTTGTGTGCTTGACAAAGCGTGAATAAAAGGGCGCGAATAGACAGACCGTGCGGTACATTCTTCACACATCTGCGAAAACACGACACGTGAAGATAAAGGAAAGACCGCGGTGGATATTAGAACCTCCATTAACACTCGGCCGATGAGCCCGTACCAGTGGCTGATCATTGCCGTCATTACCTATTTGAACGCCCTTGACGGCTATGACCTCGTCGCAACCGCATTTGCGGCGCCGCACCTGGCGGAGGAGTTCGCGATCGGCTCGTCTCTGCTGGGTTGGGTGCTGTCGGCGGCGCTGCTCGGCGTTGGTGTCGGCGCGGCGGTCTTTGGGCCTGCGGGGGATCGATGGGGGCGTCGAAACGTGATTCTTGTGGCGCTGCTGATTGACACCGTGGGCTTGCTCCTGTCGGGCTTCGCGGGGAGTACCGCGGCGTTTATCGCGTGGCGCTTCGTCACTGGTGTGGGCGTGGGCGGCGTGCTCGCGTGCGTGACGGTGCTGGTCAGTGAGTATTCTAACGACCGGTTCCGTGGGCTGGCGATGGCGGTCTACGCGTCGGGGTACGGCGTTGGAGCGACGCTGTGCGGCGTGCTGGCGTCCAAGGTTGTGGAGAGCCACGGCTGGCACTGGATCTTCTTCGTGGGCGCGGCTCTGTCTGCCGTGGCGCTGGTGCTTGCAACGGCGTTGCTGCCGGAGTCGGTGGACGTGCTCGCAAGCCGTGGTGACGCTGCGCGCGTTGAGCGTATCGCACGCCGTATTGGACACGGGGGAGCAGTGGTTCCGGCCCAGACGAGCGCCCCGGCTTCCGCCTCGGGCGCCCTGCGCGCAATCGTCTCCCCAGTATGGCTGTCGACGACTGTACGGATCTGGATTGCATTCTCGCTGATCAGCTTTGGTTTTGCCTTTGCTAATTCCTGGACGCCCAAGTTGCTCAACGAACTGGGACTGTCCGCGCAGCAGGGTATTTTCGGCGGCATCATGATCGCGTTCGGCGGCACGATCGGCTCGCTGATCTTCGGAGTGATTACCACGCGTGTTGACGCCCGCGTGCTGCTCATCGCCTTCGCCATCGGTGGCGCGGGCGCGTTGGTGGCCTTCATCTTCTCCGCGGGCGCGTCGTTCGTGGCGTTCCCACTGGGCGTACTGGTTGGTATGTTGCTGAACGCGTGCGTTACTGGCATGTACACCGTGACTCCGGCGTCCTACCCGACGCACTTGCGGGCGACCGGCGTTGGAGTGGCGTTGGCTGTAGGGCGAGTTGGTTCGGTCTGCGGACCACTGCTCATCGGCTACCTCGCCGAGGCCGGGCTGGGGCCACGTGGGCTCTACATCGTTGCAGCAGGCGTGTTCGTGTTGAGCGCGGTCGCCCTGGTAGGACTGCGTGCGCCGTCCGCGAAGCCGGTCGTCGTCAAGACGCCAGCGGAGGTGCTGCAGGCTTAAGGGCAGTACGGGACCGCGTCGCGCACCGCGGCCGGCGCGGAGGCGAAGTCCTTACGGTCCCAGCAGGCGTTGCCTTCGTGCTCGCCGACGGGGTCAACGGATGCCCAAGAGTTGCCGTTGGAAGCCCAGAAGTACTCCTGGCCGTTCGGCATCACGGTGCGGGCCCAGTCGCCGTCGCAGAAGGTGCTGTATTCGTCGCTCGCTGACTGCTGGCCCTGCTTCGGCCACGCGCACGTCGCGCCGTTCTGTGGGGCGGGCTCGGCAGGCTGTACTGGCGCGGGCTCGTCGCTGCCATCATCGCTAGAGGAGGCAGAAGCGCTCGACTTTTTCGAAGAACTCGAGGAGCTAGAAGAGCTTGAGCTCTTCTTCGAGGTACTCGTGGATGTCTTTGTCGAGGTGGACGTCTCGGTCTCGGTCGCGTCCTCGTCATCATCGTCGGGCGCCGGGCTTGTCGACGTCTCCTTCGCCGGGAACGAGATCTCAGGCTCCGCCAAACGATCCTCCGGCGACGAGTTACACCCGGCCAACAGCGTCGTGCACGTCAAGAGTGCGGCAAGCACAAGTTTGGGCCGGGTGTTCATCACTAGGGGATCCTTTCTGACAGACTTCTGCGTCTAGCGTAGCCGACAAATCTTAGCCCAAAAACTTCAGCAGCGCTTCATTGAACGGAGCAGGGTTCTCGATGGGCACCTGGTGCGAGCCCGGCTCAATGACCACAGACTCCACGGGGCCTGCGACGCCGTCGGCGATTTCGGCCAGTTTGTCCGGGCCGGTACCGGCGTCGCCGGTGGCCGCGATGGTCAGCACTGGGCAGGTGATCTGATCCAGGTGGGAAGCGAAGTCCCACTTTGCCAAGGCATCGCCGTTTTGGGCGTAACCCTCGGGGTCGATGGCGCTGACCATGTCGTGGATGCGCTCGACTTCCCCTGGGTGGGCGTCGATAAATGCTGGGGTGAACCAGTTAGGAATGAGCATGTCGGCGATGGGGCCCATGCCTTCCTCCCGTGCGATGCGCGTGCGCTCGTCCCACTGCTCATTGCCACCGAGGTAAGTCGCGGTGCAAGCGAAGACAGCCTTCTCCACGCGCCCGCTGTACGCCGCAAGATACTGCGCAATGGCGCCGCCGAGGGAGAGGCCGACAACGCTGAAGCGGTCGACCCCCTCACGGTTGAGCGCGCTCAAGATATCCTGCGCAAGCAGCTTCACGGTTGCGGAGCCGGGAGCCACCTGGGCGACGTCGGAGCCGCCGTGCCCGCGATGATCGACCGCGATGACACGGTGGTGCTTCGCCAGTTCAGGAATCTGCTTCGACCAGGATTCGTGCGTCGTCGCGATGGAGGAGAGGAGCACCACGGTGCTGGTGTTGTCTTTATTGCCGTATTCCACAGTATGTATATGCGTCATGCGCTCCATTGTGCCCTTGATCGCCACGATGCGCGACAACGTGCGAGAGTGTGTGAGTTTGACGTACCCGCTAAGCTCTAAGGTCAACCCTTAGGCGAGACGAAGAAGCTGGAGTCCAACGCATCTATGGCAACATCCCAAAACACCTCAAACCTGTTGAAGTGCTCCTTTTGCGGCAAGACGCAGAAGCAGGTTCGCAAGCTTATTGCCGGTGGCGGAGTCTACATCTGTGATGAGTGCATCGAACTGTGCAACGAAATCATCGAGGAAGAACTCGGCGGGGCGCAGGCTGAGCAGGATGAGGCTGCGGATCGGCTGCCGAAGCCAAGTGAGATCACCAAGTTTTTGGACCAGTACGTCATCGGGCAGGACTCGGCGAAGCGCACGCTCGCGGTGGCGGTGTACAACCACTACAAACGCATCCGAGCGGAGTCGGAGAATGTAACGAACCGCAAGCGTGATGAGGAAGTGGAAATCGCGAAGTCGAATATTTTGCTGCTGGGGCCGACGGGCTCCGGCAAGACGTACCTCGCGCAGTCGCTTGCCAGGATGCTCAACGTGCCATTCGCAATTGCCGACGCCACCAGTCTCACCGAGGCGGGGTACGTCGGAGAGGACGTCGAAAACATCTTGCTGAAGTTGCTGCAGGCCGCGGACTTCGACGTTAACCGGGCGCAGCACGGCATCATCTACGTCGACGAGGTAGACAAGATCTCCCGCAAGTCCGAGAACCCCTCGATTACCCGCGACGTGTCCGGCGAAGGCGTGCAGCAGGCACTGCTGAAAATCCTGGAGGGCACCGTCGCGTCCGTGCCGCCGCAGGGCGGGCGCAAACACCCGAACCAGGAGTTCATCCAGATTGATACGACGAACATCCTGTTCATCGTCGCCGGTGCGTTCGCGGGCTTGGACAAGGTGATTGCGGAGCGCGTGGGCAAGAAGGGCATCGGCTTCGGGGCGGAGATCGACTCGAAGCAGGAGCGCGACGAAGCCAACATGCTGGCGCAGGTGCAGCCGGGTGACCTGGTGAAGTTCGGCCTCATCCCTGAGTTCATTGGGCGCCTGCCGATCATCGCGAACGTGGAGAACCTCGACCGCGACGCCATGGTACGCGTACTCACCGAGCCGAAGAACTCACTGGTGAAGCAGTACAGCCGTCTCTTTTCGATGGACGGCGCCCAGCTCACGCTCACCGATGATGCCCTCGAGGAGATCGCGGACCGCGCTGCCGAGCGCAACACCGGCGCCCGTGGCCTGCGCGCCATCATGGAGGAAGTGCTCGTGCCCATCATGTACGACCTGCCCGACCGCGAGAACGTCAGCGAAGTTGTCATCAACGGCGACGTGGTGCGGGGCGCTGCAGAGCCGCGGTTCGTGGAAGCGGAAGGGCAGCGCTCGGCGTAAGGCTGCCGAGTCGCAGCTAGTAGATGTCGTAGAGGTCGTCGCTGGCGCCGGTGCCTTCGCTGTCCGGCAGGGGAGTGGCCTCGAGGTAGCTTTCGTAGCCCGAGGGCGCGATGTTGGATGTCAAAAACGCCAGCACGGTATCAATAACCATGCGACGCATCCCTTCGACGTTTCGCGGCTCGTCGAGGTCGAGGTGGCTCGTAATTATCGACGCCGCGTTGCCCGATACCCGCAGCGTGCTCAGCGCCGTGAGCAGCGCGAGTACGTCATCGGCGGAGATCCCCGGCCGGAAGGCGCCGGCGTCCTGGCCCACGAGCAGGAGGCGCTCGACGTGCAGCGTGATCTCGCTGCGGCCGTGCACAATGTCCGCCGAGGCGTCCTCGAGGACCGGCTCGAGCCGCTCACGAATGAGCAGCTGAACTGCCTCAGGGTTGTCCTGGAAGGAGTGGAACATGCTGTCTACGAAGCGGCGCATGCCGTCAACTGGGACTGCGTAGGAGCGCTGCAGGATCTCTTCGGGTGGAGCCAGGCGGTCGAGCGCGCGCCTGATCGTTTTTGCGTAGAGGCCCTTTTTGTCGCTGAAGTGGTAATGGATCATCCTCTTCGACATGCCGGTTTCCTTCGCGATGGCACCCAGCTTTGTTTGGGAGAAGCCACCGCGGGCGAACATGTCGAGGGCGATGTCAACAACACTGTCGATTTCTGCGTTGATATCTGGTTCAGGTGCTTTGATACTCGCCGAGGTGGGGTCGGTGGGGAAATCCATCGTTGTATCCGCTCCTGAATTACTACGCATGCGTGAATGTTGGCTCATTGGTGACATCTACTTTTCTCTATGATGCCCCCATTTGAGAATTTGCACCGTGTAAAACGGGAATTTGTTTGCCTTACTATGCCTTTTAGGCCTAAAGGGGGGAGGGTATGCACGATTTCGGGGGTAGTGTGTCGGTTGTACTACCTATACTTTGAATGTCAGGTACCGCACTCTATTGACCCGAGGTTTTTCTATGTCACACCATTCTTCCACTCCCGTTAAAGTCGTTGTCACCGGCGCAGCAGGCAACATTGCGTACTCCCTGCTGTGGCGTATTGCCTCCGGCGACGTCTTCGGTGCGGATCAGCCAGTTGAGCTGACGCTGCTTGAGATCCCAGCAGCGGTCCGCGCGGCGGAAGGTACCGCGATGGAGCTGCACGACTCTGCCTTCCCGCTCGTGACTGGCATCAACGTATCCGATGACCAGTTCAAGGCCTTCGAGGGTGCGAACGCCGCGTTCCTGGTTGGCGCGAAGCCACGCGGTAAGGGTGAGTCCCGCGCGGACATGCTTACCGCGAACGGCAAGATCTTCGTCGAGCAGGGTAAGGCCATCAACGCTGGCGCTGCGGACGATATCCGGGTGCTTGTCGTGGGCAACCCGGCGAACACCAACGCGCGCATCGCTGCGAAGGCCGCGGCGGATGTCCCTGCCGAGCGCTTCAATGCCTTGATGCGACTGGACCAGAATCGCGCACTGTCCATGCTGGGCCAGAAGCTGGAGGTGCCGTCGTCGACAATTGAAAAGATGGTGGTGTGGGGCAACCACTCGGATACTCAGTTCCCGGATGTGACCTTCGCTGAGGTCGGCGGCGAGAAGATTGCCGACAAGCTGGACCGCGATTGGTACGTCGACGAGTTCATCCCGCGCGTTGCCAAGCGCGGTGGCGAAATCATCGAGGTTCGCGGTAAGTCCTCGGCGGCCTCGGCTGCTTCGGCGGCAGTTGACCACATGCGTGACTGGGTCAACGGCACCGACGGCAAGTGGACGACGGCAGCGCTGCCTTCCACCGGCCAGTACGGTGTCGAGGAGGGGTTGCTTTTCGGCTTCCCGGTGATTGGCCGCGATGGCAAGTGGGAGGTCGTCGAGGGGCTGGAGATCAGCGACTTCCAGCGCGAGCGCATCGACAAGAACGTCGAAGCGATGCGCGGCGAGTGGGAGATTGCGTCCAAGCTTTTCTAACCGGTCGCGCCTACCGGAGGTTGATGGCTAAGATAGTCAACCGTGACTGACGCGACTGAACATTTGGTAGGCAAGAACCGAGCCGATGCGCTCCCGAAGTCTTGGGAGCCCGGCGAACACGAGCAGGCTTTGTACGAGGGCTGGGTGGAGAAGGGATACTTCACCGCCGACGCTTCCTCGGACAAGCCTGCTTATTCTGTGGTGCTGCCCCCGCCGAATGTGACGGGCCAGCTGCACATGGGCCACGCCCTGGACCACACGCTCATTGATGTTATGGTGCGCCGCAAACGCATGCAGGGCTACGAGGTGTTGTGGTTGCCGGGCATGGACCACGCGGGCATCGCTACGCAGACGAAGGTCGAGGCGAAGCTGAAGGCCGAGGAGGGCAAGGACCGCTACGACTATGGCCGCGAAGAGTTCGTGGACAAGGTATGGGAGTGGAAGCACCAGTACGGCGGCACCATCACCACGCAGATGCGGGCTATCGGTGACTCCGTGGATTGGTCGCGCGAGCGCTTCACGCTTGACGACGGCCTCTCGCGCGCAGTGCAGACGATCTTTAAGCAGCTGTACGACGCCGGAATGATCTACCGCGACTACCGACTGGTGAACTGGTCGCCGGTGCTGGAGACCGCGGTGTCCGACATTGAGGTCGTTTATAAGGACGTTGAGGGCGAGTTCGTCTCCATCCGTTACGGCTCGCTCAACGACGACGAGCCACACCTGGTCGTTGCCACGACCCGTGTTGAGACCATGCTGGGCGACGTCGCCATTGCCGTCCACCCAGACGACGAGCGCTACACGGACCTGGTTGGCCAGGAGTTCGACCACCCGTTCCGCGATGACCTGAAGATTCAGGTGATCGCCGACGATTACGTCGATATGGAACTGGGCACCGGCGCGGTGAAGATCACGCCTGCACACGACCCGAACGACTACGAGATGGGCCTGCGCCACAACCTGGACATGCCGATCATCATGGACGAGACCGGCCACATCGCCGACACCGGCACCAAGTTCGACGGCATGAGCCGCGAAGAGGCTCGCGTCGCGGTGCGTGAGGCGCTGGCGGAGCAAGGGCGCATCGTCAAGGAGGTGCGCCCGTACGTGCACTCGGTGGGCCACTCGGAGCGCTCCGGTGAACCGATTGAGCCACGCCTGAGCCTGCAGTGGTTCGTCAAGGTTGAAGAGCTGGCGAAGATGTCCGGCGATGCGATCCGCAACGGCGATACGAAGATTCACCCGGCATCGATGGAGAAGCGCTACTTCGACTGGGTGGACAACATGCATGACTGGACGATTTCGCGCCAGCTGTGGTGGGGCCACCGCATCCCGATCTGGTACGGACCGAATGACGAAGTGGTCTGCGTCGGCCCTGACGAGGAGCCGCCGGCTGGCTACACCCAGGACCCGGACGTGTTGGATACCTGGTTCTCCTCTGCGCTGTGGCCGTTCTCGACGCTCGGCTGGCCTGAGAAGACGCCGGATCTGGAGAAGTTCTACCCGACGTCCGTGTTGGTCACCGCGTATGACATTTTGTTCTTCTGGGTTGCCCGCATGATGATGTTCGGCACCTTTGCTGGAAAGAACACCCCTGAGATCCTCGGCGAGGGGGTTGACGGCCGCCCGATCATCCCGTTCACGGACCTGTACCTGCACGGCCTGGTGCGCGACGAGAAGGGGCGCAAGATGTCGAAGTCCCTGGGCAACGGCATCGACCCGATGGATTGGGTCGAGCGCTACGGCGCTGACGCGCTGCGCTTCGCCCTTGCGCGCGGCGCGAACCCGGGCGTGGACTTGCCGATCGGTGAGGACAACGCCACGTCCGCGCGTAACTTCGCCACCAAGCTGTACAACGCGACCCGCTTCGCTCTGATGAACGGCGCAGCGGTTGGTCCGCTGCCGGCCCGCGAGGAGCTGACGGACGCCGACCGCTGGATCCTGGACCGCGCGGAAGAAGTCCGCGCGAAGGTCGACGCCTACTTGGACGACTACCAGTTCGCGAAGGCGAACGAGGATCTCTACCACTTCGCGTGGGATGAGCTGTGTGACTGGTACCTGGAGATCGCAAAGACCCAGATCCCGCGCGAGGGCGAGACTGCGCAGGGCCGTAACACGCAGATCGTGCTCGGCCGCGTGCTCGACGTGGTGCTGCGCCTGCTGCACCCGACGATGCCGTTCATCACCGAGGTCCTGTGGACCGCGTTGACGCAGCAGCCTTCGGTGACGCAGGCGCCTTGGCCGACTGCGGAGGACACCAATGGTGGCGTCGAAACGGATGATGTGGCGCGCCGCAGGATCCAGGATGCGATCAAGCTGATTACCGAGCTGCGTCGTTTCCGCGCTGACCAGGGTGTGAAGCCGAACCAGAAGGTGCCGGCGAAGCTTGACTTTGCCAAGGCGGACCTGGCTGGGCTGGAAAACGTTATCCGCGATATCGCGCGGGTGGAGACGCCTGCTGAGGGCTTTGCGGCGTCGGCAAGCATTGAGATGCGCCTGAGCCAGGCGACGCTCGACGTGGCGCTGGACACCTCCGGCACCGTCGACGTTGCGGCCGAGCGCAAGCGCCTGGAGAAGGAACTCGCGGCGGCGGAGAAGGAGCTCGATACCACTGGCCGTCAGCTCGGCAACGAGCAGTTCCTGGCGAACGCGCCGGAGCAGGTCGTTGAGAAGATCAAGGTGCGCCAGCAGGTTGCGAAGGAAGAGTTCGCACGTGTGACGGCGCGCCTGGCGCAGCTGCCGGAGGCGTAGATGGCCGACAATGCTGACCTGCCGGAGCTTCCGGAGCTACCCGAGCAGTTCGATATCTCTGTCGAGGAGTCCGGGCTGCGCCTGAACCTGGGCGCGCCGCAGGCGGAGGAGACGGAAGACGTCGTCGCGCGCGAGGTCACGCCTGAGGACCTCGCGGCATTGCGTGAGGTCCAGCAGCAGCTCGAGGAACGCTGGGGCGAAACGCAAATTGACCCGACGCTGGAGCGCGTCGAGTACGTCATGGATCTGCTGGGCTCCCCGCAGCGTTCATTCAAAGCGATTCACGTCGCGGGGACGAACGGGAAGACGTCGACAACCCGAATGATCGAGTCGCTGCTGCGCAGCCTCGGGCACCGGGTGGGGCGCACGACGAGCCCGCATCTGCAGTTGATCACCGAGCGCATCGGGATCGACGGCCAACCAATCCACCCCGCGGACTTTGTGCGCATCTACGAGGAGATCAAGCCGTACCTCGCGATGGCTGACGACCACTTCGGCCAGCCGCTGAGCTTCTTTGAAGCCATGGTGTGCATCGCCTACGCCGCGTTTGCCGACGCCCCGGTGGACATCGCCGTGGTGGAAGTCGGCATGGGTGGCCGCTGGGACGCAACCAACGTGATCGACGCGGACGTCAACGTGATCATGCCGATCGGCATCGACCACACGCAGTACCTCGGCGATACGATCGAGCAGATCGCGGGAGAGAAGGCCGGCATCATCACAAATCCGGACTCCGTCACGGTCATCGCCGACCAGCAGCCGGAGGCCATGCGTGTGGTGCTGGAGCAGACCGTCCAGGTCGGTAGCGCCGTCGCGCGCCTCGGCTCCGAGTTCGGCGTTGAGGAAGCCGGGGTGGCCGTCGGAGGCCAGCAGCTACGGCTGCGCGGGCTCGCCGGCAGCTACGACGACATCTTCCTGCCGCTGTCCGGCCCACACCAGGCCCGCAACGCGGCCGTCGCGCTCGCGGCGGTCGAGGCATTCCACGGTGCACACGCCGAGCACCCGCTCAACATTGAGGCGGTGCGGGAAGGCTTTACGGCGGTCCGCTCTCCGGGCAGGCTCGAGCGAGTGCGCGCCACACCCACCACGTTTATCGACGCCACCCACAACCCACACGGCGCAACCGCCCTCGCGGAGGCACTGCAGCACGACTTCGACTTCACCCGACTCATCGGCGTGCTGGGCATCCTCGGTGACAAGGACGCCGCTGGCATTTTCCAGGCGCTAGAACCGGCGCTCACGGAAGTCGTGATTACGCAGAACTCCTCGCCACGCGCGATGGAGGCCGAAGACCTTGCCGAGATCGCCCGCTCCATCTTCGGCGATGAGCGCGTGCACGTGCAGCCGCACCTGCCGTCCGCCTACGAGCTGGCCGTTGAGCTTGCCGAGGACGCCCTTGCAGAAGTCGGCGTGCAGTCCGGCTCCGGTGTGATCATCACCGGCTCCGTCGTGACCGCGGGGGAGGCCCGCACCATGTTTGGAAAGGACCCAGAGTGAGCAGAGAAAAACGCCAACCGCCGATCAGCCCGCTCGGGCTCGGGCACGAGCCGGTCAAGGACCCAATCGCAGGACTGCGCGGGGTGCTCTCCGGCACGCTGATCATGGAATCGATCACCGTGCTGCTCATCCTGCTCGTGATTCTTAAAGTCGACGGTGGCGCCTACTGGACCACGTTCAACTGGGTGTACATCGTGGTCATCGGCGTCGCCCACGCGGTGATGGCGTTCGCGCAGAAGGTGCCGGGCGCGATGTGGATTAACTTGGCCCTGCAGGTGCCGCTCATCTTTGGGTTCTTCGTGCACTGGTCGGTCACGGTGGTTGGCCTGATGTTCGGCCTGGTGTGGTTCTTCATCGTGAAGCTGCGCTCCGACATTGTGCAGCGCATGCGTGGCGGCTACCTGACCACGCAGCACCTGGACGCCGACTAGAGTTCGCGCCGCAGAATCTTCCCCGCCGCGTTGCGGGGGATGTGATCCGTGAAGGTGACTTCACGGATCTTTTTGTATCCGGCCACCCGCTCGGCGACCCACTCCATGATTTCCTCGCGGCTCAGCGTAGTGCCGTCGGCGACGACGATGCAGGCGCGCGGGACTTCGCAGTCGACCCCGTGAGTGCGCACGATATGGCGGACGACGGCGGCGTCGGCAACCGCGGGGTGGGTGCGTAGCAGTGCCTCAAGCTCGGCGGGGGCGACGTGGAAGCCCTTGTACTTAATTACTTCTTTCGCCCGGTCGACGATGTAGACGGTGCCGTCCTCAGCCAGCGTGACGATATCCCCCGTGTGCAGCCACCCACCACTGATCGTCGCCCGAGTTGCCTCCGGGTCGTTGCGATAGCCCCGCATCACTTGCGGGCCCCGGATGAGCATCTCACCGGGCTCGCCGGGGGCGACGTCGTGGCCGTCGCGAAGGTCGACGATGCGGAACTGCGTATTCGGCACCGCGAACCCAATCGAGCCCGGCTTCGACCTCCCGGCAATGCCTACGTGGGTCACCGGGGACGTCTCCGTGGTGCCGTAGCCCTGCAGGATCACCGTGCCGAGCCGCTGCTCAACGCTGTCCGCCAACGCATCGTCCAGCGGGGCGGCGCCGCACACCATGAACCGGGAGTCCGCGAACGCCTCCGCGGTCGCCTCAGAGTGTCGTGAGAGTGCGAGCGCGATCGGCGGGGCAATAAAGCCCAGCTCAATATGGTGGCTTCGCTGCGCCTCAATAAACGCTCCCAGGTCGAAGCCTGCCATCGTGTGAATATGGTGGCGCGCGTAGAGCGACGACAGCAGCAGCGTGTTCAGCCCGTAGATGTGGGCGAACGGCAGCGGCGCCAGTGTCGAGGTGCCCGCGCCGATGCCGCTTGCGCGCAGCGCGGCCGAAAACTGCAGCATGTTCGCGCACAGGTTGCGGTGCGTCAGCTCGACGGCCTTCGGCAAACCGGTGGTACCGGAGGAAAAGGCAACCGCGGCGATATCTTCCGGCCCGGCTGGGGAGGCCCTGTGCTCGGCAGGTTCGGTGGGGGCGATGGGGGCGTCGAGAAGAACTTTGGCCTCGGCGAGCGCGCAGAGGTGGTCACGTTCGGCAGCAGTGAGACTCGTCCCCAACAAGCTTGCCGACGCCCCCACCTGCACCAACGCGAGGAAAGTGACTGCGAAATCGATGCCGTTGGGCAGCTGCACCGCGACGCAATCCCCGGGACCGATGCCGCGGTGGCGCAACGTGGCGGCGAGCGCCAGCACCTCCTGGTGAAGCTGCGCATAGGTCACGCTGCGCCCCGTCTCGACTTCCGTGAGCGCCGGCGCCGACGCATGCTCGCCGAGGTTGCCGAAGAGCAGATCGGTGATGGAGCGCGCTCGCGTGCCGACGTCCGGAATTGGCGGCAGGGGACTCTCATATGTCATGGAGCAAACTTTAATCACCCCCACATCAAGATGTTCGCACCCGGTGGTTGTTGTTTAGTAGGGTAGGGAGACATGACTGAACGTACACTGATTTTGATTAAGCCAGACGGCGTTGCAAACGGCCACGTCGGAGAGATCATCTCCCGCATTGAGCGTAAGGGCCTCAAGCTGGTCGAGATGGACCTGCGCACCGCAGACCGTGAGACCGCAGAGAAGCACTACGCAGAGCACAAGGACAAGCCGTTCTTCGGTGAACTCGTTGACTTCATCACCTCTGCTCCGCTGGTAGCAGGTATCGTCGAGGGCGAGCGCGCTATCGAGGCTTGGCGTCAGCTCGCCGGCGGCACCGACCCGGTTGCCAAGGCAACCCCTGGTACCATCCGCGGCGACTTCGCCCTGACCGTTGGCGAGAACGTCGTCCACGGTTCCGACTCCCCAGAGTCCGCCGAGCGCGAGATCGCAATCTGGTTCCCGAATAAGTAAGAACCACGCTTCAACCGCCCATCCTGCTGTACATGGCAGGGTGGGCGCTTTTGTTGTGTTGGCGGCGACGCTGAAATAGGCGCAGTCGGCGTCGTGTGCCACAATGGGGGCAAGCTTTTTACAACTTTCTGTAGGAACGTGTGTCAGCCGTGTGGCAGCGGCAACGGCTTCGCGCCCGGTTGACGCAGCTTGCAGATGCAAAAATATAGGAGCACGTACGTGGCGAAAAAATCTCATACCGAAATTCAGGACTTTGATCGATCAACCCTGAAAGACAAAATGCGGGTGTTCCAGCTCGCGAAGGCGTTGGGGGTGGCGTCGAAGGACGTTGTCGTCGCGCTGACTGAGTTGGGAATTACAAAGGTTGCGCAGTCCTCGGTTACTCGGGAGGAAGCCGAGAAGGTCATCGATGCGCTGCAGCAGCCCGCGGATGAAGCTGAGGCGAAGAAGTCGAAAGACAGTAGCGACGAAAAGATCCGCGAGCGGGTGCGCAAGGACGTAGAAAACGAGATCCACCAGATCGAGGAGAAAGTCGACGCCACATTCGAAGTCGCCGACGAGCCGGAGTCGGAGCCTGAACCAACACCAGAGCCTGAACCGGAGTCTGCACAAGAGCCGGAGCCCGAACCTGAAGAGGAAGCAACGGTCGAATACGCGCCGATCTTCAAGGCGCCGACGCGTCCAAAGCGCCGCCGAGCAGTGCG
Organism: Corynebacterium lipophilum; assembly: GCF_024102595.1. Lineage (NCBI taxonomy): Bacteria > Bacillati > Actinomycetota > Actinomycetes > Mycobacteriales > Corynebacteriaceae > Corynebacterium > Corynebacterium lipophilum. The sequence goes on from NZ_JAEUWV010000006.1 coordinate 81,061, forward strand.
CACCTCCGAACCGAAGGAAGCGGATGAGGATGCCGCACCGAAGAGTGAGGCTGAGGAGCCCAAGGAGGAAGAGCCTAAGGTCGAGGTTATTGACGAGCCGAAGGGGATCAGCGGTTCCGCCCGTCTGGAGGCGCAGCGTCGTCGGCGGAGTGAGCGTCGAGAAGCGGAGCGCCAGCGCTCCCGCATTGTTTCTGAGGCGGAATTCCTCGCGCGGCGCGAGTCGGTGCACCGCACGATGGTGGTGCGCGAGCGCGACCGCAACGACGGCCCAGGCCGCATCACGCAGGTAGCGGTCCTGGAAGACGGGCTGCTCGCGGAGCACTTTGTGTCCACGGACGATAATGCGTCGATCATCGGCAACATTTACATGGGCCGTGTCCAGAACGTGCTGCCGGGCATGGAGGCGGCGTTCATCGACATCGGAACCGGGCGCAACGCGGTGCTTTACGCCAGCGAGGTTGACTGGAAGGCTGCGAAGCTTGGCGGGAAGAAGCGCAGGATTGAGCACGCGCTGAAGTCCGGCGACCAGGTGATGGTGCAGGTCTCGAAGGATATTAACGGGCACAAGGGTGCTCGCCTGACAACGCATATTTCGCTGGCCGGACGTTTCCTCGTGTACGTGCCGGGTGGCCGTAACGCCGGAATCTCCCGCAAGCTGCCCGTCACCGAACGCAAGCGCCTCAAGGGCATCCTCAACGAGGTTGTGCCTGGCAAGGGTGGGGCGATTATTCGTACGGCTGCCGAGGGCATGTCGAAGGAAGCGATTGCTGAGGACGTCCAGCGCCTGCACAAACAGTGGGAAATGGTGCAGGAAAAGGCAGAAGCCGCGAAGAACGGGAAGGGCTCGCGCCCGGTGCTGCTCTACGAAGAGCCGCGCCTGATCGTCCGCGTCGTCCGCGACGTCTTCAACGAGGACTTCTCTGAGCTGATCATTGACGGTAAGAAGTCCTACAACATTGCGCACGCTTACCTGCAGTCCGTCGCGCCTGACCTGTTGGACCGCGTAACCAAGTTTGACCGCTCCGAACACGACGGTGCCGACGCCTTTGCGGAGCACCGCATCGACGAGCAGGTGCAGAAGGCGCTTGCCCGCGTGGTGTGGCTGCCGTCGGGCGGCACGCTCGTTATTGAGCGCACCGAGGCCATGACGGTGATTGACGTCAACACCGGCAAATTCACTGGCTCCGGCGGCAACCTCGAGGAGACGGTCACCGCGAACAATTTGGAGGCCGCGGAGGAAGTCGTCCGCCAGCTGCGCCTGCGCGACATCGGCGGCATGGTGGTCATCGACTTCATTGACATGATCCTGGATGAAAACAAGGAGCTGGTGCTGCGTCGCCTGAAGGAAACGCTGGGCCGCGACCGCTCCCGCCACCAGGTCTCCGAGGTCACCTCGCTCGGCCTGGTGCAGCTGACTCGCAAGAAGCTCGGCGACGGCCTGCTTGAGACCTACTCCAAGCCGTGCGAGTGCTGTGGTGGCCGCGGTGTGATCATTACCGAGGAGCCTGTTGAGCACGCGACGTACAACCCGGAGGAGGACGACCTGCAGCACCGCGGTGGCCGCGGCAAGCGTCGTGGGAAGTCGAATGGCGAGCGTTCCAACAAGAAGGCGGAGGAGAAGCGCCGCAGCAAGCTGGACGAAAAGGCTATCGACGAGCTGGTCGGCTCGGTTGTTTCCGAAGATAATGAAGCACACGAAGACAACGACGAGCCGAAGCCGCCTACAGTAGGTGAATCCTCCAAGCGCGAGTCTGGTTCGCGCCGCCGTGGGCGTCGAGGCACGGGTCGCGGGCGCGGGCGCGCGCAGGAACAGGACAAGCCACAGGACAAGCCGCAGGAGCAGGCTCAGGAGAAGGGCAAGCCTGAGCAGACGTACGAGGATGCCGTCGACGCCTTCGAGCGCTCCCCGCGCCGGAAGCGAGCGACCCGCGGTAACTCCCGTTCGGACCACAAGCCAAAGCGTGAAGACTTTGAACGCCAGGAGCACGTTAAGGAACCTGCGAAGGAAGCTCCACGCGAGGAAGCGCAAGAGCAGCCGAAGGTGAAGGTGACGGAGTCTCCTCGCCGGCGCGGGCGTCGGCGCGCAGTGCGCAAGACGTCCCAGCCGCAGCAGCAGGAGCAACCGAAGGCGAAGGAAACGAAGCAGAAGGCAACCAAGCCTGCGACGAAGAAACAGGAGTCGAAGGCGAGTGCGCGGCGCAGGCGGCGACGCGCGACACGCCGAACCTCTTCCAAATAGAGGGACAGAGGGGTGCGGTTTGATAATCGCACCCGCTTCTGTGTAGTATTTGACAGTCGCTGTTTTGGGCTGTGAAGCCGCGCCGTTTATGCATGCAGGCACGGTGGAACGCGAAAGGCCACAAAGCGCTAGAGAACTGTACCAACTGTCTTCTGAGCATGCGGGGAGACACAACGAGTTTAGATAAGGGGTAACCCTCTATGTACGCGATCGTCAAGACTGGCGGCAAGCAGTACAAGGTTGCCGAAGGCGACCTCGTCAAGGTCGAGAAGATCGAGGGTGAAGCGGGCGACAAGGTTGCCCTCACCCCGGTTCTGCTCGTCGATGGCGCGGATGTCACCGCAGGCCCTGATGCTTTGTCCAAGGTTTCTGTTGAGGCTGAGATTGTCGAGCACGGCAAAGGCAAGAAGGTCGACATTCTGAAGTACAAGAACAAGACTGGCTACAAGGTCCGCCAGGGCCACCGCCAGCCACAGACAACCATCAGGATCACTGGTATCAAGTAAGACTTCCATCTAAGGAGATTCAGACATGGCACACAAGAAGGGTGCATCCAGCTCCACGAACGGTCGTGACTCAGAGTCGAAGCGCCTCGGTGTGAAGCGTTTCGGTGGTCAGCAGGTAAAGGCTGGCGAGATCATCGTTCGTCAGCGCGGCACCAAGTTCCACCCAGGCGACAACGTCGGCCGCGGTGGCGACGACACGCTGTTCGCACTTGCAGCGGGCGCAGTCCAGTTCGGCATTAAGCGCAACCGTCGCATCGTCAACATCGTCCCAGCGGACGGCGAGGGCGTTTCGGCAGAGGTGCTCGAGGCTGCAGAGGCAGCTGGCGTCGCACAGGAAACTGCGTAGCCCGTAGCAATACTTGAAACACCGCACACCCCGACCGGGTGCGCGGTGTTTTTCTTTCCCACAACCCGGTACCCTCCACTACTAGAACTCTTTTGCAAGGAAGGCGGAACTAATGGCCCAATTTGTTGACCGCGCGGTGCTGCACCTCCAGGCCGGTGACGGCGGACATGGCTGTGTCTCTGTCCACCGCGAAAAATTCAAACCCCTCGGTGGCCCGGATGGCGGCAACGGCGGCCACGGTGGTGACATTGTGCTGGAGGTGTCCAACCAGGTGCACACGCTGTTGGACTTCCAGTACCGCCCGCACGTCAAGGCGAAGCGCGGCGGCAATGGGGAGGGCGATCACCGAAACGGCGCCCGCGGAGAGGACCTTATCTTGGAGGTCCCAGTCGGAACCGTTGTGCGTAGTGAGGATGGCGAAATCCTCGCCGACTTGACGGTGCCGGGCACCCGTTTCCTTGCGGCTGAAGGCGGCTTCGGTGGGTTGGGCAACGCGGCTCTTGCCACTGCGAAGCGAAAGGCCCCGGGCTTCGCACTCAAGGGTGAGCCTGGCGAAGCGCACGATTTGATCCTCGAGCTGAAGTCCATGGCGGATGTGGGGCTGGTGGGGTTCCCGTCGGCGGGGAAGTCCTCGCTGATTTCGGTGCTCTCGGCCGCGAAGCCGAAGATCGCGGATTACCCCTTTACGACGCTCGCTCCGAACCTTGGCGTGGTCAACGTCGGCGATGATACGTACACTATCGCGGACGTGCCCGGCCTGATCCCTGGCGCGAGCCAGGGTAAGGGCCTGGGTCTGGACTTCCTGCGCCACATCGAGCGCACCGCGGTGCTCGCGCACATTGTGGACGTAGCCACGATGGAGCCGGGGCGCGATCCGATCTCTGACATTGAAGCGCTCGAGCACGAGCTTGACTCCTACGCCGACCAGCTTGACCTGGACTCTGGCCTCGGTGACCTGCGTGAGCGCCCTCGCATCGTCGTGCTGAACAAGATGGACGTGCCGGAGGCCCGGGAGCTCGCCGAGTTCTTGGAAGACGACATCAAGGAAAAGTTCGGCTGGGATGTATACATGATCTCCACCGCGACCCGCGAGGGCCTTGACCCGCTGAAGTGGGCGCTGTGGAAGATCGTGGAGCGTGCCAGGAAGCGACGCGTGAAAGCCGAGAAGGCAACTCCTACGGAGGTGCTGCGACCGAAGGCGGTTGCGCCACGGCGCCGTGGGCACGCGCAGGAGGGCGGCATCGAAGTTGTTCCTGACCCGATGTGGCCGGGCGGCTGGCTGGTCACTGGCGAGAAAGCAGAGCGCTGGATTCGCCAGACCGACTTCGAAAACGACGAGGCGGTCGGCTACCTCTCGGACCGCCTGAACAAGGCCGGCGTGGAAGACCAACTGCGTAAGATCGGCGCGAAGGAGGGAGACACCGTCACCATCGGCGAGATCTCGTTTGATTGGGAGCCATCGCGAGCGGGCGACCCAACCATGGCGGGACGTGGCCAGGACGCCCGACTCTACGACACCACGCGCGCGTCCGCATCGGAGCGCAAGCGCGCGTCCCAGGCGCGCCGCGGCCTTATCGACGAGTTCGATTTCGGCGACGGGGAGACAGCCGACCGGGAACGTTGGCAGGGTTAGCGCTACACTGAGCTGCTATGAACGCAGCAACAACTACGGAGGCGCAGCTTCGCGAGCACATTGCTGGTGCGAAGCGGGTCGTCGTCAAGCTTGGTACCTCCTCACTGGTCAATGAGGATTCCTCGGTGAGCAGGGTCAAGATTGACCGCCTCGTTGATGCGCTGGTGGACCGCATGGATGCGGGCACCGACGTCGTGGTGGTGTCCTCCGGCGCGATCGCGGCGGGAATGAGCCCGTTGGGGCTGCGGACTCGCCCGCGGGATCTTGCCACGAAGCAGGCCGCTGCAGCGGTGGGGCAGGTGCACCTCGCGCAGGAATGGGGCGCCTCCTTCGCCAGGCATGGTCGCACAGTGGGGCAGGTGCTGCTCACGCAAGCTGATGCCGGCGTGCGGGAGCGCGCGCGGAACGCCCAGCGCACGATCGACAGGCTGCGGCAGCTGGGCACTGTGCCGATCGTGAACGAGAACGACACGGTGGCGACCTCCGAGATGCGCTTCGGCGATAACGACAGGCTCTCGGCGATTGTGGCGACGCTCATCGGAGCCGATGCGCTCGTGTTGCTTTCAGACGTCGACGGCCTCTACGACCGCAACCCGGCCGACCCGAGCGCGCGCTTTGTCTCTGAGGTCCGCACCGGCGCTGACCTCGAGGGCGTCGTGGCCGGTGACGGTGGTGCGCTCGGGACCGGGGGGATGGCGGCGAAGGTGTCGGCGGCGCGGCTCGCAGCCCGCGGCGGAGTGCCAGTGCTGCTGACCAGCGCGACCAAAATCTCGCAGGCGCTGCAGGACGCAAGCTGCGGAACCGTATTCCACACCCGTGAGCAGTCAACGCTTAGGGCATGGAAATTCTGGGCGCTCTACGCCGCGGACGCTGAAGGCGTGCTGCGCCTGGATAAAGGCGCCGTGCAGGCCGTCACCAGTGGGGGCACGAGCTTACTCGCGGTGGGTATCACCGACATCGAGGGGGACTTCCACGCCGGTGACATCGTGGAGATCCTGGGGCCCGACTCGGAAGCCGTCGGGCGCGGCGAGGTTGCGTATGATGCCGCGGAGCTTGCCGGCATGCTGGGCAAGCACACGGATGAGCTGCCGGAAGGGCAGCGCAAACCCGTCGTGCACGCCGACTATTTATCAAATTTCGCCACCCGTCTGTAAATACACGCTAGGTTGGGGTGCATGAAATTTGCATTCTTACCGAAACCTTGGGACGCAGTCGTCGATGACCTGACAGATCACGGCCACACGTTTGTGGACCTCGACGAGTCTCCAGACGTGTTGGTGTTTCGCGGGAATCCGGAAGATTTCCCAGAGGAATTACCGCCGAGCGTGAAGCTTGTGCAGGTGGCGTATGCGGGCGTCGAAAAGCTGGTAGAGGCAGGGGTGCTCGATGTCGATGTGCCGGTGGCTAATGCCGCCGGGATATACGACGACACTGTGGCCGAGGCGGCACTGGCGCTGCTGTTGGGGGTGCTGCACCGGCACAAGGCGGTGACGCCGCAGTGGAACGACAGGCAGCTCAACGAGGAGACGGACTACCTGTTCGACAACAAGAAGGTCGCGGTGATTGGGGCGGGTGGCATCGGTAAGATGCTGATCCGCTTCCTCGAGCCGTTCGGGCCGGAGATTATCGCAGTGAACCGCTCCGGCAACCCGGTGCCGGGGGCCAAACGCACCGTGGCGATGTCCGAGGCGCAGGATGTGTGGTCGGAGGCGGACTACTTCGTGCTCATCGCGCCACTGACGAAGCAGACGCACCACCTCGTCAACGCGGAGGTGCTGCGCGCGATGAAGCCGAACGCGGTGGTGGTCAACGTTGGCCGTGGCCCACTGATTGATACGGAGGCGCTGACCAAGGCCCTGCAGGATGGCACGATTGCTGGCGCTGGCCTGGACGTGACGGACCCTGAGCCGCTGCCGGAGGATCACCCGCTGTGGCAGATGGACCGCTGCCTGATTACCCCGCACACCGCGAACATCCCGCGCTACATGCAAGCGCGCGTGGGTGAACTGACACGCCGAAACTGGGAGGCACTGCAAGAGGGCCGCCCGTTGCCGACGCAGATTGATGTGGAGGAAGGATACTAATGACGACTATCGAAGCTCAGGTACTGCAGTTGGCGAAGGCTGCGAAGCAGGTGGCGCCGGTGATCGCGACGCTACCGACCGTCCGCAAAAACGCTGTGCTGCAGCACGCGGCGCAGGCGCTGGAAGCACGTACTGCGGAGATTCTGCAGGCCAACGCCCGCGACATCGAGGAAGGCCGCGCGGCTGGCATGGACGAAGCGTTGGTAGACAGGCTCGCGCTGGATGAGCAACGCATCGCGGGCATCGCGGACGGACTGCGTCAGGTCGCGAGCCTCCACGACCCAGTTGGGGATGTGGTGCGCGGCGGCACGATGTACAACGGGATCCGGATGCGCCAGGTTCGCGTGCCGCTCGGCGTGATGGGCATGGTCTACGAGGCCCGCCCGAACGTCACGGTCGATGCGTTTGGCCTGGCGCTGAAGTCAGGCAACGTGGCACTGCTGCGTGGTTCGAAGTCGGCGGCGCATTCGAACGCGGCGCTGGTCGCGGTGCTGCAGGACGTGCTGGCGAAGGAGGGGCTGCCAACCGAGGCGGTCCAGCTGCTGCCGAGCGACTCGCACGACTCCGTCACCGCGCTCATCACGGCACGCGGCCTCGTCGATGTGGTCATTCCGCGCGGCAGCGCCCGGCTTATCGACGCCGTCGTTACCCAAGCAACCGTGCCAACCATCGAGACCGGCACTGGCAACTGCCACGTATACGTGGATGCTTCAGCGGACATTCAGCAGGCGACCGACATTGTCGTCAATGGCAAGACGCGCCGGGTGTCGGTGTGCAACGCGACCGAAACGGTGCTGCTTGACGCGGCGTTGCCGGATGCGGACAAGCTGGCCGTCGTAAAGGCACTGCAGGACGCCGACGTGACCGTCCACGGGGACCCGGCAGCACTTGGTGCGTTCGGGGCTTGCGACGTAGTCGAGGCCGACGAGCACGATTGGGCGGAGGAGTACCTTTCGATGGACGTTGCCGTCGGTGTCGTCGACGGCGTTGAGGAGGCCGCGAAGCACATCGCACGCTACTCCTCGGGGCACACGGAAGCCGTGGTCGCCACTGATGCGCGCGTGCTGCAGTACTTCGCGGACCACGTGGATTCGGCAGCCATCATGCTCAATGCCTCGACCGCGTTTACGGATGGCGAGCAATACGGCATGGGTGCAGAGATCGGGATCTCTACCCAGAAACTGCACGCACGTGGACCGATGGCGCTGCCTGAACTGACAAGCACGAAGTGGATCCTGGAGGGCAGCGGGCAGACTCGAAGTTAGGAAAATGGTGTGGGCGGGCTACACTAATGCGCAGTTTCTTCACACCCGGAGTCCAAGGTGTGACTCATCCATAGAGAAGGTGCATAGTGTTCCGCAAAATGCGTACGTTTTTCCGTCGTCGGCTACCCGTGACTGCAGTTGCGTTCGCCGCAGCAGCAGCTGCAGTGGTTACCCCCGTGCTGCCGACGGAAGAAGCGACCGCCCAGCAGCGGTGCCCTTCGGTCGCGGTAATCGCTGCACGCGGCTCCGGTCAGAATAACCAGATTTACCGAACACGCTATGCCGGGGAAGCCCCGTGGACCTCGAATGGTTGGGAGGGGGAGACCATTCGCGCTTTCCTTCGCTATTCGGAGTCGCGCTACCGTGCCACTCACGGCGGGAACTCCCTGATGAAGGACGTGGAAGTCCTCGGTATGGAGCCGCGCTACTACCCAGCGATTTACCCGGATTATGATGTCCCTTCCGTCGCAGCACCCGCGACGCTGCTGCAGGCGCTGGGTTTGGCTATCCAGTACGCGGTGCCGTTGTTTACGATGGCGCGACAGGCTGGCACGGACTTTATGGACTCCGTCAACATTGGGCGCACTGGCGTGATGGCGCTGGTGAACGACTACGAACGCGCGAGCGGGTGCCATCCGAAGTACGTGCTGTCCGGCTACTCACAGGGCGCGATGATCCTGCTGGAGCACGAGCGTGAGCTGGCACGCCGCGGCAAGCTGGCGGGCGTTGTCTACTTTGGCAACCCGATGACTGCCGCGCGTGATGCTGGCACGGTGGGCGTGGCAAACGGCGGTGCAGGCGGCATGCTCGGCTTCCTGCCGTTTAACACCCGCACCGCGGGTGCGACCCGCAACAAGGTCAACTACTGCTTGCCGCTGGATGCAGTGTGCGATCTTTCCGTCCAGGTCCTGCGGGCCGCTGCCCCGACGGGCGGTACCCACGGCCAGTACTTCCTGCGGTGGAACCGTTGGGATGACCAGGTGGCAGACTCTTTTGGTCGCTTTGTTGATCAGGTTCGGTACCGCTAAGAGTTGAAGGAAGGACAAGGACACAGTCATGGTTTCGTGGAAGCGGGCAGCGTGTAGCGCTCTTGTAACAGCGACGCTGTTGACCAGTGGGGTGTCGGTTGCGCAGGCTCAGGAGACTGAAGCAGGCGTGGCGGTGCCGACGCCGTCACGCGGGGTATACATCCAGTCGCAGAAGTGCCAGTTCCGGACGGATGGCAAGGGCAACGTACTTGTCGACGCCAACGGGCAGCGCATCCCAGTGCTTGACGAGCATGGCAAGCCGGTGTGTGAAGACCTCAACGCCAGCTCGATGTCATCGATGAAGCAGCGCCCAGATTCATCCGCAGAAGGCAAGGAGAAGTTGCCGTGGTGGGGCATCCTGCTCATTGTGCTTGGCTCAATTGTTGGCGTGGGGCTTACAGCGTTCTGGCTCGCTTTCGAGCAGGCGAACGTCTGGATCGGGTAAGCACGTGGCAGAGGCCGTAGCAGCATCATTGCGCGACGCCCGACGAGTGGGCGTCATGGGCGGTACTTTCGACCCGATCCACAACGGCCACCTCGTGGCCGCGAGCGAGGTCGCCGACCGTTTTGACCTCGACGAGGTCGTGTTTGTGCCGACGGGTCAGCCCTGGCAGAAGGCGGATCGGCAGATCACCGACTCTGAAGATCGCTACCTCATGACGGTCATCGCGACTGCCTCGAATCCGAGGTTCTCGGTCTCTCGGGTAGACATTGACAGAGAGGGGCCGACCTACACCCTGGACACGCTGCGGGATTTGCGCGCCCTGTTGCCGCAGGCGGAACTGTTCTTTATCACGGGCGCGGATGCGTTGGCGTCGATAATGTCGTGGCGCGACTGGGACCTGATGTTTGACCTGGCGCAGTTTGTCGGCGTGACGCGCCCCGGCTACGAGCTGAGCGAATCCTTCCTGCCCGAAGACGTGCAGGAGCAGGTGCATTTGATTGAGATTCCTGCGATGGCGATCTCGTCCACGGGGTGCCGCGAGCGCGCCAAAGAAGGCCGCCCGGTGTGGTACCTGGTGCCAGATGGCGTGGTGCAGTACATTGCGAAAAACGACCTATATCGTTCAAGTGGCGAACAGCGCCCTTAGCGTGGGACAATAGGCGCGTTACTGCTATTTTTCATTACTGACGAAGGACTGAGTACTTGACTGCTCTGCAGATCTCTCTTGATCAGGCCGCGATCGCCGCGAAGGCCGCCGACGAGAAGCTCGGCGAGAACATCGGCGTCATCGATGTGTCGAACGTGATCGGCATTACCGATATTTTTGTGATGGTCTCCGCGGACAACGAGCGCAAGGTAAACGCGATCGTCCAGGAGATTGAGGACGACATGACCGACGCCGGCTTCGAGCCGAAGCGCCGCGAGGGCGTTCGCGAAAACCGCTGGGTGCTGCTGGACTACGGCAACATCGTGGTGCACGTGCAGCGCAGCCCGGAGCGCGACTTCTACGGCCTGGACCGCCTGTACGCAGACTGCCCGGCAATTAGCGTGGAGGGCCTGCCAGCCTACGAACGCCCTGGTGCGTTCGCGGACGGCGAGAGTGTGCGTTCGGCGCAGCAGATTGAAGACCTTCCGCTGGCAGGCGATGCCCCTGAGGACGAGGACGAGTTCTAACACCATGGCGCGACGACTCATCTTGCTGCGACACGGCCAAACCACGTATAACGCCACGTCGAGGATGCAGGGGCAACTCGACACGGAGTTGTCGGAAGAGGGGAGGCAGCAGGCGCGAAACATTGCGCCGGTGTTGACAGAAATGGGCGTCGCCAAGATTGTGGCTTCGGACCTGAGCAGGGCTGCAGTCACGGCACAGATCGTCGCGGAGCACCTCGAGCTGCCGGTGACCTATGATGCGCGCCTGCGCGAGACGCACCTCGGGCAGTGGCAGGGCAAGACACACGCCGAGGTCGATGGCGCCGACGGCAGCGTTCGCGCCCACTGGCGCAATACCCCAACGTGGGCGCCGCCGGAAGGCGAGAGCCGGATTGACGTCGCGCAACGGGCACGCCCGGTTGTTGACGAGTTGATGGAGCACTTCGACGGGTGGGATGACGCGGCGGTGCTGCTTGTCGCCCACGGAGGTACGATCGCGGCGCTGACGTCGAGCCTGCTAGACCTGGAGATCTCGCAGTACCCGATGATGAAGAGCCTGCGTAACGCGAACTTTGCGCAGCTGCAGGCGTTGCCGCGCTACGGCGAGCCGGACACTGGCGTGCAGTGGTACCTCGAGGCGTGGAACCAGGGGTTGACGGTCTAAATGGCGGTACGGGTTGTTGTTGATTCCTCGGCGGGTTTGCCAGCTGATATTGCCAGTGAGCTCGACATTACGGTGCTCCCGCTGCACGTCATGGAGCATGTCGAAGACGATGAAGTATCGACGAGCGGGCTGTCGGCCTTGGAACTCGCAGCGGCTTACGGGCGTCAGCTCGAGCGCTCTGGGGACGATGGCGTGGTAGCCCTACACCTGTCGAAGCACTTTTCTTCCACCTGGTCCGCGGCGGTTTCTGCTTCGGGGGTGTTCCCGGGGAACGTGCGGGTGCTCGAGACTAGTACCGTCGGCATGGCGGTCGGGGCGGCAGCGATGGCGGCGGCGACCGTCGCGCGCGAGGGGGCGAGCCTCGACGAGGTAGAAGCGATGGCGTCCTCCACGCTGAAGCGCTCGGAGACGTGGTGCTACCTGCACCAGCTGGACTGGTTGCGCAAGTCTGGCAGGATTTCCACGGGGACTGCGGTGTTGTCGGCGGCGTTGCTGGCAACGAAGCCGATTCTGCGGATGCACAACGGCAAGCTCGAGTTAGCAGGCAAGACTCGCACCCAGACGAAGGCGTTTTCCAAGCTCACGGAGCTTGTTCTGGAGCGTGCGGATTCCCAGCCGGTGTTTGCTGCGGTGCAGCATGCGGACGCGGAAGAGTCCGCGCAGCAGCTGGCGGGCATGCTTGATGAGGTGCTGCCGCGGCACTCGCGGGTGCTGGTGGAGCCAATGGTCGATGTGCTTGCTGCGCACACCGGGCCCGGCGCGATCGGGCTGTCGGTCGTGTTTGGTTCGCGCACGTAGCGGCGCTGTCAAGGGGGTTGGCTGCGGCTGTGGAGAAGTAGCCTGCACGGGGTGTGCGGTTTGGGGGTTGTCCACAACGGGTTTGCTTGGTCTGTTGGGGCGAGGACGCCGGTTTTAGCCTGTGGTTATGCAGGTCAGTGAACGGATTCAAGAGCTTACGCGCCCGACTGGTGAGGAGGCGCTGCTGCAGGTGAAGTACCCGACTCCTCGCGTGCACGTTCCGGTGAAGCCGGCGGCTGCGGTGATGGGGGTTGTGATGAGCCTACTGGTGCTGTGGGCGGTGGTGCAGGTCCGCGGACCGGACGTTGCGGAGGAGGACGCGCCTGTTTGGGAGAACGTTGCTACTGCGACCGATGTGCCGGAGCGCGTGGTGGTTGCGGTGGTGGGGGAGGTGGCAAATCCTGGGCTGGTGACGCTGAACCAGGGTTCCCGTGTGGCGGATGCGCTGGATATTGCGCAGCCGCTCGACCACGCGGACTTGCTGCAGTTGAATCTCGCTCAAGTGCTTGTCGACGGCCAACAGCTCCACGTCGTCGCAATCGGTGAAGGCCCTGCCGTGCCGGGTGGGGATGGTGGTGGTGCTGTGGAGGCGACAGGTCAGATTTCGCTCAACAGGGCGTCGGCCGCGGAGCTGGTCACGCTGCCCGGGGTGGGGGAGGCGACCGCGGCGGCGATTATCGCGCACAGGGAGGCGAACGGCCCGTTCCAGAAGGTCGAGGATCTGATGCAGGTCAAGGGGATTGGCCCTGCGAAGTTTGAGGCGATTGCGCCGCTGGTGGGGCTGTAAGCGGTGCAGGAGCTTCGGCTGGTGCCCACGGCGCTGTGCGTCTGGATAGCGACGATCGTGACTGTTGCCCTCGCGCCGTGGGCGGGGTTCGCTGTAGTCGCCGCGGCGGTAGTGCTGTGCGGGTGTGCGCGTGCGGTGGGCCAGGCGGTGCTGGTCGGTTCCGGTGGTGTGGCGACCGTCGTGGTGGCCTGGGTCCGCATCACGGTGGCGCGGGCGGGAACGCTGCGCCTGCCGGTGGAGGCCACCGTGACCGCTGCCCCAAAGGAGCTTGACTCTGGCGGGATGCTGGTACGCGTGCGCGCCGGGAGCGGTGGCGCCGAGCTGCCGGTGTTTGTCCGCGGTGGTGTCCCCGATGGGGTGGTCAGTGGTGCGACGGTGCGGGTGGACGGCACTGTGTCGGAGTCCTCGCGGGCGGGCGTGAACCCGTGGGCGGTCAATGGCACGGTCGAGCCGTTGACCGGGCCGACGGGGGCATCTGGGTGGGCGCAGCACGTGCGGGCAACGTTCGCCGATGCGGTGCGCGAGCACGTCGGGGAACACTCGCAGGGCCTCATCCCGGGCATGGTGCTGGGCGATACCTCGATGCAGGGGGCGTCGGAGCAGCAGGCGTACATCGCTACCGGGCTGTCGCACCTCTCGGCGGTATCGGGTTCGAACGTTGCCATCGTGACGACGTTCGCCGTGGTAGTAGCTGCAGCGCTGCGCATCGGACTCTACGGCAGGCTCGTTGCAGCGGGTGCTGCGTTGGCGGTGTTCGCCTTGCTCGTTGGGCCGGAGCCGAGCGTGCTGCGGGCATCGGTGATGGGGCTGGTGGGACTCGTTGCGGTGGTGGCGTCGAGTCAAACGGAGGTCATTCACGCGTTGTGCCTGGCGGTGATTGCGCTCATTTTCTTCGATACCGACCTGGCGATGCACTACGGGTTCGCGCTGTCGGTGGCTGCGACCGTCGGCATCGTGGTGCTCTTCCCGCTGTTCTACAGGGCGCTCGCACCGACGGCGTTGCCGGACATCCTCGTACGCGCCGTCGCGGTCGCCATCGCCGCAGACGTTGCGACGATGCCGCTCGTGGCCGCGATGGCGGGCCAGGTCTCGCTGGTCTCTGTTGGCGCGAACGTGCTGGTGGCTCCCGTCACGCCCCTGGTGACGGTGCTCGGGCTGTGCGCGGTGGTGCTGGCGGTGCTGCCGGGAGGTCTTGAGGCGATCGTGCTGTGGTTGATCTCCCCGCTGACCTGGTGGGTCCACACTGTGGCTGAACGTGGAGCGGCGCTGCCCGCCGCGACCGTCGCTGCGAATCCGGTGACGGTGCTTATCGGCTATGGGTGGGTGGTCGCCGTGCTGTTGCTTGTGCCGTGGCGCCGCCGGACATTGGCGCTGTGCCTGACCTGCGCGGTGGTAGCAAGCGCTTGTTTCGCGTGGCCACGAGGCACCGTTGTGGATCCCGCGACGCTCCGCAGCCACGTCGTGGCCACCAAAGACGACATCCTCCCCGTCCCGTCAGGCACCGAGCTCGTCGTGGTACTCGAGGAAGGCAGCGCACCCAAGCGCCCGGCAGCAACCCCGGACGGCATCCCCGTCATCTTCCCCAACCGGGGAGCGGTGCCCGTCCTCTACGCAGACGGGAGGCAACAGCTACGCTAAGAAGCATGCTCAACCCAGTGCACCTGGTCCTCGGGGAAGACGAGTTCCTCGCCGAACGCGCCACCAAAGCCATCATTGCCCAGCTCAGCCCAGCTGCGGAGCGCACCACCCTGCGCGCAGGCGACGTCACCGAAGGCGAACTGGCCATGGCGACCAGCCCGTCACTGTTCGCGGAGGAACGCATCGTGCTGATCAAGAACACCGAGCTGGCAGGCAAGGAACCGCTCGAGATCCTGCTGCGCGCCTGCGTGGACCCGGCGCCCGGTATGACGCTGATCATCGAGCACTCCGGAGGTGGGCGTCAAAAAGCCTATGTGAAGAAGTTCGAGAAGATCGCCGAGGTCCACCGCGCGAACCCGCTGCGCGACCGCGACCGACACTCGTGGCTCACCCAGGAGTTTAGGCGCTACGGGCAGCGCCCAACCCCGGACACTGTCGCTGCGCTGCTCGAATCCGTCGGTTCTGACCTGCGGGAACTCGCCAGTGCGGTGAGCCAGCTCGTGGCGGACACCGACGGGGAAGTCGACGTAAACGCTGTGCGCAACTACTACACGGGCGTGGCGGAAGTCGCGGGCTTCGACATCGCGGAGCAGGCCATCGCCGGGCGCGCCGACCGCGCGCTCGCCTCCACACGCCGGGCACTGCAGCTCGGCACGAGTCCGGTGGCGATCGCGGCGGCGCTCGCGCACAAGGTCGGGGACATCGCCAAGCTGTACGGGGTGCGGGGTAACCCGGACCAGCTCGCGCGAACGGTCGGGATGCACCCCTTTGTGGTGAAGAAGACCATGAACGTTGCGCGCCAGTGGTCGGGTGATGCGGTGTCGCAAGCCGTCATCATCGTCGCTGAGCTGGAGTCTACGGTGAAGGGCAATGGCGGGGAGCCGGAGTACGCGGTGGAAGAAGCAGTCCGCAGGATTGCCCAACTCGCGTGATAGCGTAAGAAAACTATGACGCAGCAACCAAACGAGATCCCCGAAGACGTCCAAGCCTTCGCCGCCCGCCTCTTCCAGATGGCGCGTGACGGCGAGGCAACCCTGCTCGATTACGTTGACCAGGGCGTCGACGTCAATCTGGCGAACCAGGACGGAAACTCGTTGTTGATGCTCGCCAGCTACTCCGGGCACCTCGCCCTGACCGAAGGGCTCATCGCGCGCGGCGCAGACGTCAACGCGCTGAACGCGCGCGGGCAAAGCCCGCTGGCAGGGACGATCTTCAAGAAGGAAGACGACATCGCCCGTGCACTTATCAACGCGGGTGCCGACGCCACCATCGGCACTCCGAGTGCCATCGACACGGCGAGCATGTTCGGCCGTGAGGACCTCATCGACCTGCTCAAGGGCACGCAGCGTTGATCGCGCCGGCAGATCTCGCGGTCATTGTCGGTCTGAACTTGGTTGGTGCGGCCGCCCCGGGGCCCGACGTCATCCTGGTGACCCGTACCGCGACGCGCTCGCGGCCGCACGCGTGGGCAACGACGTGCGGAATCCAGCTGGGTGTGCTGTGGTGGTGCTCGCTGACCGTGTTCGGTGCGGCGGCGCTGCTGACCGCCGTGCCGCGCGCGCTGCAGGTAGTGCAGGTGATCGGCGGAGCGTATCTGGTATGGATGGGTATCAACGCGGTGCGCCAGGGTTGGCGCGACCGGCGCAACCCACCGCTTTCCCTCGAGGAAGCAGAGCAGAGGCTCGGTAGCCTGCGAGCCAGCTTTGTTCGGGGACTTTCGACGAACCTGGCGAACCCGAAAATCGTGCTGGCGTTGTCCGCCATGATTGCGCCACTGCTGCCAGCCAGTCCGTCGTGGGCAACGCAGATTGTGGTGATCCTGTCGCTGTGGGCCAGCTCGTTCATCCTGTTCGGCGTGCTCACGCAGGTGGTGTCTACGAACCGGGTGCGGCGCAAATTACTAGCCGCCGGGCCCGCAATCGATATGGGCTCCGGCGGCTTCTTCTGCGTTGTTGGCGCGCTCCTCGTGGTGCGTGGTCTGCTTAGCGCAGGCTGAGCAGGAAGTCCACGGTGGCGGTACTTGCAGATGGATCCGTGAACCACGTGTGGCCGCCACCTTCGACGCGCTGCAGCTCAGTTCGGGCGCCACAGGCAGGGCTCAACGTGGTGACGTTGCCCAGGCGGGTCTCGGTGGCGGAGCCCGCGATGCAGCCGTTCTTGTCCATGAACAGGTTGAACACGTCGTTGACGGAACGGAACGGCTTGCCGTGGCGGGTGCCGCCGTCGTAGCCGACGACGTTGTCGTTGGTGCCGTGCATGATGAGCGTCGGCACGGAACCGCTCTTGCAGCCCTCGACGGTCGGGTTGTAATAGGCGCCCGCCACAGAGGCGATACCGTTGACAAGCTCAGGGGCGTGGCAGGCAAGCGAGGCCACCATGCCACCGCCGTTGGAAAGTCCGACGGCGCTCACGCGGTTGCGGTCGGCGCCGAAGTTCTCGACGAGGTCGTCGATAATCGCGCGGGTGTATGCAATGTCCTCGCGCGTCGACGTACGTGCGTACGGTGCACCCGCCCAAGCCTGGGACTCGCCCTCGGCGTAGACGACGATGGCGCGGCCCGCAGCAGCGGACTCGAGGTGGGCGTAGCCCTGCATCTGGTCGGCGGTGTGCTGCCACCCGCCGTAGCCGATGATGACGGGGTAGGACTTTCCTTCCTCATAGCCCGAAGGCAACACCACATTGTAGGAGCGCGACAGGCCATCAGCGTTGACGGTGCGGCGCTCCTGGGAACCGCGGCGGCCCGGCTCGTGCGAGGAGCCGATCGTGCCGGTGACCGGGCCCAAAATCACAATGGCCGCGACAAGGCCGACGAGCAGCGCCAGCCGGTCCAACCGAATGTTTTGCGGGTTCAACATCTTCTGGAGCTGACGTAGGTCAGGCATCTGCTGTGCCTGCGCTGTAGGGGTGACGGCGGACTGCTCAGGGGCCACCGCTACGGCGCCCAACGTCAGAGTTGTAGCTGTTACTGCTGCGCAAAGCGCACGACGATAGTTCTTCACAAATTCAGTATCGTAGAGCAGATCCAGCAATGTTACGAATGCAAAAAATCCTGCGCACCGGACGGAGCCGGGGCACAGGATTGCTCTGCGCGAAAAGCTTAGGCCATCTTGTTCAGAGCGCGAGCCATGTTCGACTTCTTGTTCGCCGCGTTGTTGCGGTGGAACACGCCCTTGGACACAGCCTTGTCCAGCTTGCGGGAAGCGAAACGCAGCTGCTTCTCAGCGGCAGCCTTGTCGCCGGACTCAACAGCCTCACGGAACTTACGGATCTCCGTGCGGACAGCGGAACGGACGGACTTGTTGCGAACGCGACGCTTCTCGTTGGTGAGAACGCGCTTCTTCTGCTGCTTGATGTTAGCCATAATGTGCACCTCTTAAATAAGTTGGTATCGATTGCAATGTCGAAGATTCGGCAACGGGCTGTTGCTGCGTAATGCTTTGAACTTGACGCGAACCCAAGGTCCTGCCCGCGTAGATCACGCACCCGAAACCGGATACAAACAACTCGACTAAGATACCCCACCACGAGAAACGGGGCAAGTGGCAGGCTTACTAGGTCCAGTGGTACGTGTCGCGCAGCCGGTTCGCCACGCGATCGAAGCGCCGGGCGGGGAGGGTGGCGCCTCGCCGGTGGATACTTGCCTCCGGCACGACAAGCAGCAGGTCCAGGCGCAGCCAGCCGGGTTGGCCGGAGGCGTCCCAGTCCCCGGTGCCGATGCCGAGCCACTCCTCAGTGGCAGACGCAGGGTCCGACACCGGCTCCTCGCCGCAGTGGATGAGCAGGGCAAGAACATCGTGGTGGTCGCGTCCGACGACGAGCATCGCGCGTTCCTCCGGGGGAGTCGACGGCACGAGCGCCCACACGACCTCGCCGGGTTCGGCGTTGCCGTCCATGTCCGGACCGTAATACAGGTTCCGGGCGTGCTGTTCCGTAGGTTGGACGTCGATACGCGTGGCGGTGGTGCGGGTCTTGGTGCCGGGGGTGAGCCCGAGGCGCTCGTTGAGCAGCGCGAGCCCCTCCTCGAGGGAGGCACGTCGTTGCTGTTGAAGCTTGCGCCAGAAAACCATGGTGCAAACTTTAAGTGTTTTGCCTGGCCTGGGCAAGGTTGTGTTTCGAAATGGGGCACTGCGAGGTAGAGTGGCACAATTATGGCTGCCCAAAAACGAAATTTCGCGGAAACCACGTTCACGGACCCGGAGCGGATCCGAAACTTCTGCATTATTGCCCACATTGACCACGGAAAATCCACGCTCGCGGACCGCATTTTGCAGCTGTCTGATGTCGTCGAGGCCCGTGAGATGCGTGATCAGTACCTGGACAATATGGATATTGAACGCGAGCGCGGCATTACTATTAAGGCCCAGAACGTGCGCCTGCCATGGACGCCCCGCTCCGGCGAGTACGAGGGCCAGGAGATGGTCCTGCAGATGATTGACACGCCGGGCCACGTCGACTTCTCCTACGAGGTCTCGCGCGCTCTCGAGGCGTGTGAGGGCGCAATCTTGCTTGTCGACGCCGCCCAGGGCATCGAAGCCCAGACCCTGGCGAATTTGTACATGGCCATGGACAATGACCTGGAAATCATCCCGGTCCTCAACAAGATCGACCTGCCGGCAGCCGACCCGGAGAAATACGCGCTGGAGATCGCCAACATTATCGGCTGCGAGCCGGAGGACGTGCTGCGCGTGTCCGGCAAGACAGGTGAAGGCGTCCCGGAGCTTCTGGATAAGGTCGTCGAACTAATCCCGGCACCATCGTCAGAGTTTGACGCCGATGCGCCGGCCCGCGCCTTGATCTTCGACTCCGTCTACGACACCTACCGCGGCGTCGTTACCTACATCCGCATGATGGACGGCAAGCTGCTGCCGAACCAGCAGGTGCAGATGATGAATACCGGCGTGCGCCACGAAATCCTCGAGATCGGCGTGGTCTCTCCAACCATGAAGAAGACAAAGGGGCTCGGCCCCGGCGAGGTCGGCTACCTGATTACCGGCGTGAAGGATGTGCGCGAAACCCGCGTCGGCGACACCGTGACCTGGGCTAACAAGGGGGCAGAGGAGCCACTCGACGGCTTCGAGGAGGTCAAGCCGATGGTGTACTCGGGCCTGTTCCCGGTCTCACAGGAGGACTTCCCGGCGTTGCGCGAGTCGCTGGAGAAGCTGCAGCTTAACGACGCCTCCCTGACCTGGGAGCCAGAGACCTCCGTGGCGCTGGGCTTCGGTTTCCGCTGCGGCTTCCTGGGACTGCTCCACATGGAGATCACCCGCGACCGCCTCGAGCGCGAATTCGACCTGGACCTGATTTCCACCGCGCCGTCGGTCACCTACCGCGTGATCGCCGAGGACGGCTCAGAGCAGATGGTGCACAACCCATCCGACTGGCCAGGTGGCAAGCTGCAGGCGGTGTATGAGCCGATCGTCAACATGACGATCATCGTCCCGCAGGAGTTCGTTGGCACCACGATGGAGCTGTGCCAGTCGAAGCGCGGCACCATGAAGAACATGGAGTACCTCTCGGAGGACCGCGTCGAGCTGCGCTACTACATGCCGCTCGGCGAGATCATCTTCGACTTCTTCGACATGCTCAAGTCCCGCACCAAGGGCTACGCCTCCCTGAATTACGAGGACGCCGGCGAGCAGGAAGCGGACCTGGTCAAGGTGGACATCCTGCTGCAGGGCGACCCCGTGGACGCGTTCTCCGCGATCGTGCACAAGGACTCCGCGCAGTGGTACGGCAACAAGATGACCAAGAAGCTCAAGGAACTCATCCCACGCCAGCAGTTCGAGGTCCCCGTGCAGGCGGCGATTGGCTCGAAGATCATCTCGCGCGAAAACATCCGTGCGCTGCGTAAGGACGTGTTGTCCAAGTGCTACGGCGGCGACATTTCGCGTAAGCGCAAGCTGCTGGAGAAGCAGAAGGCCGGCAAGAAGCGTATGAAGGCGATCGGCTCGGTCACCGTGCCGCAGGAGGCATTCGTGGCAGCGCTGTCGACCGACGAGGCGTAGCCCCTCAGCGCCGAGTGTGGTGGAAATCACCACACATTTTACGGTCTATATCCTTTGTGATGCATCCACCGCGCGAGTGTGCGGTGGATGTTTTTGTGACCTTGAAGTTTCATTAGTGTGCGGCGCCTGTTTGTGGCCAGGTGTCGAAAATGTACTGTATGGGCTACGGCGTGACGGCTCGTAAATGTGCAGGCGGGAGAATTGTCTACCGTGTTTCATATGTTTTTGTCGGGCTAATTAGGATGCGTGTTTTCGAGAAACTTTGAAGTAGCATCAGGGCGATTTTATTGCCTCCGAAAGGACACCCCTCATGCGAAACTTTGGAGCGTCCCGCGCCGCCCGCCGACGTGCGCTGATCGCCGGAACCATCATCTGCTCACTCGCGCTTAACGACGCGCCCGCTCTCGCGGCGGACCCGCACCCCGCTGTAGAGCAGGCACAAACTGAAAATGACGCCATCGCCGCCGGCCGCGTCACCTCGCTGGAGCAGATCGAGCAGCAGCAGGTGCAGGGAGTCGTGCAGGGCCGCGCAGTGCTGGCCACGGACGCCTACTCGCTGAATGCGCAACAGCAGGGACTCGGAAACGGCTACACCGTCTACCTGCAGTGGATGGACAACACGTCCCCGGCGTCGCCAGTGTTCACTGCGAGCACCCACACACTTGCCGACGGCACCCCTCCGGGAGAAGGCTACTTCGTCTTCGACAACCTCGACTGGGTTGACTCCGAAGGCGCCCTGCACCGTTTCGCCCCGGAATCTGGAGGCAAACGTACCCGCTACAAGCTGTGGCTGCGCCCCAACCAACAAGGGCCCGCCGGCAACACCCTAGTCACGCTGCGTCAGGGACCAGGCTCCGGTGTCGGATTCATGAGCCCCGACACCGACGAACTACTCGGCGCCAAAGTCATCGAAGGCTCCGCACTGACGCACGCCCACATCTACGCCGCCGAACAACCCGCCACCGCCGACGCCCCCTTCGCGTTCGCCCGCCCGCGCGCTGAGTGGAAACTCGACGAGCACGGCCCTGCCGGAGATCGGCCACAGTACTCAGTCTCCGGCGTGGTGTACTGGTCCAGCATCAACCAGGAAGACGGATTCCCGCGCAAAACTGAAGGCCAAGATGGCGACGGCCACTACGTGGTGATGAGCCGGTTGAGCGAAGAGGGCGTCGAAAAGCTGAGGGAGGCCACCGGCGACATCGCAGACCCTGCCGAGCTTTCCCGCGCACAGGCCGCATACCTGCGCGAATACCCCGAAGCGATCGCTGAAACCGTGATGGCAAAGGTCGAGCACGGCCACTACACCGTGCGATTCAGCGGACGCGTAACCGAAGACTCGCTGTACGGCTTCGTCGTCGCAGGCTCGAAGCACTCCGGGCCAACGCAGCAGGTGCTCCCGGCGTACTCGGGATGGTCCGTGCCGATGTTTGGCCCCGCCGGCGAACACTCCGTACTCCCCGCAGCCCAGTACCGCGCGGAAGGCATCTTCGCCGCCGACGGCGTCCACTTCGCCCTCGTCCCCGACGCCTCCGACCCCCGCCTCCACCTCAGCGCATCCACCGGCCTGCACCGCGCCGCGCCTGGAGCCGACGTGCACCCCTTCGTAGAAATGGTTTCCGCACTTGGCCAGTCCGCCGACATCGAGTGGACCAACGCGCGAGGCGAAATCGTCGGTGCCTGCAACGACGACAACCTCAACAGCTGCTCCTTCACCGTCCCCGACGACACCCCCGACGGCACCACCTTCCAGGGTCGATTGATGCTCGAGTCCCAAATTGTGGACTCCGCGCAATTCGCAGTCAGCGCCAAACCACTCGCCGAGGACTACCAGCCGGAATGGCAGCCAATCACCGTCGAAGCAGGGAAGCGCACCACGGCGCCGGCACCCACACTCGCTCCCACAGGTCGTCCCGCGCCTGACGACGTCAGCTTCGCCCGCGACGCCCACACACAAGATTGGGTCACCGTGTCCGCCGATGGATCCCTCACCGTAACCCCGCCCGCCGGGACAAAAGCCGGGCGCCACGACGTCCGGGTTTTGGTTACCTACCCGGACCAGTCCACCGAGACGGTTACTGCCGCTGTGACAGTGTCCGCAGCTGAGGCTGAGGCCACGCCGTCGAGTTCGGCGCCGAGTGTGGCGCCGAGTGTAGTACCTCCGAAGCCAACGACGTCCGCCCCGCCGACAACCGCAACGACGAAACCATCGGCTACGACGTCGGCACCGAAGTCCACGCCGCGGACAACTAGGCCTGTTCCGTCGAGCGTTGAAAGTTCCGCCCCGCGGACAACCACGACCACCAAGCCGTCCACCTCGCGGACAACTACGACGACCAAGCCGTCCGCCCCGCCGACAACCGCAACGACGAAACCATCGGCTACGACGTCGGCACCGGAGTCCACGCCGCGGACAACTACGTCTGTTCGGCCGAGTGCTGAAAGTTCCGCGCCGCGGACAACTACGTCCACGAAACCGTCTGCCCCGCGGACATCCACGACCACGAAACCGTCGGCTACGAGGCCGGCTCCGAAGTCCACGCCTCGGACAACCGCAACGACCAAACCGTCTGCCCCGCGGACAACCACGACCACGAAACCGTCCGCCCCGCGGACAACCACGACCACGACCACGACCACGAAACCGTCGGCTACGAGGCCGGCTCCGTCGAGTGCTGAAAGTTCCGCCCCACGGACAACTGTGACCACGAAACCGTCCGCGCCGCGAACAACTACGACCACGAAACTATCGGCTACGACGTCGGCTCCGGAGTCCGCCCCGCGGACAACCGCAACGACCAAGCCGTCCGCCCCGCGGACAACCGCGACCACGAAGCAATCCGCCCCGCGGACAACTGCAACGACGAAACCATCGGTTACGACGTCGGCTCCGGAGTCCGCCCCGCGGACAACGAAGGCACCGACTTTGGACGCCCTCGTTGAGGGGCTGACAGAGCTCCGAGGTGGCGCTGACCATGCGGGGCAGAGGCTAACAGTGTCGGTAACAGGTCAGGGCGAGTCGCCTGTGCAAGCGAACAACAAAAAGAGGTGGAGTCTTCGGTTGTCGCGGCCGTTGCGTGCGGGGGACGTCGTGAAGGTTCGTGATGTTGCGGGCAACGAAACGAAAATGACTGTTCAAGCGAAACCGACGGCAGCACCTATGTCAGGCTCTTCGACGGGCAACATCGTTGGTATCGTGCTCGGAATCTTGGCGGTGTTGATCGGTGGTGCTGTCGCGTTCGGGCTGCACACGGGTATGTTGAAGCTGCCCGGGGTGCTGCATCGATGAGGTGAGGCTCGGCCGTAAAACCTAAAAGGTAGTAACAGGATGGTAGTAATCCCTTTTTCGGCTCCCCAGGGGCTGCGGATGTTTTGTTGGAGTGCATCACGAGGGACTTTGTCTCGTAGTTATGCACTCAGTGCCTGTCTATGCTCAGCGATGGTCGTATAACCATCACCAAGTGTCGACTTCAACCTTGTATGGATATAGAAGTCAATGTAGGACTCAATATACTCGCGCATCTGCGCAACTGTCATCTGCGACGTAT
>NZ_JAEUWV010000007.1:0-81352 GCF_024102595.1 Corynebacterium lipophilum
ATACGTCGCAGATGACAGTTGCGCAGATGCGCGAGTATATTGAGTCCTACATTGACTTCTATATCCATACAAGGTTGAAGTCGACACTTGGTGATGGTTATACGACCATCGCTGAGCATAGACAGGCGCTGAGTGCATAACTACGAGACAAAGTCCCTCGTGATGCACTCCAACAAAACATCCGCAGCCCCTATTTTCGGGGAATACTACAATCCTGTTACTACAGTTTGCGGCGCTGAGGTTTTCCTAGTCCTTGTTGTCCTCGATTTCCTTCGGGGCCTCGGAAGAGGACGAAGCCGACTTGCCGCCGGAAAGCTCAGCGCGGATCTGATCCAGGCGGGCGCTGGCGGCGACATCGCTGCCAGCGGACTCGATTTCGGTCATCCGGTCGGTCATGGAGGACTTGGCCAGCTCCTGCTCGCCGAGCGCCTGGGAGTAGCGGCGTTCGATCTTGTCCCGGACGCCGTCGAGGGTCGGGACGTTGTCGTTGCCACCGAACTGGTTCATGGAGTCCATGGCTGCGGTGGTCTGCTCTTGCATTTTCGCCTGGTCAAGCTGGGACTCCAGCTGGGAGACCTGGGCGAGCTGCTCCTGCAGGCGCGCCTCTGATTCCTTCTGCTTCGCTTGGGCTTCCTGCGCGGCTTGCTCGGCGGAGGCGTAGGCCTGCTTGGTTTGCTCGAGTTCCTGCTCGACGGACACCAGTTGGGTGGCGATGACCTCTGCGGCGGCGTCGTCGTTTGTTTGGAGGGCGGTTTTGGTCTTCGCCTCAAGGTCCTGCTGGGACTTCAGCAGGCGGTCCAGTTTCATGCTGAGCTGGTTGCGGTTGCCAATGATGGCGGCTGCGTGCTCAGTGATTTCTTGGTGCTGCTTCTTAGCGGCGGCGACGGCCTGCTGGATTTGCACCTTCGGGTCGGCGTTTTCGTCGATCTTGGTGTCGAAGGACTGCATCAGGTACTTCCAGCCCTTTACGAATGGGTTTGCCATTACTGTCCCTCCTGCGCGTTTTGGGCCTCGACCTGGCGGCGGACCTCGTCCATGTCGAGTGCTTTGACCTGTTCGACGAGGTCGTTGAATGCGGATTCCGGCAGGGCACCGGCTTCGCGGTAGACCATGATTCCGTCGCGGAACACCATGAGCGTCGGGATTGCCTGGATATCCAGGGCGACCGCTACTTGCTGGTATTCCTCGGTGTTGAGCTTCGCGAAGGTCACATCCGGGTGCTTCTCGGAGACCTTTTCGTAAACAGGCGCGAACTGGCGGCAGGGGCCGCACCAGGACGCCCAGCAGTCGACGATGACAATGCCCTCTCCGAGAACGGTTTCCTGGAATGTTTCCTCAGTGAGGTCGGTTGTGGCCATTAGGTAGCTCCTTTTCGTTTTTTGTTAGATTGGCAGCTATCAATGCAACACTAACAAGTGCGGGGCGATTCCCGCAGGAAGGAAGGAAATATTATGGCAACGCAAACATTCCAGGTTGAGGGCATGAGCTGTGGGCACTGCGAGCTCAGCATCCAGGAAGAGGTCGGGGAGATCCCAGGCGTGACCTCGGTGAACGCTGACCACACAACCGGCAAGGTTGTGGTTGAGGGCGCAGAGGTGAGCAGGGAGGACGTCGATAAGGCGGTTGAGGAAGCGGGGTTCAAGCTGCTCTAATGTCGAATGCACAGATAGAACTCGGCGTTTCGGGCATGACGTGTACGTCGTGCTCGTCGCGGGTGCAGCGAAAGCTGAACAAGATGGAGGGGGTCGAGGCGTCGGTGAACTTTTCGACGGAGACCGCCTCCGTCGAGTACGATCCGGCGCTCGCGGACCCTGATGCGTTGATCAAAACGATTCGGAACGCGGGCTACGATGCGTTCACGGTCACTGACGCCGACGAGCCGCTTGCCGACGCCCCCTCCGAACCCGAGCGCGACACCCTCCTGTGGACCATCGTGTGGTCCGCGGTGGTGTCGCTGCCGGTGATGCTGGTGTCGATGATTCCGGCGTTGCAGTTCACGTACTGGCAGTGGGCGGCGTTTGCTGCCACGACCCTGGTGTATTTCTCGGCGGGGTCGCTGTTCCACCGCAATGCCCTGTTGAACTTGCGTCACGGCAGCATGACCATGGACACGCTGATTTCCATGGGCACCACGGCCGCCTACGGGTGGTCTATCTATGCGCTGTTCTTCGGCAACGCGGGCGAGCCGGGCATGAAAATGCACATGAGCCTCATGCCGAACTCGGCGGCGATGGACGAGGTCTATCTGGAGACGGTGTGCGTCGTTATCACGTTTTTGCTGCTTGGGCGCTGGTTTGAGCACCGCGCGAAGGGGCGCAGCTCCGAGGCGTTACGCAACCTGCTGCACATGGGCGCGAAGGACGCGACTGTGCTGCGCGACGGCGTGGAAACGCGCGTGCCGATCGCCGACGTGAAGGTCGGCGACACGTTCGTGGTGCGCCCAGGCGAGAAGGTCGCGACGGACGGCACGGTGGTCGAGGGACGCTCGGCGATCGACGCCTCAATGCTCACCGGCGAGTCTGTTCCTGTCGACGTCAAGGAAGGCGACGACGTCACGGGCGCGACCCTGAACACGCACGGCCGCCTCCTTGTACGGGCGACGCGCGTTGGTTCGGACACGACGCTGGCGCAGATGGGCCAACTGGTCAAGGACGCGCAGGCAGGCAAGGCGCCGGTAGAGCGGCTGGTGGACAGGATCGCGCAGATCTTCGTCCCGACCGTGATCGCTATCTCGGCGGTTTCCCTGGTAGCGCACCTGCTGTTGGGCTATAGCGTGGCCGCTGCGTTTACGGCGGCGGTGGCGGTGCTGATCATCGCGTGCCCGTGCGCGCTCGGCCTGGCCACCCCGACCGCCATCCTGGTGGGCACCGGGCGAGGAGCCGAGCTCGGGTTGTTGATCCGCGGCCCGGAGATCCTGGAATCCACCCGCCAGGTGGACACCATCGTGATGGACAAGACCGGGACCGTCACCACCGGCGAAATGACCGTGGTTGACGCGAATGGCAGCAGCGACGCCCTCGCACTCGCCGCCGCCGTGGAGGCGCACTCGGAGCACCCCATCGCCCGTGCCATCACCGCTTACGTCCAGGACGCTCGCACCGAGTCCGTCACCGACTTCCGGAACGAGCCCGGCATCGGCGCCAGCGCGACCGTTGACGACAAACACGTCCGGGTGGGGCGCCCAACGGTTGACCTCGGCGAATACCGGGACGACTTTGAGTCCATGGAGGCGACTGGCGCGACCGTGGTCGCCGTCGAGGTCGACGGCGTGCTTGAAGGGGTTATTGCGGTGCGCGACGCCGTGAAGGAAGACTCCCGGGTGGGCGTCGAAAAGCTGAAGGAGCTGGGGCTCGAGCCGCACCTGCTCACGGGCGACAACCGCGCGACCGCGCTCGCCGTGGCGAAGGAAGTGGGTATCGACGCCGCCAACGTCACCGCCGGCGTACTCCCCGCCGACAAAGTCGAGCTCGTGCGCAGCCTGCAGGACGCGGGCAAACGCGTGGCGATGATCGGTGACGGCGTGAACGACGCCGCAGCGCTCGCGCAGGCCGACCTTGGCATGGCGATGGGCGCCGGTACCGACGTGGCCATCGAGGCCTCCGACATCACCCTGATGAATAACTCGCTGGTCAGCGCCGCCGACGGCATCCGCCTGTCGCGCGCGACGCTGCGCACCATCAAAGGCAACCTGTTCTGGGCCTTTGCGTACAACGTGGTGCTCATCCCCGTGGCAGCCATCGGGCTGCTCAACCCCCTGCTTGCAGGCATAGCGATGGCATTTTCATCCGTGTTCGTGGTGACGAACTCGCTGCGGCTGCGCCGCTTCCGCGCTACGCGCTAAACAGGCCGCGGAGGCGGTGCAGGACACCGCTTGGCTGGGAGGTGGCGGCCAGCTCGTCGATGCTGCGGGGGAGGTTCAGCAGCATCGTCGAATCCTGGTTCTTCGCGACGGTAATACGTTCCTCTAATTGGGCCACCGTGTGGGCGCACGCGGACGGTGCGTCGTGCATCATTCGGACAGACATTGTGACTTTTCCTTCGTTCGTAACTGTGTTAGGCCACAATGCTAGCCAGAAACGCGCAGCGTGTCATGCATGGCGAGCCAACCCTAAGCAAGGGCAGCCTTGGCTGCCCACCCCCGGACGGGTGCAGGATTAGCCGTGCGCCATGTTCACGAAGCGCGAGTAGTGCAGCTGGTGTGCAACCGGAATCGTGTCGATTGGCCCGCCGCGGTGCTTCGCCACGATGATGTCGGCTTCGCCGGCGCGCTCGTCGTCGCGGTCCTGCGAGTCCGGGCGGTAGAGCAGGAAGACCATATCGGCGTCCTGCTCCAGGGAGCCGGATTCGCGGAGGTCGGCGAGCTGCGGCTTCTTGTCTGTGCGGGCCTCGGGGCCACGGTTGAGCTGGGAAATCGCGATCACCGGTACCTCGAGCTCCTTCGCCAATAGCTTCAGGTTACGGGAGAACTCGGAGACCTCCTGCTGGCGCGACTCCACTCGCTTGCCGGAGCTCATCAGCTGCAGGTAGTCCAGCACGATCAGGTCGAGGCCCTGCTGCTGCTTCAACCGGCGCGCCTTCGAGCGGATCTCCATCATGGTGAGGTTGGGGGAGTCGTCGATAAAGAGTGGGGCGTCCTGGATCTCCTCGAGACGGCGGGTGAGCTTCTCCCAGTCCTGTTCCCCCATCTGGCCCGAGCGCATCGAGGACAGCTTGATCTCCGTTTCGGCGGAGAGCATGCGCATGATGATTTCGGACGCGCTCATTTCCAGCGAGAAAATCACTGAGGTCTTGCCCTGCTGGATTGAGCAGGAGCGCATGAAGTCGAGCGCCAGCGTCGACTTACCGACGCCCGGGCGCGCCGCGATGATGATCATCTGCCCTGCGTGCAGGCCGTTGGTGAGCTTGTCCAGGTCAATGAAGCCGGTGGGCACGCCTTGCTCCAGGCCACCGCCCTGCGCGATGGCTGCGAGCTCGTCGACAGTGTCCTGCAGCAGGTCGCCGAGCACCTTGTAGTCCTCGCCGGCGTTCTTGCGAGAGATCTGGAAGAGTTCCTGCTGAGCTCGGTCCACGACGGCGTCGATCTCCATGCCGTCTTCGCCCTCGTAACCGAGCTGCACCACGTGCGTACCTGCGTTGACCAGCTGGCGGAGGATCGACTTCTCTTCGACGATCTCCGCGTAGTAGCGGGCGTTTGCGGCCGTCGGCACCTCGGAGATAAGCGTGTGTAGGTAGGGGGCGCCGCCGACGCGCTCAAGCTCGTTGTTGCGGTCCAGCTGGCCTGCGACGACCACCGCGTCAATGTCGGATCCGTGCGAGTACAGGTCCGTGATGGTCTTGTACACCAGCTGGTTCGCTGGGAAGTAGAAGTCCTCCGGGCGCAACGCGTCCGAAACGTCAGTGATGACGTCCTGGTTGAGCAGCATGGCGCCAAGCACGGAACGCTCCGCGCGCTCGTCGTGCGGGGGCTGGCGGTACTCCTTCAGGTCCTTGCGGCCCCGGTTAAAGTTCGACGACCCGCCGTCCCACTGGCGTGGCTCCGGTGGCACCGAGGACTCCGGAGGCTCCGGTGGTGGAACGTAGTCGTCGTCAAAATCGTCGAAGCTCGCGGCACTCGAGTTCTCAGCCATGCAGCACCCTTTACCCTTTCGTGTTGCACAACAGCGTACCGGATACCCCGGAAATTCACGTACCGCCAGTTGAGTTATCCACAGGGGCTGTGAATAGTTTTCTATTGTGCCTGGGGTCTATCCACAGGGGATGTGCACAACGTGTGGAGAGTGTGTGGAAAAGCCATCGATAGCGCGCGCTACAGCGACATCTTCGCAGGTCACACCACTTTTATTCAAGACCATACCCGTTGGCACCCCCGGTGGAAAACCCGCTACCAGCCGGTTTGACTAGGCGATTACGGTGCGCTAAACGCATTGTCACATGGGCGCCACACCGCCTCACTGTGGAGAGTTATCCACAGGCGAAGGTAGGCAAACGAAAACGGGCCCCGCTCCTCACAAGCGGGACCCGTTCTCAAGCTGTTGTCGTTGGACTACCTATCGGTAATCGTCGTTATTTGCTAACGACCTCGAAGTTCACTTTGCCTTCCACGCTGTCGTGGAGGTTCACCTTGACCTGGTATCCACCGGTCTTGGTAACAAGGCCCTTCGGTACATTGATGCGGCGCTTGTCCAGGGATGGACCGCCGGCTGCCTTGACAGCTGCTGCGATGTCGCCAGGCTTGACGGAGCCGAACAGCTTGCCCTTCTCGGAGGTACGCACTGGCACCTTCACGCCGGTCAGCTGGTCGAGCTGATCACGCAGCTCCTTTGCGTGGTCCAAGTCGCGGACCTCGCGCTCCTTCTGTACACGCTGAATATCACGGATCTGCTTCTCTGCACCGCGGGTGGCTGGGATAGCCAGGCCACGTGGGAGCAGGAAGTTACGGCCATAGCCGCCCTTGACCTCGACGATCTCGCCTGCCTCGCCAAGGTTATCAACGGCAGCGGTGAGGATCAGTTTCATGAATCCTAACCTTCCTTGAGTTGAAAATGCTTATGTGTGGGAAATGCTTAGAACGGGGGCTCGTCGTCCATCCCGCCGAATCCACCGGCAGGTGGAGCCGAATTCCACGGATCGTTTTGTGGCTGCGACTGCTGTGCCTGCTGCTGTTGCTGTGCAGGCTGCTGCGGTGCCTGACCAAACCCACCCATGTTCTGAGGCTGCTGCTGTTGCTGTTGCTGCTGTGGGCGACCGTAACCCGAGTTGCCCTCGCGTGGCGTGCGCTGCACGTTCGCGGTGGCGTACTTCAGGGACGGGCCCACCTCATCAACTTCGACCTCAAACACGGTGCGGTTTTCGCCCTCGCGGGTCTGATAGGAGCGCTGCTTCAGGCGACCGTTGACGATAACGCGCATGCCCTTCGTGAGGGACTCTGCGACGTTCTCCGCCATCTGACGCCAGCAGTTACAGGTCAAAAACAGGGCCTCGCCGTCTTCCCACTGATTCGTGTCGCGGTTGAACTGGCGTGGCGTGGAAGCGATGCGGAAGTTCGCTACCGCTGCACCACTTGGAATAAACCGCAGTTCCGGGTCCGCAACCAGGTTGCCGACGACGGTGATCGGTGTATCGCCTTGTGCCATTGTTTTGACTCCTTCGTTTCCGTGGTTCCGAAAGCCGTTCTTTACTTGTCGGTTCGCAGAACCTTGGTGCGCAGCACTGATTCGCTCAGGCTCAGCACACGATCGAGCTCTTGGACGGTATCTGCTGCGCATTCAAGATTGATGACAGCGTAGATGCCCTCTTCCTTCTTGTTGATTGGGTACGCAAGACGCTGCTTGCCCCACACATCAACGTTTTCTACCTTGCCGTTTTCCTTACGGACGATCTCGAGGAACTTATCCAGGGACGGGGCAACGGTGCGTTCATCCTGCTGTGGATCGAGGATGATCATTACTTCGTAGTGACGCACGGACCTCATCACCTCCTATGGTCTAGATTTGAATGTTTTCGGCCGCCGCATTGTGCGGTGGCAGGAGGGTCGTTGCGTCAAGCAACCCCACCAGCGTACCCCACCCGTTACGCTGGGCAAAATACTTCTCGACGCCCCCTCCGCCCTACTGCGGATTGGGCACGGCTACGAAGACCGCGAGGATCACCGGAATGACGGTAATGAAGACAAAAGCGGCAAGACCGTAGCCAACGGCGCGAGGGATTTCTTGACGGTTAGTCGCTACGAACGCTGCGGCGATGAAACCGAATCCGACTGCGATTGAGGCGATTCCGGTAACGGTTGCGGATCCCATGCTGGCTCCTTCCAATCTTCAGGGGTAGTCAGAAGCGGGTCGTGGCCGTTGTGTGCGGCAGCAACTTTATCCTCGCGCTTGCCGAACATCTGCTGGATAACCAGCACCATAATGGCGATGATGAGTGCGTCGCGGGAGATGATGACGGTGTCCAGCAGCGCGCCCGGGGCGCCCTTTTGGTCCTCGCCCATCATGTGCCACATCAGCACTGGCCACACCATCATGTCGACCGTCATCCAGGTCAGCAGGAGGCGCCAGTACGGCAGGGCTAGGACAGCGGGAACGATGAACCAGATGGAGTACTGGGGGCTCCACACCTTGTTGAAGAGGAGGAAGAAGCCGACGATGAGCACGAACAGCTCGGCGACGCGCGGCGTGCGCGGCGCCTTCAGGCCAAGCACGAGGACGGCTGCGCAGCCCGCGAGGAAGAGCACCAGCGTAACCGTGTTCAGGATGACGGGGGCTCCTTCGCCACTGTCGAATCCGCTCCACCCGAAGACGCGGTTGATCACTGCGTAGATGGTGGTCCACTCCCAGCCGCGGTCAGTGTTCAAGCGGTTGAACTCGTTCCATGCCTCCGGGTTGTGCAGGTACACCGGCAGGTTCACCGCCACCCAGGTCAGTGCGGTGGCGGCCACCATCTTCAGGAAGGGCACGAAGGTGCGCTTCCTGATCGCCAGCACCAGGTAGGCCCCGAGGATGAACAGTGGCCACAGTTTGAATGCGGTGCCGGCGCCGATCAGGACGCCTGCCAGCCAGTACTTCTTGTTGCGCACGGCGAGCATGGCTGCCACGACGAAGAAGATGGATGGGATGTCCCAGTTGGTGAACAGGTGCATGATCAGCAACGGGGAGCCGACGACGAGCAAGGTGTCCCAGATTCGGTTACCGGCTAGCTCCGCCACCATGCGCGCCGTGACCACCCAGATGGCGGCCAGGATGAGCACGGTGACGTAGAAGTACCAGCCGGATTCCGGCAGGATGCGGGAGACCACAAAGTAGGTGTTGCGGGAGATGAACGCGCAGAACTGCTGGAACAGGCCAGCGAGCACTGGGTACTCCATGTAGCGCGTCAGGTCACCCTCAACCCAGGAGAAGTCGTAGACGAAGCCCGGCTGGTCCAGGCCGCGGCCGCCGTACAGCGGCAGGATGTCGTTGTAGCAAAAGGAGGTGTACTGCCGGTTTCCGTCCCAGTTGACCTGCATGATGCCGTTATCGTCCAACTTGCCCATTGCGCAGTTCGACTTCGACAGCGCGCCGAGGCCAATGAAGACGTAGGCGAGCGCGAAGATGGTGCGTAGCGGCGTCCAGAACTTGGAGCGACCAATTTGGGCGAAGCGCCCCATCGGCCCGCCGAGGAACTCAACCCAACCGCGGGCGGCGGGTTCGGTGAGGGCTGGCTGGACGCGATCCTTCGGGTCAGGCCACGTGGTTGCTGTCATCGTTGCTCCGTTATCCAAAGATATCGTTTATAACCTGGTCGATTGCGTCCTGTACCGGGTCCGGCCGCGGCGCGGGCGCCGGTGCTGGCGCCGGAGCCGGAGCCGGTGCGGGGGCTGGTGCCGCCGGCTGGCCAGGTCCGGCCTCGCCCGTCGGCGCGTTGGCGTCGGCGCTTGGCGACGCCGCATCCGCCGGAGCACCCGTGGTCGAATTACCGGAGAAGCCACCGTAGTAGCCGCCCAGGTTCACGCCGCCCGAGTAGGGGTGGACGCCCCAGTACACCGGGGATGCCTCAGGGAAGTACTCGAAGTCCTGGCCCTGCAGGAGGGAGTCCAGCACGTTCTTCCAGATCCGGCCCGGGGTGTCGGCGCCGAACATGTTGCCGCCGTAGGAGTTGAAGATGGCCGAGGTGTTGTCGGCAGTGCCCACCCACACGGCCACGGCGAGCTGCGGCGTCGAGCCGACGGTCCAGGCGTCCTTGTTCAGGCCGGTGTTGCCCAGCTGGGCAGTACCGGTCTTCGCGGCTGACGGACGGCCGCCGGCCAACACGGCGTTGGAGTACGGGACGACGGACTGCATCGCCTTAATCACGTTGTCGGCGACTTGCTGGGAAACACGGCGCTCCGTGTAGCCCGGGTCGAACTCGTAGAGGACCTCGCCGTAGGCGTCGGTGACGCGCTGCACGAAGTGTGTCGGGTGCGCCAGGCCGCGGTTCGTCAGCGTGGACACCGCCGTAGCCATATCGAGCACGCGGGACTGGTACTGGCCCAGCACGATGCCCTCGTAGGGCTGGCCACCGTTCTCACGCAGCGTCACCGGGATACCTGGGATGGAGCGGGCCACGCCGAGAGCGTGCGCCATGTCAGCTGTGTCCTGCGTGGTGTTATCCAGGTCATCCTGGATGCGCATGAACGCGGTGTTCGAGGAGGTGCGGGTGGCATCCAGCATGGAGATCATGCCTGCGCCGCCACCATCCCAGTTCGTCACCACGTGGCCACCCGGCAGCGTCACAGGGGTTGCCGAGTACATCGCGTTGAGCGGGATGCCCTGCTGTAGGGCCGCGGCCAGCGCGAAGATCTTGAAGGTGGAACCGGTCTGCAGACCTGCGTTGGCGTAGTCCCAGCCGGAGGGGTCGTCGCCACCGTAGTAGGCGCGTACTGCGCCCGTCTTCGGGTCGATGGCCACGACGCCGGTGCGGGCGTCGTCCTGCAGGAGCGAAAGCTGCTCGCGGGAAATCCGCTCGACCTCTGACTGCGAGTTCGGGTCAATCGTGGTGGTGATCTTCAACCCACGGTTGGTAAGGTCCGACTCGGAGATGCCGATGGTGGCCAGCTCCGTCATCACCTGGTTCTTAATCAGGCCGTTCGGGCCGCTCGCCTCGGTGTAGGCGGAGTAGGTCGACGGATCGCGGGTCTCCGGGTACTGCAGCCCGGCGCGCTTCGCAGGGTCGAGCTTGTTCGTCTCAACGAGCCCGTCCATCACGTAGTTCCAGCGGGCCTTCGCACCGTCAGGGTTGGTCCACGGGTCGAGCTGGCTCGGCAGCTGGATGGAGGACGCAAGCACGCCGCCCTCCTCCAGCGTCAGCTCGCTGGCCGGCTTGTCGAAGAATGCGTGCGCAGCAGCCTCGATGCCGTATGCGTTGCGCCCGAAGTAGACGGTGTTGAGGTAGGCGTTGAGGATTTCTTCCTTGGTCCAAGAGTGGGTCATCTTGATGGAGTACACCAGCTCCTTGGCCTTGCGCTCATAGGAGTGCTCATTGCCGACCAGGGCGTTCTTCACGTACTGCTGCGTAATCGTGGAGCCACCACCGGCTGATGCGTTGCCGGTAATCTGGCCGATCACGGCGCGACCGAAGCCGGTGAAGGAGAAGCCGGAGTTGTCCCAGAAGTCGCGGTCCTCGGCAGCGAGGACGGCGTTTTGCACGTCAACTGGCACCTGCTCCAGCGGGATCTGAACGCGGTTGCCCTCCGGCGGCACGATGCGAGCCAGGTCGGTTTTGCCGTCGTTAAAGTAGAGGTTTGAGATCTGCGCCGTTTCGATCTCATGCGGCTCCGGGATGTTCGCCCGCTGGTAGTTCCAGATAAACCACACAGCTGGGATGCTGGCCAGCAACACCACGAGCAGGAGCATGGCTAGGACCCATTGGCCCGTCCGCGACCGGGACTTGGATGGGGTCTTGGTTTTCTCGTCTACGTTAGTCACACATTGTCCCTGTACGATC
The DNA here is from genome assembly GCF_024102595.1 of Corynebacterium lipophilum. Lineage (NCBI taxonomy): Bacteria > Bacillati > Actinomycetota > Actinomycetes > Mycobacteriales > Corynebacteriaceae > Corynebacterium > Corynebacterium lipophilum. The sequence continues at coordinate 11,458 of NZ_JAEUWV010000007.1, forward strand.
ACCTACAGAATTGCTACAGCACACACTACCCGTACCGGGCGTTTTTACCGCACTGGAGTGGCGGTCCATTCTTGCAACAAGTGGTTCCAGTGGCAGTGGGGGCACACTTCCACCTTGTGCACGGTGATTGGGCCGACCTCACCCACGAGGGTGTCAATCTCAGCCTCGCTGCGTGCGGTGCCGGTGCGACGTCCAAGCTTTTCGCTGTACACCCAGCGCACTTCTCGCATGTCACGGCCGCAAATTGGGCAGTTTCTTTTCGACGCCTCTCCGTGATGTTCTGCGGCTGCGCGGAGGAGGAAGTCGGCGTCGCAAAGCTCTTCTTTGGGAATGTGCCCGGCGTGATAGGCGCGAAGGGCCGCCCGGCGTTGCCATTCGTGCGAAACTTCGTGCTGGTAGGTGAACATCGCCGCCATACTAGCGCAACAATATAGTTTCCTTCGCCTATGTATAGAATGATGCGTTGCACGTTTTGTTCGTCTCTTTTGTACAAGGCAGGTCCTTATGGCTGATCGTCCTGACCCGTTGGAGTTGGCACAGCGTATTCGCCCGGCGATGACGAGTTTGTATGTCGCGTATTTCCGAAATACGGAACGCTCCGACCTCACCGGCCCCCAGCTTTCGATCTTGCGTCGCCTCGAGGTGGAAGGGCCGAGCCGGATCAGCCATATCGCCACGTCAGAGGGCGTGCGGATGCCGACGGCCTCGAACACCATCAACCAGCTGGAGAAGCGCGGCCTCGTGCACCGCACGCGCTCCGCGGAGGACAGGCGCGGCGTGCTCGTCGACCTGACTGACCAGGGCAAACGTGAGTTGAGGCGAGTGGGCAAGGAGCGCACGCAGTACCTCGCGGATATGCTCGCCACGCTTGATGACGCCTCGCTGCAGCAGCTCGACGCCGCCACCGAGGCAATTAATACCCTGGCAGACGTCTACGCGAACCCGGAAAGCTAATACACTAGGTCGGTATGGCGCCACGATCTTTCTCTTCTGAACTAGCCCAGTCCTTTGAGTCTGAGCGCCCACTTCGAGTGCTCGTTGGTTGGGATGCTTCCAACTCGGAGGCGATCGAGTTCGCCGCCTGGCTGGGGCGGAGCCTGCCCGTGACGGTGCGGGTTGCGGCGTCGGTGTCGGGTTCGTGGACGAAGTCGCTGTCGTCGAAGAAGTACGACAAGTGGCTGCAGAAGCAGCGAGACACCATCAGCGAGAAGGCCACGAAGGCGCTGAAGCACGAGTTGCCACGTTCGCAGTGGGCGGACCCGGTGGCGCAGGTGCTGGAGCGCGGCAGCCTCGCGGAGTGCCTGTTCGAGATGGCGGACGGTTTCGAGGCTGATATTTTGCTGCTCGGCTCGAAGTCGAAGACGTCGAAGGGCCGCTTCCGGCCGACGTCCGACGCGGACGAGATGATGCACTCCTCCCCGCTTCCGCTGGGCCTGGCGCCGAAGGGCGTGCAGCTTTCGAAGAAGGGCATCACCCGCGTCACCTACTCGCTCATCGACTCTGGCGCGGTGCAGCCGAGCTTCTCCGGCCTGGCGTACGCCACCACGCTCGCCTGCCTTCTCGACGTCCCCCTGCGTATCATCGCGTTTTCCCCCAGCGAGGGCGGCGGTTTCGATGACCAGGAAGACCAGATGGAGTGGAACGAGGCCGCGCTCGGCCTGTTGGACCGCGCACGCGACTCGGCGTTTGCTGTCGCGGAACACCTCGGGCCGGAGCACACCGAACGTCTCGACGTCTCCACCTTCGTCGCCACCGGCAAGGGTTGGAAGAAGGCCATCGACTCGGTGAAGTGGAAGAAGGGCGACATTTTGTGCCTGGGCTCGAAGTCCTCGGGCCCGCTCAAGCGCGTGTTCGTTGGCACCCGCGAGGGCGAGTTCATCCGCTTCGCCCCCGTGCCCGTCATCGTGTACCCACGAGGGAAGCACTAACCATGGCTGACGTGTTTGACCACCCCGAAAACGATCTGCATTCCGGCGCGGACCGCTTCTCCCGCGTCCGGCCGGAACCGGCCAGCTTCGACGAGCTGGCCTTAGAGCCGGACCCGCTGGAGGTCGCGCGGCGCAACAAGGCGTCGACGAAGCAGGCGATCGCGCTTGCTGTGGTGACGGTGCTGGGCACGCTGTTGTTCGCGTGGGCACTCGCCGCCGTCGCCCGCGTGCAGGGCGGCCCCCTGTGCGAGGCCGGGGACGCGACGTGGCTGTGCACCGAGTCGTGGCGGACGTGGTGGGCCGTCGTTACCTCGATTCCGCCGGTGGCGGGCCTGCTCACCTGCGCGGTGCTGATGGTGCGCAAGCTCAACCGCTACGAGCGCTGGATCCCCTGGATGGGCGTGTTCTGGCTGCCCATCGTGCCGTTCACCATGTGGTGGCTGACGGTCACGATTGGGATGCTGGCGCTTGATGCGACGCACTAGCGCAATCTGCGCAGTAGGGGTTCTCCTCCCGGCAGGCCTCGCAGCTTAAGTACTGGTGGCGGCACTCCGGCTCGCTCGCGCAGTTATAGAACATGTTCGACGGCGCCCCGCAGTGCACGCAGTGGCCAAGCTGCACATAGTCCGGGTCATTCTCCGGGCCGAACTCGGTGTGCATCCGCTTATCGAACACGTACAGCGAGCCCTCCCACAGGCCCGAGTTGCCGTACTTCTCGCCGTAGCGGACGATGCCGCCGTCGATCTGGTAGACCTCCTCGAAGCCGCGGTTCTTCATCAGGCTGGACAGGATCTCGCAGCGGATACCGCCGGTGCAATAAGAGATGACTGGCTTGTCCTTCATCCAGTCGTACTTGCCGCTCTCCAGCTCCTTGATGAAGTCGTGGGTGGTTTCCACGTCCGGGACCACAGCGTTCTTAAACTTGCCGATCTCAGCCTCGCGGGCGTTGCGGCCGTCGAAAAACACAACATCCGGGTTGTTGGCCACCAGCTCGTTGACCTCCTCCGGCTTCAGGTGTGTGCCGCCCCCGACGACGCCATGCTCGTCCACCTTCAGCTCGCCCGGCGCGCCGAACGCCACGATCTCATCGCGCGCCTTGACCGACAGCTTCGGGAAGTCCTCCGCGCCGCCCTCAGACCACTTGAACTCGATGCCCCGGAAGTACTCCTTCGTCTTCTTCACGTAGGTCTTGCAGGCCTTAATGTCGCCGCCGACGGTGCCGTTGATACCGTCCTTCGAGATCAGGATGCGGCCAGTCAGCCCCAGGCCCTCGCAGAGGTCGCGCTGCCAGAGGCGCACCGCGTCCGGGTCCGTGATGGGCTGGAACTTGTAATACAGGAGGATCTTGCTCGTCATGCCCACGAGTTTAGCGCTTGTGGTAGAGCCCCTTCTTCCAGTACTTCGGCTCGGAAGTCACCAGCACGCCGAGGTTGCGGAAAATGCCCTCGTCGACGGAGCCGAGGATGGTGCTGGTGTGCGCGTCGCAGCCGCGCAGGTTCTTCAGCTGCTCCAGCGCCGCCGCCGCATCACTGCTTGTCGACGCCGACACCGACAACGCAATGAGCACCTCATCAGTATGCAGCCTCGGGTTCACGGACCCGAGGTGGCGCGTCTTCAGCGTCTGGATCGGCTCGATGGAATCCGGCGACAGGAGGTGGACGGAGTCGTCGATCCCCGCGAGCACCTTCAGGGCGTTGAGCAGCACCGCAGCCGACGGCCCCAACAGGTCTGTCGTCTTGCCAGTCACGATGGTGCCGTCCGGCAGCTCCAGCGCAGCGCCCGGCGAGCCGGTGGCCTGTGCGACCTCCAGGGCCGGGGCGACCACCACGCGGTCCTGTGGGGTCACCTCCGCCTTCCGCATGACGTTGAGGATCCGGTCGGAGACGGTGTGGTCGGTATCATCGCGGCGCTCGTCCACGAGCGTCTTGTAGTAGCGGCGCACGATCTCCTGCTTCGCGGCGTGGCGGCAGGCGGCGTCATCACTGATGCAGTAGCCGGCCATGTTCACGCCCATGTCCGTCGGTGACTGGTACGGCTCCTCCCCCGTCACCTCGCGCAGCAGCGCCTTGAGCAGCGGGAACACCTCAATGTCGCGGTTATAGCTGGTGACGGTCTCCCCGTAGGCGTCCAGGTGGTACTGGTCGATCACGTTGACGTCATCAAGGTCGGCCGTCGCGGCCTCGTACGCGAGGTTCACCGGGTGCGACAGCGGCAGGTTCCAGATGGGGAACGTCTCAAACTTGGCGTAGCCAGCGTTAATACCGCGACGGTGCTCGTGGTAAATCTGGCTCAGGCACGTGGCCAGCTTGCCGGAGCCCGGGCCCGGTGCCGTCATCACGATCAGGTCGCGGGACGTCTCCACGTACTCGTTGCGGCCAAAGCCTTCCTCGGAGACGATGCGCTGCGTATCGTGCGGGTACCCGGCAATCATGTAGTGGCGCGACACCGTCAGGCCCAGACGCTGCAGCCTCTCAATGAACGCCTCCACCAGCGGGTTCTCACCCTCCAGCTGGGTCACCACCACATTCTCGACGAGGAACCCGCGCTCCCGGAACACATCCACGAGGCGCAACACGTCCTCCTCGTAAGAAATCCCGAGGTCCGCCCGCATCTTCTGACGCACCACGTCACCCGCGTTAAACGCGATCACGATCTCGACCTCATCCTTGATGCGGTCCAACATCGCAATCTTGTTATCCGGCGTAAACCCCGGCAGAACGCGGGAGGCATGATTGTCGTCGAAGAGCTTGCCACCCATCTCTAGGTAGAGCTTTCCCCCAATTGCTTTTCGTCGGGCCGAAATGTGCTCCGACTGCATCGCAATGTACTTATCCCGATCAAATCCAACGCTATATGGCATGGAACCTGAAGTATACCGGGCCAGCGCGCGCATCTCTATTTGTGCACGTTGGGGCGGGTTGGTTCCCGTCGACCTCTTACGGTCGACCAACCCTGGTCAGCGCGGAATCAGGTTTTTGGCGTCGAAAAGCCCCAAATTGCCGTGACCTGCATTGGTCGACGCTAAGAGGTCGACCGGAGCGGAAGCCGGCGCGCACTGTACCTTAATCGGTGAGATATAAGGAGTAGCAGAGTCCAATGCCCGAAGGCCACGTCATCCATCGCCTCGCCCACCACCTGAACGATGCGTTCGCAGGACAGCCCATCGAGATTTCGTCCCCGCAAGGACGTTTCGACGTCACCCCGCTCGCCGGCGCCACCCTGACGGAGGCCCGCGCGGTGGGCAAGCACCTGTTCCTGGAGTTCTCCACGGCGACGGTGCACGTGCACCTGGGCCTGATTGGCTCCTTCCGTTTCGAGCCCGCCGAGGACGTGTGGGGCCAGATCCGGCTACGCCTGGCCAACGAGGACGTGGCGGCGAACCTGCGCGGCCCGCAGTACTGCCGCTACGTCTCCCCACCGGAGGAGCAGGCGATCCTGGACCGCAGCGGCGAAGACCCCCTTGACCCGGACGCGGATCCGGAGGCGTTGTGGAAAAGGGTGCGGGCGTCGAGACGCACGATTGGGTCGTTGATGATGGACCAGAAGTACTTCGCGGGCGTGGGCAATATATACCGTGCGGAGCCGCTGTTCCGCCTGGGTATTTCCCCGTTCGTGCCGGGCCGCGCGTTGGACCACGAGGCGTTCCTGCGCCTGTGGCAGGACGTGCGCGAGCTGATGGAGTACGGGGTGGAGCACGGCCGGATAGATACTGTGCGCCCCGAGCACAGCCCCGAGGCGATGGACAGACCACCCCGGAAGGACGACCACGGCGGTGAGGTCTACGTGTACCGCCGCGCCGGCGAGCCCTGCTTTGTTTGTGGCACACCAATCGAGGTGCGCAAGTACGAGGGCCGCAATTTGTTCTGGTGCCCCTCCTGCCAGGCGGAATAGCGCGTAGAATGGCGGAATGTTTGCTGCACCGTTTGCCTATTCCGCCGCGGAGATTCGAGCCGCGGAAGCTCCCCTCCTTGCCGCTGAGGCGTCTCCAGATGCGTTGATGCAACGCGCCGCGCATGCTGTGGCGCGCGTGGCGCGCGAGATGTCGGGGCCGCGGGAGCGAGTGTTGTTGCTGGTGGGCCCGGGCGGCAACGGTGGGGATGCGCTGTACGCGGGGGCGGAGCTCGCCAGGGAGGGATGGCAGGTCGAGGCCTGGCTGCCGCTGGGCAGGGCGCAGCAGCGGGCGTTGGATGCGTTTGTGGGGGCCGGAGGTGGGGTCGTCGAGAAGCCTGGGGCGTGCGACCTCCTTATCGACGGCCTCTTCGGCCTCGGCGGGGCCGGCGACCTGCCCGACGCTGTCGCCGACATCGACGCGAACCAGGTGCTGGCCGTGGACGTGCCGAGCGGCGTGGATGCCGACACCGGCAAGGCCGGCCGCAACGCGCTGCAGGCCAACGTGACGGTGACGTTCGGCGGGTGGCGCTACGCGCATGCCCTCTCGACGCGCTGCGGGAATGTGCTGTGCGCGGACATTGGCCTACCACTGCCGGAGAGCCACGTGCGGGCGTACCGCGCGGTGCCCAACACGGGCCTGGACCTCGAGGGCATCAGGCCGATGGGCCCGGTGCCGGTGAGCGTCAAGGAGCCCGGCGCCGATGACGACAAATACACAGGCGGTGTGGTCGGCATCCACGCTGGCAGCGGCACGTATCCGGGCGCGGCGCTGCTGTGCACGGCTGGGGCGGTGACGGCGACACCGGCGATGGTGCGGTTCGCGGGCGCGCAGGCGCTTGAGGTGGTACGGGCGCGGCCGGAGGTCGTGGCCACCCGCGAGTTGGAGCAAGCCGGTCAGGTGCAGGCGTGGGTGTGCGGCCCTGGTATCGGGATCGATGGGGAGGCGGATGCTGCCGTCGATTGGGTGTTGCGGCAGGGTGTGCCGGTGGTGCTCGACGCGGATGCGCTCACCCTTGTGGCCCGCGCGCCGCGTAAGTTGGCGCGGGTTGTGGTGACCCCGCACGACGGTGAATTTTCACGCCTATATACAGGTATGACCAACGATCGCGTCGAGGAGACTGCCGACTGCGCACGGGCGCTCGGCTGCACGGTGGTCCGGAAGGGGCGTGCCACGGTCGTTTCAGACGGCCAGGAATCCATCCTTATCGACGCCGGCTCCTCCTGGGCCGCCACACCCGGCTCCGGCGATGTGCTTGCCGGGATTATTGGGGCTCGTGTGGCGCGCGACGGGATAGACGACGTCCTACTTTTGGCCCAGTCGGTTCAGGTACACGCGGTGGCTGCGTGGCTCGCTTCCCGGACACCGTACGGCCACGCACAGACTTCTGCTAGCGAAATTGCATCCAATGTGCGTAGCGCTACGGCGTGGTGCGCACGTTTTTAGCAAAAGCAGTGTATGTGGGTCTAAATTACACCGCTGTAATTTAATGCCGATGAACTGCATTTTCACCCTCCACACCCCCAGAAAGGGTTAGGTGGGGTATGGTCCCTTTGTTTGGTTTGTGGCTTCCTTAAATGTAGATGTTGAACAATCCCGCAAACACATGTCATGGACCTGCGAGTATGTGAATATTAAGGTTTATTTACGGTTTTTCCTGGATAAATACAGAAACACGCGTCAACGAACGAATACGTTTCCGCAGCTCCCTCGGCTACACTCAGAAATATGTTCAACAATCGGAGACTCCAAGCAATCGCAATCGCGCTCTCGCTCGGCGCGTGCGCCATGGTCGCCCCTTCCGCTGAAGGCGCAACCGTTGGCGAGAATGTCTCCGGCGTATGCTCCATCCGCCTTAACGCCGAAGAGACAAAGCTTTATGAGCAGTCGAAAGGCAAGGCGGCAAGCTTCGACGTCGACAAGGCGTGGAAGCTCGCATTCGAGCAGGCTTTCCCAGCAGCCAAGATGCACGGCGAGAAGCTGTACAACGATCTGAAGTCGGACTTTGCGTACCAGCAGCAGTTCCAGCCAAATCCTCGCCCGAAGCTCGCTGAGCTCGCTAAGCAGGTCGCTGAGGACTCGGAACTGCCAGAGTCTGTCGCACTCGACTACGTCACCCACAAGTGGAGCGACGCAGTCGTGGCAGGCTTCGAGAACCCGGGTCGCCTCCCAGAGATCCTGGAGTACGACAAGTACTTCGAGAACGGCGAGATCCCAGCCTCGAAGCAGTCGTTCCGCGCACCGGAACCAGTCTTCCCGACCATCGGTGACCGCGACGCCCTGATCCAGGAGAAGAAGGACCAGTTCAAGGGCCTCACCGACGAACAGGCAGCTGCTTGGGTTGACCAGTTCGAGAACCAGGAAGGCGTCGCAGAGACCCGCACCATGGCGGAAGTCGAAGCAGCGCTGAACCAGTCGAAGGACAACTGCCGCGACGGCAAGTCCGGCATCGTGCTCTTCCCAACGCAGCACTCCAACCCGGACGCAGTCTCGCAGGGTGCTGAGGGCACGGACCGTAACAAGGAACAGCAGCCAACCACCACGCCTTCCTCTCCGACCACCACGGTTTCCGTTGACGTTCAGGTCAACCCATTGAACGGGAAGACCACTGTGAACCAGGAGCCTTCGAAGACAGTCGATACGAGCGATAACTCGGCTGCCCTCATCGGTGGCATTGTTGGCACCATCGTGATTGCAATCCTGGCGGTCCTCGGCCTGACAGCAGCCAAGATGCTGTAATCTCATCTCCATGGAGTCTCGGAGATTTTTCACTGGCGTTGTAGCCCTCGGGCTCAGCGCCAGTTTGCTATCTCCAGTTGCGGACGCCGCCGTCATCGGCCCCCAAGATCCCGCAACGAAACTCTGCGCGTTCTACCTCTCCCCCGCCGAATACGCCCGCCTCATGAACGCAGCGCGCCTCCACTTCTCCGCGCCCGAAAAAGAGTACGCGCTGGACTATCAAACATTCCGGCAAGCGTTTCCGGAGCTGGGGAAGGTCGAAGAGGACGTCTATAAGCGGATTAGGGAAGAGGAAGGGCGAGAGTTTCTCGCTCCCAGCAACTTCGCGCGGCCCGACTCGCTGCAGCACACGTACGCGGTTGAGGCCTTCACTGAGGCGGGGCTGCCCGCGAGCGTCGCCGAGTGGTACCTATTCAAGTACAGTCCGCAACGCACCACACCGCAGGCGTCGGCGGATGACGTGCTGACCTACCACTACTACGAACTGATGGGGCAATACCAGGTGCTCGGGCCAGGGCAACGCGCCCTGTTCCGGCCGGTCACCCAAGCCACTGAAACCCCAGACATCGCGCGCGAGCTCCAAACCCGCTTCCCCGGGCTCAGCGACGCCGCCGCAACCGCCTGGGCGCAGCAATACGCAGACACGTTCTTCTACACCAACCTGCGGCGCGTCAAGGAATACGTCACTCTGCGGGAGCGGGCTGAGCAGCTCTGTGCCGCCGGCGGCGACGCCACCCTGGCGCTACCGATCCCGCCGAACGCGGTGAATACGGTGGTGCCGCCGATCCCGACGCTGACTACCAGCACGGCACCAAAGCCCACGCCCACGACACCGGCCACGCCAACCACCCAAGCACCCGAGCCGACCGCAACGGCCACAACGAGGCCCGTGGCAAAGCCGACTACGGAACCGACCCCAACCACGACTACGCCCGAGACCGTGGAAGAGAAGGAGCTCACGCCGCTCGCAATCGCGGGAATCGTGCTTGGGGTACTCGGCGCGGTGCTAGCGGGAGGCACCGTGATCATGCAGGCGCTGAACCTGGGGGCGTTCGCCTAACACGCGCGGTGTAGGTTGTCACGTGTGAGTAAACAGTCGTCGCTCCCTATGCTGCCGTTGTCCGCGATGAGCTTCGCGGCGTTCGTCTACGTCACCTACGAGATGTTCGCGGTGGGTCTGATTCGGCCCATGGCACAGGACCTCGGCGTGACGGAAGGCCAGATCGGCCTCCTCATGAGCGTGTACGCCGGCCTCGTCGCCGTGGTGACCATCCCGCTGATGCACTTCACCCGCAACTGGGACCGCAGGCCAGTCTTCCTGGCCACGCTCGGCTTCCTGGCCGGGGGCGTGATCTTGCAGGGCATCGCGAACAGTTACGCGGTGCTGGTGGCGGCGAGGGTGACCGCGGCGTTTACGCACGGGCTGTTCTGGTCGCTCATCAACCCGATGGCCGCACGCCTTGCGCCGAAGGGGATGACGGGCAAGGCCGTGGCGACGGTGTCGTTCGGGTCGACGATGTCGGCGGTGATCGGTACGCCGTTGACCACCATGCTCGGCGGGATGATCGGGTGGCGCGGCGCTACCTGGGCGTTGGGCGTCGCGGTGATTTTCTCGGTGGTGGCGTTAGTGGCGTCGCTACCCTCGATGCCGGCGAAGCACCCGGAGCCGGCAGCGGGGGCGAAGCGGACAAAGTCGGCGATACCGTCGCTGGTCCTCTTCCTGACGTTCAACGTCACCGCCGTGTTCACCACCTTTACCTACCTGGCGCTGCTCATGACGACGACAGCCGGGCCGAAGCTGGTCCCGTTCGGGCTATCCCTCTTCGGCATCTGCGGGGTGATTGGCGTGCTGACGGCGGGCAACACGGTGGACCGGCGCATGATCCGGGTCAACGGGTTCGTCGCCGTGCTGCTGGTCGGGTCGGCGGCGTTGGGGCTGCTCGCGCTGGAGACGAAATCGGTACTGCTCATCATCGCGATGATTATCGTGTTCGGTCTGGCGAACGGGGCGCTGCCGCCGTCGGCGACCACCATCTTCCTGCACGCCGGGAAGCGCAACGAAGACCTGGCAAGCTCCATCTACGTGGTGACCTACCAGGTCGGGATCGCAGCCGGGTCCGCGCTCGGCGCCGCAGTGGTGGACGCCGGCTTCCTGCCTGGCACGCTCTGCATGACGGCCGGACTGGCGGCCTGCGCGTTCATCACCTTGGCGCTTGGGTCGCGGCCGCGGCTACGCTGAAACGCGCTCGCGCGACACGTGGCCGTCGCGGACGCGGACAACCTCGTCGCGCTCGGAGATGAGGCTGGCGTTGTGGGTGACGAACCCGCAGGCGATATCGTGCTCCTCCACCAGGGTGCGCAGCAGCGCCACGATCTCGTGGGAGCGCTCGGAGTCGAGCGCCGCGGTCGGCTCGTCCGCCAGGATCAGCCTCGGCTCCCCCATCAGCGCGCGGGCGATGCCGACGCGCTGGCGCTGCCCGCCGGAGAGCTGCTGCATGCTGCGGTCCCCAAGCCCGTCGAGGCCGACTTCCGCGAGCAGCTCGTTCGCGCGGTCCACGCGCGGCTTCACACCACGAATGTGGTCGGTGACCAGCAGCTGATCCCTCACATTGAGCGCCCCGATCAGGTTGGCCTGCTGGAAAATCATCCCGATCTTCTGCAGTCGGACTTCGTCGGAGACCGGGGTGGCGTCGACAAGAATGGTGCCACTGTCGGGCTTCAGTAGCCCGGCCGCTGCGGAAAGCAGCGTGGACTTGCCGGAGCCGGACTCGCCGATGATGAATGTGAGGTGGCCGGGGTTGGCGTCGAAACTGATGTTGTCCAGCGCCGTGAGTGTGTCCTCGCCGTCTTGGTACGTGACGGTGACGTGTTCCATGTGCAACATTTACGCAATACCTCCCAGTGCGAGCTGCGGCTCAACTTTTGTAATTTGGCGCGTCGCGATGAACGCGCCCACCATCCCGATCGTCCAAATCGCCAGCGGCGGCCCCGCGACCGTGAGCACCGTCAGTGAGAACGGCGCCACCTTCGACGCCGCCAGCCCAATGCCCAGCGCAATCAGGGCGCCAACCGCCGCGCCGATGCCCAGCAGCACCGCCGCCTGACCCAGCGCATCCTTGCGCAAGTAGCTATTCGACGCCCCAATCGCCTTCAAAATGGCCAGGTCACGGGTGCGCTGCATGGTCCACACCGTCAAGAAGGCCACGATGACCAGCGCCGCGATGGCGTACAGGAAGCCAAGGATCATGTTGAAGGACGCCTGCTCCGACTTGTACGCAGCCAGGCCGTTGAAGGACTCCTTCATGCTCATACCGCGGTCATCGCTGGCGAGCAGCACCGTGCCGTCCGCGTCGGTGTGCATGGCGGCCTTCCAGTCCTCCGTGTTCACCCACAAGACCGCGGTGTGGGAGAAGTACAGGTCATCCGTGACGGCGTCGACGGTGATCGGGGTGCCGCCGACGGAGAGCTCGTCGCCAGGAGCGACGTGCAGCTCACGCGACGCGACCGCGCCGTCGCCAAGCACCTCGCCGCCGGGCAGCTCAGTGCCCTTCGGCAGACCCAGGATGGAGATGGACTCCTCCTTCCCGTTCTCCCGCAACAGCAGGGTCTGGCCGGTGCCCAGCGGGACCGTGCCCTCCTCCGCCGTCACGCGCGACGTCATATAGGAAGGCTCATCCATGTCCTGGAAGACGACCGACTTTGCATCCAGTGCCTCCAGGGCCTCCGTGTTCTGCTTGCCCAACCCGTTGGTCAACCCGGTCAGCATCACCACGAGCAACGTGATCAGGCCAACCGTGCCAACAATGAGGCCGAAGCGGCCTCGCGCTTTCACAATTTCTCTCAATCCGACGAACATGCCCACATTGTGCGTGTGAGCAGGCACATTCCCCATCGGGAGCGGGGTTGAACCTCGAATCAACCGTCCGGTTGATCCGCCCTCCATCGGATGTCGGGTGCACCGTCTAAGGTGATCTGCGTGAACACCACCAACCGGATCCTCACCTTCCTGCGCGTCAGCTTGCACGTGCTGGTTGCCGTGCTGCTGCTCGTCGGCATCGCCTCCAGCAGGTGGAACCCGCTGGCCATCTGCATGGCGGTCCCCTTCGCGCTGCTCTACCTGGCCGGGACTGTGGCCTACAACGAAGGCAAGCGCTTCCCCCGCGCTGCCATGTACACCTGGCTCGCCGCCGTCCTCGCGCTGTGGGTGGTCATGGCGCTGCACGCCGCCGAGTTCGTCTGGTTGGAGTTCCCGCTGGTCATCCTGGTCTCCGTGGTGCTGCCCACCTGGTCCGGTATCGCGGTGGCGGCGCTGCTGCTGGCCTTCACGCTGTCGATCACAGCGCCGGGCGCGGGAATCGGCGGAGTGGTCGGACCGCTGCTCGGCACCGTGCTGGCGCTGCTGATCTACCACTCCTACCGGGCACTCCGCGCCGAAGCCGACCACTACAAACACCTCGCCTACGAACTCCAGGCCACCCACATGGAACTCGCCGCCGCCGAACACGCCTCCGGCGTCCTCGAGGAACGCGCCCGCCTCTCCCGCGAAGTCCACGACACCATCGCGCAAGGCCTCAGCTCCATCGTGCTGCTCGGCCGCACGCTGGACAAACAGATCACCGAGCCCGGCGCGAAACAGATCCTCGACACCATCCGCGCCACCGCCTCCGACAACCTCGCCGAGGCGCGCCGCTTCGTCGCCGTCAACGCCGGGCCCGCCGAACCCCTGCCACGCAGGCTGGAGGAGCTCGCGCGGGGAGCGGAGGGGCGTCAACAAGCACTCGGGCAGCGGCTCACGGTGGACCTCAACGTCGAAGACGTGCCCGAGCCCGCCGCCGGCGTCATCGAGCGAGTCGTGCGCGAGGGGCTCTCCAACATCGTGCGCCACGCCGACGCCACCCGCGCCGTGGTCACGGTGGAACAGCTTGGGGACGTCGCCACCGTCGACGTCTTCGACAACGGTCGCGGCATCACCGGCCCCGAAGGCTATGGCCTGCGCGGTCTGCGGGCGCGCGTCGCGGAAGTCGGCGGCACCCTCAGCGTCGAAGGTAACGTACTAGCAGCAAGCATCCCCCTGGGAAAGGACACCCATGAGTGAGATCAACGTCATGCTTCTCGACGACCACCCCGTCGTCCGCGCCGGCCTCCGCGCAGTACTCGACTCCTTCGGCGACATCACCGTTGTTGGCGAAGGCGCGGACGGGCGCGCCATCGAGCGGATGCCCGACAACGTCGACGTTGTGGTCACCGACATCCAGATGCCGCACGTGGACGGCATCGAAGTCACCCGCCGCCTCGGCGAAGCAGGCGGCCCGCCCGTGCTCATCCTGACCACCTACGACACCGAAGCCGACGTCGTCGCCGCCGTCGAAGCAGGCGCGCTCGGCTACCTGCTCAAAGACGCCCCCGAGGACGAACTCCACGACGCCATCATCGCCGCCGCCCAGCGCAAACGCGTCCTCTCCCAGGAAGTCGCCGGGGTCCTCGCCGAGCGCCTCATGCGCCCCGACGAGGCCTTAAGCGCCCGCGAAATCGAGATCCTGCGCGCCCTGCAGACCGGCGCCTCCAACCGCGCCATCGCCGACCGGCTCTTCATCTCGCAGGCCACGGTGAAAACCCACCTGATCCACATCTATAACAAGCTCGGCGTGGACAACCGGACCGCCGCCGTGGACCGGGCGAGGGAGCGCAAGATTATTTAGGTGTTGGTTGGGCGCTAGATTGCTCGGCAGTGCTTGAGCTTGAATCCTTTTCCTTTCATCCTCCCCAGTTTATTATTTGCATCTCGCTGAGCGGCGCCCCTGTCCTTGCCTTTGCCAAAGATGTATTGCCCCGTTGCTTCATTCCGAAGATTTACGACAGCGCACTTCAGCGTGACAACTTTTCCGCGCTAGGAAGACTTCTGATGCTGGCTTCGGTGCATAAGCACTAGCACTCGGCGCAACTGAAATTGCTGCCCCCGTTAAAGCTAGACTTACTATCCCGACTACTCATGAACGGAGTGGCTTTCGCATGACCAGTCCTTCTTCCTTGTCAAATGGTGAGCTGCAAGGCTTTTACGAAGACCTTTACGTGTATTGCTCTGAAAAAGATTCTTACGATATTGCAGAGCGTTTCCAGAAGGAACTCAAAGTTTCCTTCTCCGAAACTGACGCTCTTCCTGATTTCACAGTTGGTGAATGCGATGAAGACGAGTATGAACTCGCTGAAGAATTAGAACCTGGTAGCAATCAGGAGAGCTTTCGTCCATACGTGATTACCCAGCACTTCTTCTTGGAAGTCTTAAACCTAAGTGACCAGGTGATTGACCCTATTAGTGATGCTGTTTTCGCAGCCGTTCAACGAGCGACAGAAGATGTCCCATACTTCAGTTTCATGGGTTTTCTCACGGACAATCGCTCTGAGGATAAGTAGAACCGGGTCGAAATCGATAGCTATGGCAGGGCGTGCACCAAATTCCTGCTTTTGCGCTTTGGAAAGCGTGCCTGGGAATTTCCCCAGGTCGCGGCCCCTGCGCAAAGGAATTTGGTGTCATCGTGTTCGGCCCAAACACCAAATTCCAGCATTTGAAAAGCGGCCCCAGGATACCTGCACGCCACAGAAGTGCTAGATGTTTTTAGGCCTGGAATGTGGTGCCGCGCTCCCCAACAGCACGCCAAGCAGGGCCAGGCCGGCGCAGGTGAGGATGCCGTTGGCCATCGATGCGGTCGGGTTGGACCCGAGCGCCACCAGGGGAGGGACCAGGCCGCCGATGATGAACTGGAAGAAGCCCATCGCGCCGGTGCCGGCGCCGATCCCGATGTCCCGGATCTCCTCCACGGCGAGCGCCGAGGCGTTGGCCATGATGAACCCGGCCATGGCGGAGAGGATGGCGATGAAGGGGAGCATCGTGAGGTTGGGACCGAGCTGGCTGTAAGCGAGCAGGATCAGCCCGGCGAGGATGTCAACAGATAACGCCACAACGAGCAGGGTGCGTGGCTGGTGGGTCTTAACCAGGCGCATGTTGATGGAGTTCGACAGCGGGATGAGCAGGGCGATGCCGCCGAAGATGAGGGAGAAGGTGGTAGGTGTAACGCCGAGTTGGACCTGTAGGACCAGCGGGGATGCCGAGATGTAGGAGAACAGGGTGCCGAAGCCGAGCCCGGCGGCGAACATGTAGCCGAGGAAGGCGGGGCGACGCAGGCATTGGCCCATGCGGGGGAAGATGGTGCGGAGGGTGCCGCGGGTGCGCTTGGCGGGCGGGAGGGTTTCGGGGACGAAGCGCCAGGCGATGAGGATTTGGGCGAGGTTGACGGCGGCGATGGTCCAGAAGACGCCTCGCCAGGTGAAGGTGGGGATGATCAGGCCGCCGAGTACGGGGGCGATTGCGGGCATGAAGCCGGAGATCGCCATGAGGCCTGACAGGCCGCGGGCGGCCTCGCGGCCGTGGGCGATGTCGGGGATGACGGCTCGCGTAACGACGACGGCGCAGCCCCCTGCCAGGCCTTGGAGGAATCGGGCGGCGATCAGGAAGGAGATCGTGGGGGCGACGGCGCACGCCACCGATGCCGCGAGCGCCACCACCGAGGAGACCAGGATGGCGGGTTTGCGGCCCGTACCGTCAGAGATGGCGCCGAAGACCAGGTTGCCGAGTGCCATCCCGAGCATGAACCCCGAGATGGTCAGTTGGGCGGAGGAGGGGGACGTCGATAATTGGGTGGCGAGCTCGGGCATGCCGGGCAAGTACATGTCGATGCCGAGCGGGCCCGCTGCGGTGAGCAGGGCCAGCGCAAGTAGGAGGCCACCGGAAAGTTTCTGCACGTCGGTAGGATAGCTGCATGCGTGCGACTGTAGAAATCTGTTCGGCTGAAGACATACCAACGACAACGAAGGCGCTCACGGACCGCGAGCCGTCGGAGTGGGTGGTGCTCAAGGCGGTGGACACCACGCCCGGCGGGAAGCTGCGAGTCTATGCGGGGCGCCTGGCGGGGCAGTCAAGGCCGGGGCCCAAGGGGCGACTTGCCGCGGAGCTGCGGGTGGAGCCCGGCGCGCAGGTCACGCTCTGGGTCAACGAGGGCTACGAGCACCACCTACTTGCTCAGTCGGAGGGGCTGCGTCTGGAGGGGGTCGCGCTGGAGCGCGGCCAGGCAGGCAAGGTTGGGGCCGGGCACCTGGCGGTGACGGTCCGCAACACGGGGACAGAAACGGGCCGAGCGCTGCTGTTCGGCAGCGTTTCGTAGTTGGCCAAACAGGCCTGGCGGGCTTAGCGTAGGTGCATGCAGTTGCCTAAGTATGGCCCCGCGTGGGCCGGGTCCCTGATGGGGACGTCGATCGCCTCTACACTGTCCGGGTTGCACGGGTTCCGCTTCGGCCAGATCGCGTTTGCACTGGTAGCGGCCGTGTTATTGGCGGTGTTCACGGTGGGTATTCGCAACGAGCCGCCGCGGCACCAGAACATGGCGGCGTGGGGCATGTACACGATGGGGCTTTTGGCGTGCGGCTCTGCGTGGACGGCGCTGACCGGCAACGACATCTTCCAGCTGATCAGCTGGTGGATTGGCGCGCCGCTGTCGATCGCGGTGTGCCTGTGGCAGCTGTGGGGCTTCTGGAAGGTATCGGAGCACTACACCACCCCGGCGTTCCCATGGGGGCTGGCGCCGGTCACGCCGATGGTCGCGGCGACGTCCGGTGGGCAGCTCGCCGCCGAGCACGGCATGTTCTACCACCACGCTGGCATCGTGTGCTTCTTCTTCACGTTCATCCCGGCGATCCCGCTGTTCGCTTACTGCTACTGGTCGCTGTGGCGGCGCCGCGATCGCCCGCGCGGCGCGGCGGCAGGCACGGCCTGGATTCCGCTCGGGGTTGTCGGCCAGTCGACGGCCGCCTCCACCTTCCTTTTCGACGCCCACCTCTACGGCATCATCATGTTCGCCATCGGCGTACCGTGCGTCCTCTTCGGCATGTACTGCTTCTACCAGGCGGTCTTCACCTGGGCGCCGTACGGCCCGGGCTGGTGGGGCTCCACATTCCCGGTGGGCACCCTGTGCCTGGGCTCCTGGACCGAGGGCTGGCACGCCCTCTCCTTCGGGCTGCTGCTCCTGCTGCTGTTCCACTGGTGCGCGTGCGCACTCCGATTCCGTTCCTGGCAGCGTGAGCGCGTGTGAAAACCAGGACCAGCTATAGCCTGCCGCCAGCGGGCCCGGCGTGGGGCGGCAGCCTCATGGGGACCTCGCTGGTGGCGACGCTGCTGGTCATCAGCGGACTCGACCCTCTGGCGTGGGTCGTGGCCTGTATCGGGGTGGCCATCCTGGTGGCGCTCGTCGTCGGGTTCATCATCTACCGCACGCCCCGCTTCCACCAGGACATGATGGCGCCGTGGGCCATGACGTTCATCGGGATCATGTCGCTCGGCACCGCCTGGACCAACCTCACCGACAACCTGACGTACATCCTCGTCGGGTTCTGGGTCGGGGCTCCCGCCTGCCTCGCCGTGTACGCCAACCAGCTCCGCGGCTTCCAAGGGGAACCGAACTTCGCGTGGGGGCTCGCGCTCGTCGGCCCCATCATGGCGGCCAACACGGCCGGGACCACCCACGCCAAAGGCGGCGGCGACATCTACTGGATACTCGGCGTGTGCTGCTTGGTGGCGTCGATAGGCGCAGCGTATCCGCTGTTTGCCAGGGTGTATGTGGCGGCGTGGCGTCGAAAAGTGGACCTGAGCGGGCCGAACGCGGCGACCGTCTGGATCCCCCTCGGCGTCGTCGGGCAGACAGTGTCCGCCGTGGACCTGCTGTTCGGCAAGGATGCCGAGCTTATCGTTGGCACCGTGCTGCTCATCATCGCGATCCCCATGATCGCCTTCGCCATGTGGCACTTCTACCCCGCCGTCGCGCACTGGGTGCGATACTCCCCCGCCTGGTGGGCCTCCACCTTCCCCACCGGCACCATCAGCGTCGGCAGCCACCACCTCGCCGAAGTCTGGAACCTCGAATGGCTCACCATCATCGCCACCGCGCTGCCAGCCCTCCTCGTCTTCCACTGGCTCCTCTGCGTCGCCCGCTGCACATTCTGGGTAGTTCGCGAGCGCTAAAAGATACAAAACTATAGAGTGAACGACATGAACATCTCTCTATTAATCACCGTAGAAAACTCCCGACCCGAGATTTCACGATGCATTAATGTTGATCACTCGATGTACCTGGGGGAACTCGCACTCATTATCGACGCCACCCTCGGCTTCTCGAGCGCAGCAACACACATGTTTTCGGGGACCATCAACGGCGAACAACGCGTCTACACCGCCCAACCAGCCGCCGGCGAATACGACGAAAACGACCTCACCGTCCAAGACATGCCCGAAACCATGAGCTACATCTACGACGCCGGCGCCAACTGGAACATCAACGTCCAAGTACTCGGGCCATCCACCATCGCCGGCCCGACCCCCGTCCTGATCTCGGCGCTCGGTCCCGACGTCATCGAGCACCTCAAAGGCCCCGCCATGATGACCGAGCTCTATGACGAAGCCGTCCGCCTCGCAGCCGGCCAACCCGCCGACATGCACATCACGCCAACCCTGTTCTCCGCGATGCCCGTGATGTCGCCGGGCCACATGGTCGACAGGCTCACCAAAGCGGACCCCGTCAGCATCTCGAACCGCATCTACTACAGCGTCGAAACTATGGTCAGTCGCCAAATGATGGACCCCAACGCCGCAACCGAAGAAGACGAAGAAGTCCGCGAAGCGCTCCGCGAATACCTCGCCAACCGCGAAGACCTCAAAGACATCATGGCCATCGACCCCAACCCCGAAAGCAACCCCGCCGTCATGGCCGCCATCGGCGAATTCCTCGAAGACTACTACGGCCCCAACCCAACCTTCGAATCCCCCGTCTACACCGGCATCACCGAAAACCTCTACGACCTCATGGACGGCATCCTCCTCGACGACCCCATCTGGCGGCAGCGCCTCCACAACTTCTTCGTCGAATCCGGCTTCATGCGCGCCGAACAAACCGGGCGCTACACCATCACCGACGAAGGCATCGAACTCCTCAGCGGCGGCGACAACCCCTTCGACTTCGCCGAAAACATCGCACGCGGCTTCTACGCGACCTTCGGCCGCGAAAACTGGAACCAGCTCATGTTCAACCTCATCTCCGACTCCCCCCACACCGCCGACTCAACCATCTACAAAGAAGGCACCACGCTGCTCGCGTCCTTCGGGTTCGGCGAGAAAGTCGACGGCGAGTTCAGCCTCAACGGCGACGGCTACGACATGCTGAAGTGCATCGCGATCGACTTTTCCTCCTAGCGCTCTTCCTCGAGCGCCCGACTTGAGGTAGTGCTCAGAAGTCTTGTCGGGATTTTGTGAACAGAATTGCGTCCGCTGTCAGGCCCATTTCCCAATGAGGCGACACGCGCACCAAATTCCTTGTTTTCACGCGCGGGTCGGCGTGTTTCCCCAGGTCGCGGATTGCCCGGGTAGGAAAAAGGAGCACAAGACTGGCGTCGAGTGGCAAAACACACACCCGCCTTTGACCTAGATATTCATAATGCCTGGTCAGAAATGGGCTAGGTTTTCCTAGCTGCGTGATTTGTCACTGCGTCGAATCTGACAGCACCAAATTCCTTGTTTTCCGCACGCGGGTCGGCGCGTTTCCCCAGGTCGCGCGCTGCTCGGGTAGGAAAAAGGTGCGCACCCCTAATGCGCACCTCTAATTCACCAGGACAAGCCACAGGCCCAGCCCGCCCAAGCCCACCAGGGCAGAGGCAGTGGCGAAGACGGAGACCGTGTTTGGCTGGGAGCGTTCCTGGGCGAGGTTGTGGGCTTCGGTGCGGTAGAGGCGTCGATATCTGGCGATGAGCACTGTCGCCAGCGTGAGCAGCAGACCGACGGCGCCGAACACGGGCACCGGGTAGGCGTGGGACCAGCGCAGGAGCACCATCGAGCAAACGAGCATGGCCAAGGCGGTGCGGGTCCAGCTCAGGGCGGTGCGCTCGGGTTGGAGGCCAGGGTCCGGAACGGGGATGGTCACGAGAGGAGCCCCACTAGTACCACGATGGAGGCGACCAGGATGCCGACGCCGAGGAGTGGCGCGATCGCGGGGGCGGGCAGGGGGCGGCCGTGGCGCAGTGCTCGCTCCACGCGGACCCAGCGGATGGCGGCCCCGGCGGCGATCGCCATGCCGATCACGATGACGGTGGCTGCGGCGAAGGTTTGAGTGCCGGGCGGGATGCCGGTGACATCGAAGGCGCCGAGGGCGATACCGCCGGCGAGGAACGCGAGGGCCGTACGGGTCCAGGCGAGGAAGGTTCGTTCGTTGGCGAGGGTGAAGCGGGCGTCGGGCTCGTTGCCGTCGGGGAAGATGGTGCGAGTAAAGGAGCGGTTACCCATGCCGGCCAGTGTAGCGCCCAGGGCGCCGCCGGCGGTGTTGATGAGGAGGTCGTCGATATCGGAGTAGCCGGCGGCGAGCGCGTACTGGGCTGTTTCAATGCTTAGTGACGCCACCATCGACACCAGGGTGGCCTTCCACACCGTGCCGAGTCGGAGGCGGGCCAAGTAGCCGACGGGAAGGAACAGGACGATGTTGCCGATGAGGTTGAGCCACGGCCCCCACCAGACCCGGTAGTAGATGAAGGATCCGAAAGGGATGAGGCGCAGGTGGCGGACCTCATGGGAGGTTGTTTCCCACACACCGGGCAGGCCCACGTACGCCTTGCCGACGGTAAAAAAGAGCACGGCCGCGGCGGTCAGTGCCACGGCCGTGTAGTAGGTGCTGCGTTTAGGCAACGGCTACCTCGTGCGGGACGGGGCCGCCGGAGACCTGGCGGTAGGCGTACACCATCGCCAGGAGTGCTGGGGCGGTCAGCAGCGTGCCCAACACCAGCGAGACGATCGCTGCCGCGCTGGAGCCGGCGCCACTGCCGGAGACGGTGGCCATCAGGATCCCGCAGACGATCATCAGGCCGAGCAGACCACCGTAGTTGCGCTTCGCCGTGGTGAAGCCGGCCTTGAAGGCATCGCCGAAGGTGCCGTTGTTGTCGGCTGCGTAGAACGACTGGAAGATGAAGAACGGCGAGATAAGCAACATGATCAACACCGCGATGCCGATCCCAACGAACAGGGTGGCAAACACGGATGGGTCTATGGCGCTTAGGTCACCGCCCGAGGCGTTCAGGAGCGCCTCCGGGTCTGCGCCGACAAAGCCGACGGCAAAACCGATCACCATGAGCAGGGCGAAGATCAGAGTCGTGATGATGCCAACGACTACCGTCATCCCAAGCGTCTTGCCGTACGCAGCCGCCTTGATGTCCTTCAGGATGAACTGCTTCGGGCCAACCAGGGTCTGCTGCAGCGCTGCCGCGATGAACAGTGGGGAAGCAAAGAACAGGACCAGCGTGCCCAGGGCGCTCACGCCATCGCTCTGGAAGACGCCGCCGATGTTGTTCAGCAGCGCGTACACGAACGCGAGCACCAGCCAGGTGCCCGGGTTGGCGTAGGCGGTTTTGAAACCGTACTTCAGCGCAGCGCCGACGGACAGCTTCCCGGTACCCAGCTGGTGGGCGACACCGTTCGCGGCCGGGTTACTGATCGGGTGCGGGGTGACGCCGTCGCCGAACTGGGAAGGCGTGATGCCGACGAAGCCGTCGTCGTTCGCGAGCATCGCTGCTGCGGGGCTCGTCGGGACGGCGAGCTGAGCGCCGTGGTAGCGCAACGCACTCTGCCCGGACGCCTGCGCGGCCGAGTTGACGTCAAACGCACCGAAATCGGCCTGCTCCCCGTAGGACTGGCCGGAGGGCTGTCCCGAGGACTGGCCGTAAGGCGACGCGCCGTACTCCGGGTAGGACGGGATGCCACCCGGGTTCTGCGGATCGTTTTCTGGTGTATTTGGTTCAGTCATGTTGCCCAACAGTACACAAAAACGCTCCGCAGCGCCTACACGTTTCCTGAACGTTTACTTAACGACCAGGTTCACCATGCGGCCCGGCACCACAATCACCTTGACCACGTTCTTGCCGTCGGTCAGCTCCTTGACGCGAGCATCCGCCAGCGCAACTGCCTCGGTGTCCTCCTTGGAGGCGTCCGTCGGGACGTCGATTCTGGCCTTCACCTTGCCGTTGATCTGGACGGGTAGTTCGATGGTGGCGTCGACAAGGAATGATTCCTCGAAGGTCGGGAACGGCTCGAACGTGATGGTGTCGGCGTGGCCGAGCTTCGCCCACAGCTCCTCCGCGATGTGCGGGGCGAGCGGCGCCACCATCTGCACCAGCGGAGTGACCGCCGCGCGCGGAGCGCCCGACGGGTACGTCTTGGTCAGGTAGTTCGTGAACTCAATCAGCTTCGCGACGACCGTGTTATCCCGCAGATGCTCGTAATCATCGCGGACACCGGCGATCGTGCGGTGCAGCTGCTTGTTGTCATCTTCGGTGAGCGCGGCGTCGGTGACGGTGACCTCGCCGGACTCCTCGTCCACAACCAGGCGCCACAGGCGCTGCAGGAAACGGTGCGCGCCGACGACGTCCTTCGTCGCCCACGGCCGCGACGTGTCGAGCGGACCCATCGACATCTCGTAGACGCGCAGGGTATCCGCGCCGTAATCGCGGCAAATGTCATCCGGGGCGACGGCGTTCTTCAGGGACTTGCCCATCTTGCCGTACTCGCGGTTGACCTCCTCGCCGTTGCGGTAGAACTTGCCGTCCTTCTCCTCCACCTCGGCCGCCGGGACGTACACGCCACGCGAATCCGTGTAGGCGTACGCCTGGATGTAACCCTGGTTAAACAGGCGATGGTACGGCTCCTTCGAGGACACAAAGCCCAGGTCGTAGAGCACCTTGTGCCAGAAACGGGCGTAGAGCAGGTGCAGCACCGCGTGCTCCACACCGCCGACGTAAAGGTCCACGCCGCCCGGGTCGTTCTCGCTGCGGGGGCCGGTCCAGTAGCGCTCGTTCTCGATGTCGCAGAACGCGTCCTCGTTCGTCGGGTCGATGTAGCGCAGCTGGTACCACGACGAACCCGCCCACTGCGGCATCACGTTCGTGTCGCGCCAGTACTTCTTCGTGCCCTCGCCAAGGTCGAGCTCGACCTCGACCCAGTCAGTGGCCTTCGCCAGCGGCGGCGCCGGCTCAGAATCCGCGTCCTCCGGGTCGAAGGACACCGGGTTGTAGTCCTCCACCTGCGGCAACTCCACCGGCAGCATGTCCTCCGGCAGGCCGTGCGCCTGGCCATTTTCGTCGTAGACGATTGGGAACGGCTCGCCCCAGTAGCGCTGGCGGGCAAAGAGCCAGTCGCGAAGCTTGTACTGGATCTTCTCCTCACCAGCACCGTTGTCGGCCAGCCACTCGATCGCCTTCGCGATACCCTCGTCCTTGCCCAGACCGTTCAAGTCCAGGCCCTGCTCGTTCGCCGAGTTAATGTGCGGCGCGTCGCCGGTGAAGGCAGTTTCTGTGATGTCGCCGTCGAGCACCGGCACGATCGGCAGACCAAAGACGGTCGCGAACTCGTAGTCGCGCTCATCGTGCGCAGGCACCGCCATAATCGCGCCCGTGCCGTAGCCCGTCAGCACATAATCAGCAATAAAGATCGGGACCTGCTCGCCGCTCACCGGGTTCGTCGCAAACGAACCCAGGAACACGCCAGTCTTCTCCTTATTCTCCTGGCGCTCCAAGTCACTCTTGGCAGCAATCGCCGCCCTATACTTCTCGACGGCCACCTTCGGCGACTCCGCCCCATTCGTCCAACGCTCATCCGTGTCGGCCGGGAAGGCATCGGCCGTGAGGGCGTCGACAAGCGGGTGCTCAGGCGCGAGCACCATGTAGGTCGCGCCGAACAGGGTGTCCGGGCGCGTCGTAAAGACCTCGAGCGGGCCCGCCTCCGACGCGAACGCCACCTGCGCACCACGCGAACGACCAATCCAATTACGCTGCATCGCCTTGACCTTCTCCGGCCAATCCAGCAAATCAAGGTCATCGAGCAGGCGATCCGAGTAGTCAGTAATACGCATCATCCACTGACGCAGCCGCTTGCGGAACACCGGGAAGTTCCCACGCTCCGAACGCCCCTCCGCCGTGACCTCCTCATTCGCCAGCACCGTGCCCAAACCAGGGCACCAGTTCACCATCGAATCGGACAGGTACACCAAGCGGAACTCATCAATCGCCTTGTGCTTCTCCGCGTGCGTCAAATCGCGGAAGTTACGGCCGTCCTTCGTCGTGCGCGCACCCGTGAGCAGGTCACGGACCAGCTCCTCAATCGGACGAGCCTTCTGCAGGTCCTCATCAAACCAGGCGTTATGAATCTGCAGGAAAATCCACTGCGTCCACTTATAAAATTCCGGGTCGGTCGTCGCCACCGAACGGCGCGGATCATGCCCCAGACCCAACTGGCCCAGCTGACGCTTCATATTCTGGATATTCGCCTCAGTCGTCGTACGCGGATGCGTACCCGTCTGAATCGCGTACTGCTCCGCCGGCAAACCAAACGCGTCATAGCCCAACGTGTGCAGCACGTTCTTGCCCAACATGCGGTTATAGCGGGCAAACACGTCCGTCGCGATGTAGCCAAGCGGGTGACCCACATGCAACCCCGCTCCCGACGGGTACGGGAACATGTCCTGCACATTCAGCTTGTCCTCGGGCAGTGGGTCACCGGTAGCGAGGTCGCCGACCGGGTTCGGCGCGTTAAACGTGCCGTTGTCCTTCCAGAACGTCTGCCACTTCTGCTCAATCTGATTTGCCAGGCCCGCGCCGTAACGGTGCGCTGGGGTTTCGCTCGCGTTAGTCATGGATACACAGTGTAGTGGGTGGGGCCCGGAGGTGGGGTGTGGAGGGGGAATGTGGCGGTGCAGCTTGTCGGTGGGGCTTGCCGGTGGGGTGGGATGTGTCATCGGAACGGCGCTCGGGATTTTGTGAACAGAATTGCGTGCGGTTCGGTTGTTGGTCTGTTCGCTGGTGGGGCGTTCCGGTCGACCCGCTCCGGTCGACGTCTTAGCATCGACCAATGCAGGTCAGCGCAAGATGGGGGGAATTGGCGTCGAAAAGCCCAAAAATGCCACTCGATCAATCGGTGAATGCGCAACCCATATCTGGCGGCCTAAACAACCCACTAATGTAAGCGTGTATGCTATTTTGTAAGACATTAATCTTTATCTATAAGTGAGGAAGCAATGAAATCCATAACAATTCGCGTACCGGATGACCTAGCCGAGTTGATCGTGAGGGAGTCCGCTACCAAGAACCAAACACAAAGCGAATTTATACGTGAAATTCTTGAGTCAAATGTTGGCCATATTTCGGAGAAACAAAGTCAGCAACGAAACAACAGAGACGTCTCAATCAGCCCCGTAGAGCGTAAAATTTTAGCTTTGGAATACTGTAATTTACTGGCAGCGCACGGAAAACTGCCAGAAGAGCTTTTCGACGCCGACTCTTTCCAACATGTCGTAACAGCACTCGAATGCGGATATGCAGGGGAGTATTCCGCGGTCCTCGGAACGGACACCGAGTTAACCTACGAAGAGTGCAAACTTACATGGGACATACTCGACATGTTTCGGGTCTTGCATTTTAGCGTTCGAAAACTGGGGCCTGATGGGTGGACGAAAATTGGAGTTATCGACGCCGAACATGTCGGCACATTCCAAGGGTTTGATTACCAACTCGATACCGAATCTAGACTTGCAGGATACGTTGGCTACCTGGTCGATACTGGGCGGTGGGAAGAGCAGAAGGAATTCATAGAGCGAAACGGCGGTAACTCACACCACGAAATGCTGCCGACCTATCGGGCGATGCTCGCCACTTTTAACCCAATATGGCGAAAGGCCGCCAGCCGAGGAGGGGACCCGAACCTCAACAAGGAACAAATCAAACAAGTTCTATTGGCAGCACCCGGAAGCCAAGTGAAGCACTAAGGCTTAGGGGCCGCTAGATCCAAGCAGTCGAAAATGAAAAACGGCCCCGAACAAAATGTTCGGGACCGGAATTTCCTTTAATTTGCAGGTGATTCCTGCTCAATGACCGCAATCATACCCATCCCTTTTCTACAGAGCAAACCAGCCAACGCTGACATAATGAAGGAAAACAAATGCAACCGTCTTCATATCAAAAGCTCATCACAAATATCCCTGCCCCACGGTTTCAAACCTATCTTGATGCAGCACACCAGGAACCAGAAAAAGCCCTCGCACTATATCAATGGAATATCGATGCAGCCGCCGCAGTGACAAGCACCCTAGCGCTAGTTGAAGTTGCGCTGCGGGATACGATTGATCAACAGCTACGAGCATGGAACATGCAAGTCGGCGGTACACCAGAATGGATTACCCAGCCACAGGTACCCTTATCACATATTGTCCGCCGCACTCCACCATCCAGCTGGACCAATAGCCCCCACAGGCGCCAAGGAGACCTTCATGGATCATGGTGGGAAGCAAAAGCAAAGGCTTCGATGAGAGATCCACTGAACGGGCATGCAGTCAAACCACACCCAACCCACGACGACCTCGTGGCCGCGCTAACTTTTGGGTCATGGAGGCACCTCATACCGAAACCAATTCGGCTCGGAGGTCGTGCGAACGCTCCACAATTCGACATCTGGGACCAGGCAATAGATCTTCGGACAAATATCTGCGCAACAGGCAAAGGATTCGACGCTTCAGCTGGTACCGCCTATTTCTGGTGCTCAACCCTCCTACATGCCAGAAATAGGGCCTCACACCTCGAGCCGCTTCTAGATACCGGCACGCTGCAGCACTGGCACCGAATTGCCAGCCGTACGGTTCACGCACTATGGCCTGGCGCTGAAGTTTGGATTACCGGCCCTGCACGCATACCCGAAGTCATCAAACGCAAGCCCTAACCTAACTCCAGCCGCAAGAAACGATCGTTATCTCAAGAAGGCAAGAACTACACCACCAACGCTGTTGACTCGCTGGCCTCCGTGGTTGAGCCGCACGAGGCTCGCGCAGCTGCATACTGCCTGTCAATCATTGTGCCTACGCTCCTCGGCATCGTGGCGCTGGCCGTCTCCAGGCTTGCACCGGCTACGGATGCCGCGTCAAACAAGATGAGCTACCAGTATGGCCAGAAGTACTACACACTGAAGCTCGATTCTAAAAATGTAAACGCCACCTTCCTGCAAAGTGAGGTCAAGAAGGACAAGACCTTGACTGCTCTTGCAAACAAGGCTCTCC
The DNA here is from genome assembly GCF_024102595.1 of Corynebacterium lipophilum. Taxonomy (NCBI): domain Bacteria; kingdom Bacillati; phylum Actinomycetota; class Actinomycetes; order Mycobacteriales; family Corynebacteriaceae; genus Corynebacterium; species Corynebacterium lipophilum. Next base: position 39,183 of record NZ_JAEUWV010000007.1, read on the forward strand.
CATGCGCCCAGCAGTCGTCCGAGCCCAGCGAGGCATTCGGCTCTTCGCACGGTAACGACGCAGCGCGCATGAACGACGCCCTGGCGATCCAGGCATGCCTGCAGGGCAAGGACTTCCAGTCCACACCGATGGACGAAGGAAAGAAAGCCGGCATCATCATCGGTTTCGTGCTTGGCATCTTTGGCCTGCTCGGGGGAATCGTGCAGCAGGCTGGACTGTTCCGCTAGACCCCTGCATCTCCCCCGCCTTGACAAATGATGAGGGGGGGGGGGCTTGAATATACAAGAACCTTATTTCTTCCTGTCAACTAAAGGAGATCTCACTGTGAAGAAGTTCGCAACCGCAGCCGTAGCTGCAACCATGGCACTCGGCCTGGCGGCCCCTGCGGCCGAGGCGGCCGATACCGTCACTGTCACAAATACAATGGTCAACGGTAACTGTGTTATCAAAGTGCTTGACGGTGGGACTTTGACCTACAACCAGACGTTCACCCCTACCCAGGCAGAGGCCGAGCTGGCTGCAGATCCAGGGGACGGTTCTGAATTTGCTGACCGCCTCGGCTTCCTGTCCGGTATCGACGAAGGCTCCTGGAAGACCGCTAAGTGGGAATCCCGAAAAGCAATGAGCGCCTGCACCAAGAGCCGGAACTACAAGACCGACGGTATCACCGCGCTCTCCCTCAGAATGGACCGCACGGCACGTCTGGCTACTTTCTGGACGCTGACCGGCGTTGGCCTGCTCACAGGCATCGTTGCCCTCGCTCTACCAGCGCTGAAGCCAATGCTGCCAGCCAACATTGCAGCGATGCTGCCATAGGCACACGTTCCACCTGGAATGCTCGCCCCGCACCATGCGGGGCTTTCTCTCTACAAAAAGGAAAATACTCATGAAGAAGATCACCGCCACTATTGTCGCCGCCACTTTGGCTGCCTCCATGCTCGCGCCGGCTGCCGATGCGGCGTCGAACACGATGAGCACGAAGAACTACCAGAAGTACTGCACACTGAAGTTCGACAGCGCGGACATGACCCAAAACAACGGAACGTACACTCAGGACGCCATCAAAAAATGGGTGTCAAAGCAAGATGGCCTCAAGAAGCTGGCAGATACGGACATCTCAAATGTGCAGCAGTCGTCGCAGCTCAGCGAGGCGTTTGGATCCTCGACTGCTGAGGACACCGCAGCCATCAATGACGGCATGGCACTCCAGGCATGCCTGCAGGGCAAGGATTTCAAGGCTGAGCCGATGGATGACGGCACGAAAGCCGGCATCATCATCGGGTTCGTGCTTGGCATCCTCGGCCTGCTCGGGGGAATCGCGCAGCAGGCTGGGCTACTCCGCTAAGCGTTGTCGCGCACCCAGGCCTCGACGGGGGCGAGGCGGGTGAAGTCAACGCGGTCGACGTCCTTGTTATAGGTGTCGATCATCATGCGGTCGTTCGCGGACTTGCGCGGTTTGAGTCGCAGGGCGCCGACGACGCCCGCCATCGTGGCAGCGTGGGCGGCTGACAGCTCGGAGTAGTTCATGCGTCCGGGCAGGTAGAAGCGGGTGACGCTGACCGCGCGGCTGCCCAAAAGTTTCGCGGAAAAGTCCTTATCGACGGCCACTTCGTCCAGGCTCATGCCGACGGTGACGAGGGAGACGGAGTGGGCGTCGAAAAGTGGGTCGGGGAGCTTGCGGATGAAGCTGGCACCGGGGTTGTTCGGGCCGTGGATGGGGGCGAGAACCACGATGGGGCCTTCGGGGTTGAAGTCGGCGTCGGGGATTGGCTCGGCGGTGGTGCCGAGGCGTTTCGCCAGCTCATTGGCGTATTCCTTGGTGGATCCGTAGAACGAAGCGTACAGGATAGTGCAGGCAGTCATACAACTATTGTTGCATGTTGCGGCTAGACTGTGGCGACGATGCGATACGTGTACATGATTGTGGGGCTGGTGGCGCTCGCTCTGGGCGCGGTCGGCGTGTGGGTGCCGATCCTGCCCACGACGCCGTTTCTGCTGCTTGCGCTGGTGTGCTTCACGCGGAGCTCGCCAAGGCTGGAGCGCTACCTGCTGCGCCATGACACGTTCGGGCCGTTCATTATTGACTACTACTCAGGACAGCTGACGCGGGCGCAGAAGCTGCGGATTCTGGGGCTGCCGTGGTTGGGGATGGGCGCCTCCATATGGGTGGTGATAGTGGTGGTCGGGCTGTGGCCGGTGGCGTTGCTGCTCGCTGTGATTGGTGCCGGGGTGAGCGCGCACATCTGGCGACTACGGCCACGCCCGGAGCGCGCCGCCGAACTACGCCAGCGCGCTGGGCTACCTACTGACCACGCACGTTGAACCCGATGACGCCGGGGTTGACTAAGGGGGCGTCGCCAAGCAGGGCGTGGATGTTGCCCTCCCTCTCGACGGCGCTGGTGACCGCCTTCGGGCGCTGCTTCTTGTCATCTTTGCCGCGGCCCTGCGACATTGGCGCGCCCATGAATCCGCCTCGTTGCCCCTGCTGACCTGCGGTGTTGGTGAAAGATCCTGCGGCGCTCGCTGCACTGGTCTGGCCGCCGAAGCCACCTGTGGACCCGGCACCCGGCCGACCGGCGAATCCTCCCGCGCCGCCGCCGGCGAGGCCAGCGTTGGAGCCGAAGCCTGTGGCTGAGCCTGAGCCTGAGCCTGAGCCTGCTGACGAGCCGAACCCTGCTGATTGCTGGTGCAGCGACCCGGCGCGATGGCGGCCACCACCGCCTGCGCCACCCATCGGCATGCCGCCGAATGCGCCCTGGCCTGCGCCTACGCCGGAGCCTGCTGCGGAGGCGACGCCGGTCGTCGCACCGCTGAGCCCACCTGCACCGGAGGCGAGACCGCCGTGGAGGCCAGCGCCCGGCGCGACATTCGCTGCCGGAGCGTTCAGTGCGCCTGGTGGAGGAAGCGTCGGGGCCTGGGCTGAAGCGACCTGGGTCGGGGTGGCGCCGGACGCAATGGCGTTGAGCATGTCCGGGTTCGGCTTCCCAAACTGCTGCAACACGTCCTGCGGGCCGCGCGCGTTGGCGAGATCTGTGTAACCGTTGTTGGCAAAGATGCTGGCAAGCCCCGCCGGCATCGGTGCGTCCGCGAACTCGGGTGCTGTCGGCGCGGGTGGGCCGCTGATGGAGAAGTCGGAGCCGGTGACGTCGGTGAGGTCCGGCAGCAGCTTGACGAAGGTCGGGTTCGTCGCTGGCAGGTACGAGTTGACGTACATCGGGTAGGAACTGACAAAGGCCTCCTTCACAGCCTTCACCGCAGCCGGGGATACCGCCTCAGCTGCTATCGCCGCAGCCTGAGCTGCCGCCGCCATAAGTTGCGACGACGACGCCAACGCCGCCAATCCCGTGTTATTCCCCGCAAGCGCCGCCGAGTTGGCTGCGTACTCGGAGCCCGCCGTCTGAATCAGCTGGAGACGCGCGATCGCCTGGGCGACGAACTCGGTCTCCGCCGAAGATTCGAGGGACGCAATGGCCGGGGCGATGGCCTCCACCATCTCGTAAATACGCTGCGCATTCGACGTCCAATTCGACGCCAACCCCGACGGAATCGCTGTGTTCGTGGTCAGAATATTGCTCACCAGCGACTCGAAGCTCCCATCCGTCGACGCGTACACCGAACTGTTATTGAACGGCTGCGTCTTGTAACTCTTCGCGACAGCCGCCGCCGACGACATCCCAAGATTCGAACCCAGCCCACTCAACCCAGGCGTTCCACTAAGCCCGACCGCGTTCACAATCCCCGCAATCGAATCGTCCGCCATCACTGTATTGTCCAGGCAGACCTTCAACACCTTTGCCGACGACTTCACATTCCCCGTGAACGCGTCCGTCGCAAGTGGAGCGTGCTCCGAGTAGATCGCCCCGTGTTTCTCCCCTGCCTCGCGGAGGCCGGAGACGGCGGAGAAGGTTGCTCCAGCATTAAAAGTGGTTGCCGTAAACATTCCGGCAGCGCCATAGACTATCGTCTGCAGGTCGTTAATGGCGCCGTTAACATCATCAACCTCAATAAGTATTTTTGTCATATTTCCCCCAATATTTTCGGTTAGTTTTGTTCCCCGGATAAATACAATTGCTCTAGCAGATCAACCGCAATCTGACAGTAATCATCAAACGAATAGCTTTCGTCAAGACTAAAAAAGAACGTTCCAATAGCTCCACGTTTTGTATCTACTTGTGCGATACACGGATGAGTCGTCACGAGCGGCATCTCCTGTTTGTAGACGTAGATCTCCGGCAAGATCTTTGATTCAACCCCCTCGACCATGACTCGCGTCTGTTCTGCTTGTGTCCTATTCCCGTCACTGTTCGCAATTCCTGTGGACTGAAAAGTGCCGGGTTCAGAAAACATACAAAATGAGTTCCCATGCGGCGAGTCAATCTCCCCGTCCGTGCTCCGCTTGATTTCCCCGGTGAAGCCCGCGCGGCGGAATTCGTCCTCGGTGATGTCGTTGCAGGGATCGAAGTAGTCCTCGGGGGCAAGCGTGAATGGGTCGAAGTCGCCGATGGGGACGGTACCGGATTCGAAGACAAAGGCTCTTTGACCAGCAGAATCCGCCGGAGGGGCGTTGGGTGTGGCGGAAGGGGCGTCGGTAAGGGTGGTACTGGAGCAGCCAGCGAGCAGTGTGGCGGCGAGTAGTGGTGCCAAGGTATAGGTGCGCAAAGTGTCCCCCCGTTTTTCAAAGTGTTTCTACACAACCTAGTGCATTTCGCGCGATTGTAAAGGGTTTTGTGTACACCATGGTGGACATCCGGTTTTCAATAACCGCCAACAAACCGCCACGCACCGTCCTAATATAAGGCGGTATGAAACGCCTTCGTACTCGTTACTTCGCCCAGGCCAAGGCTGAGGGCCGCAAATTTACGGCCCTGACCAGCTACGACACCATGACCGCCCAACTCTTCGACGAGGCCGGGATCGACTTCCTGCTCGTCGGGGACTCGGCGGCCAACGTGGTGCTCGGCCACACCACTACCCTGCCGATCACGCTCGACGAGATGATCACGTTCGCCGCCGCCGTCGTGCGCTCGACGCAGCGTGCGTTTGTGGTGGTTGACCTGCCGTTCGGCACGTATGAGGAGTCGCCGGCGCAGGCGCTCGCCGCGGCGGTGCGCGTCATGAAGGAGACCGGGGCGCAGGCAGTGAAGCTGGAGGGCGGCGTCGAGATGGCGCCGACGATCAAAACGCTTGTCGACGCCGGCATTCCCGTCTGCGCCCACATCGGGTTCACGCCGCAATCCGAGCACGCGCTCGGCGGCTACGTTGTCCAAGGTCGTGGTGACGCGGCGCAGCAGCTCCTTGACGACGCCACCGCCGTCGCACACGCGGGTGCTTTCGCGGTCGTGCTGGAGATGGTGCCTGCGGAGATCGCGACGCGGGTGACCCAGGAGGTCCCGATCCCGACCATCGGCATCGGCGCAGGCAACGGCACCGATGGGCAAATCCTGGTGTGGCAAGACGCGTTCGGGTTCCGCGCCGGCGGAAAAACGCCGCGGTTTGTGCGCCAATACGCGGACCTGGGAGCGCAGTTGCTGGAGGGGGCGCGGCGGTACCGGGAGGACGTCGAAAAGGGAGAATTCCCTGCTGCTGCCGAATCGTTCGAGGATTAAGGAAGGCCACCATGCGAGTCATTACCACTGTTGAAGAGCTCCGCGCGGCGCGCGCCGAAGCGACCGGGACCGTCGGCCTGGTGCCGACGATGGGCGCGCTGCACTCCGGGCACGGCACACTCATCGAGCGTGCTCGGCGAGAGGTCGATACGCTGATTACCAGCGTGTTCCTCAACCCACTGCAGTTCACCGACCTCGGCGACACCGACGATTACCGCAACTACCCACGCGATATTGAGGCGGACTCAACGTTTTGCGAGGGCCTCGGTGTGGACATCGTGTTCGCGCCCAGCGTCGAGGAAATGTACCCCGGCGGGATTCCACAGATCTGGGTCCGCACCGGCGAGATGGGCACCGTCCTGGAAGGCGCGTCGCGGCCGGGGCACTTCGACGGTGTCGCGACCGTCGTCAACAAGCTGTTCAACCTGGCCAAACCGGACGTCGCCTACTTCGGACAGAAGGACGCGCAGCAGGTCGCGGTGCTACGCCGGATGGTTCGCGACCTGAACCACGACGTGGAGATCCGCACCCTGCCTATCGCGCGCGCCGCGGACGGCCTGGCGCAGTCCTCGCGCAACGTGCGCCTCTCCGAGGCTGGACGTTCGCAGGCGTTGGCGCTGTCGCGTTCACTGCGGACGCTGCAGGAACAGGTCGACGCGGGCGCGTTGGACGTCGACGCGGTGCGCGCGGAGCTCGCTGCTTCGGAGGGCGTGACGCTGGACTACCTGGTGGTCGTCGATCCGGATACGTTGCAGCCGACGTCCGAGCCCGGCCTGGCGCTCGTTGCGGCGACGGTGGACGGCGTGCGGCTCATCGACAACGCGCTGCTTGGGTAGGCCGGGGCGCTGCGAGTTCCGGGGTTTTGGAGTGGAAGGTGTGCTGACAAGCTTGCTCGGGATTTTGTGAACAGAATTGCACTTGACTTCGCGCCCGGGCCGCAGCCTTGACAACCGCTGAGGGGGCTTGAATATACAAGAACCTTGTTTTTCCTGTCACCCAAAGGAGTTTTCGGTGTGAAGAAAATTGCAGCCGTAGCCCTCGCCGCAACCATGACCGTCGGGGCGCTCGCGCCGACCACGGGCGCCGAAACTGAGAAGCACCCGATGGACTCCTACCTAATCTCTGCACCGCTGGGCAACAAGATGGTCGACAAAAATACGTGCAAGATTACAGAAACTAACATGTCAATTGTTCAGCGCCACCTCGATGACCCTAGCGAAGCTGCTTACTTTACGAAGCAAACCGACCGCACATGGGCGATAGAGAATCTTCCAAAGATCGAGGCACGTCTGAGGGAACTCCAAAGCACCAACCGCAGCCTGCTAATCCAGTTCTACACTGGCACCACCATCACCAAAGATGAGAAAATACTCAAGGAGTTCCCTGAACTCCTGTACACGATTGAAAGTTTCAAATCCTACATCGCCTGCGCCAAGGGCGAAAACTACGAGGCAAGCTTCATCACCCAGCAGTCCTCGAAGATGACAAACGCGGGTCGCGCGGCAACGTTCTGGACGCCGGTCGCGCTGCTGATCGCGGGCGTCCTCGGCGCGGTGGCGCTGCCAACGCTCAAGCCGATGTTGCCAGCCAACATCGCAGCGATGCTGCCCTAACACCACCACGGCCTCTGTCACCACAAGCCGAATCCACCCGACTAATCGTCCAAGGTTTCCCGGAGACACGGAACCCTTGGACGATTAGTCACGTCTAGACGGGCCGCATTATTGGGACGGAGTTGGACGTCGATTAGCTGCGGCAAGAGATTTACAGGAGTGCCGCAATGCTATATCGCGATCGCGGGTCTTGCGCTTGCGGCGCCTGGCTTGATCGACTTGTGGCCGAGCGCTGAGGGGAGCCACACCGAGTTCTTGATCTCCCTGGTCGTCGTGCTGGCGATAGGCATGATGCTTATCGACGCCGCGTTGTCCGCATCTACTCGTCTTGTTCACCAGAAAGCGCGTAGCGCTGGTTCTTCGCGTTCCAGTGCTTTTCTGTGAACGTAATGATGCCTTGCTGCTCCATTGCCTTCAGGGTCGGGGTTATTTGACCGTAACTCATGCCAGTGTGCTCGGCGATTTCACGTTTGGACAGTGGCTGTCCGGCGTGGTGGAGCGCTTTGCGGATCAGGTCGATTTTTTCCCCGCTCCGTAGGTACGCGCGGCTCCGTGATTGTGGAGATGTCGGAGTTGCTGACTCTGGGGCTTTCGGCGCAGATGTCTCTTCCGGGAGGAAAGAATAAACGGTGCCACCTGCTTGGCCAAGGGCGGTCGCTAGGCCGTATTCCACAAGCTGTTGTAACTCGGCGCGTGCTTGGGTGGAGTCCATCGGGAATTCTTGGCGATAGGACGCGTTGGTAAGCGTCTCACCATTGCGCATCCGGATGAGCGCATGGCGCTGCGCCGTGGAAAACACCTCTCCCCCCGGAAGATTCGTAGCCCAAGCGAGATCCACTTCGGAAAGCATGGTCGAAGAGGTCAGGATCGCTTGGAAGTCGATGACTCTGTCTTTGAAATAAGGGGCGGGGAGGAAGGCGTCATGAAGAGCCTCACGTACTGCGGGAATGCCTGTCGCGCTTGCCTCAATGACGCGGTGGCCTTTCGGCGTCTTTACTGCAGTACACATGCGGTACAAGACGGGATTGCGTGCCCGCGGTCCGGTGTTGCCAAGTTCGCTTTCGGTCAATCTCCAAAGTCCGCCAGGGTTGACCACGATGAGCTTGTCTGAGTGCTTTACTACTTGTGTGTAGGCAAGCATGCTGGCCGGAGACAGGTCACGGTGAACGAGAGCGTTGGCTACGATCTCGCGAATGGCCAACGTGGGAAGCTCTGGCACATCCTTGCCGTGGCCATCAGTAAAGACGGTGGTTGTTTGCAGGTGATCGGTCACCCACTCGACTACCGCTTCAAGCAAATCGGGGACTGGTCCGGTGAATTCTTTCCTGTCCCGCATTCGTATTGCCCTGGGGTCATGTGGTCCGCGGGTAACGTGTGCTTTGACGTTGAGAGGCAAAAACTGCTGGGGGTGTATACCGAGGGCATAAATTGCTGCCACCGTGGGCTCGCCTGTATCGGGTGCGACGACGTTGGTGCGAATCAGCTGCTCTTCTCTCGGCAGTTGGGCAAGACGCCTGGATTGTGAGCGCTCTTGCTCCAGATACTGTTCAAGCAGATCCGGGTCGAGGTCTCGTTCGACGCTGGCACCCTCCACAGGTGCCCGATCGTGCTTTGGGACTCCGCGTTGCGAAACAAGAAGCTGTTCCTCGTTTGGGTCGAGTTCGTAGTCACCGTCACCGGACCGAATGTAGGCGGGGCCGCCTTTCCCAACCCGGAATGGCTTACGGTCCGAGGGCTGCGGAGGAACGATGCACTGCAGCACAGTCTTGCCATCGACTGTTGCAGTTTCGATAGCGCCGAGGTGGAGGGGAGGCACGATCTTCTGTCGTGCTTTATTTGCTAACTGACTCTCTACGGTCTTTGGGCTGGAAATACCTGTCACGGGGAAGCTGCCGTCTTCTTCTGCCACACCGAGCAGGATGACTCCACCCTCTGGCATATTTCCAAACGCAGAGAGAGTTTCATCAATGCTCTTTGGCAAGCCATGCGAGGCATCTTTTGCTTCGATTTTGTAGGTGTCGTTGCCTATGTCTCGCAGTGTGTTGATGGTGGTTTTGATAGCGGTTTCGCTCATGTATAGAAGTATAACTCAAAATATAAATCAGAATCGCACTCAACACCCGCAGGTTAAAGGCATATCTCACTGTTTGAGAGCGATTCTGGACGTCTATCGCGCTGCTGATCGCGGGCGTCCTCGGCACAGTCGCACTGCCAGCGCTCGAGCCGATGCTGCCAGCCAACATCGCTGCAATGCTGCCGTAATTCACCACGACACTTTGCCGATGCGCATCGGATGCCCGGGGGCCTGATCTAGCTGCTCCATTCGGCGTTCTGTGTCGAGATTGGCCGATGAAAAGCTTGCTCGGGATTTTGTGAACAGAATTGCGCCTGCCCCTAATCTCCCAAGGTTTCCCCGAAACACCGAAACCTTGTGAGATTAGGCCCCATTATTCTCGTAATAGCTGGTCAAACCCGCCCTTTACCACGGCACCGACGAGCCCGCCGGGACCTCCCAATGCTTCGGGATCAAGCCCTTGATCTCATTCGGCGTCTGCGGCGGCAGCATGTCAACGATCTTGCGGCCACCGCTCGGCCCCGGAAGCAGCGAGGTATCGACGGCACGCTGCGCATCAACCGTATTCGCATGCGCATCACCGTACGTGAGCACCGCGACCGCGAACCCGGCACCGTAACTAACCGTCGCGGTGGAGCTGCGCCGGTCGTCGGCCCAGCCGAACTTCGTGCCCTGCACACCGGGCAGTCTCGAGGTGCCGTAGTTCTGCGGGAAGCCATCCGCGGCGACGGGTGCCGCGTGCGCCATGCCACGCAGCAGTGGCGCAGCTACCGGATCGTGCCTGATGGCCTGCACAAACCTCGCGACGTCCACCGCCGACGTACTCGCCAATCCCCAATTGCCACGCCGTTGAGTGGCACTCAGTTTGAAGTCGCGCGCGATCGCATCAATGGCCTGCGGGTACGCCGCATCGAGAACGCTCGCGATGCCATCGCTCGAGGTGCGCACCATCTCCTCCACCATCGCCTTATGCCGCGGCGCCCCGTGGTACAGCACCCAATAGCCCAGGTAGAGCTTGCTCAGGCTCAGCGCCGGCCGCGCCTCCCACCCATTTCTCGACGCCTCCACTCCCCCACCCGCATGCACCACAGCAACTGCGGATCGGGGCGAAGCGGCGTCGCCACGCACGGAGATCGCCGAAGCACTCGGCGCTACAAGAACTGCGAGCACGAACGCGATAAACAGGGCAATGAACTTCTTCACAGGGGCCTCCTGAAAATGCCACTTCCAGGAAGTGTAGCCAGAAGAGTCAGAAAAATGTGAACAGATCTGCATGTGCAAATCTGTTCACAAAATCTCTAAGGGCCTTTTGCGGCACCTTCTACCCGTGAGTTAGACGTCGCGGGCGATCAGGTCGTCGAGAGCGACCGGGGAGAGCAGGTACGGCGGGACCTCCAACACCGTGAACGCGCCCGACTTGCCATCCTCCGCGAGGCGGGCAGCCGCGCGCGCGTACGCGACGGCGACGGCGCCGGTGAAGTCGGGGTTGCTGGAGAGTTCCAGGGTGTACTCGACAAGCTGGTGGTTCTCGCCGACGCCACCAGTGGTGATCACGTGACCGCCGTGCGGCATGCCGGAATGCTCGCGGACGAAGGTGGCGTCGTCAATAAAGTTGACCTCTACCTCGTAGCCGACGAAGTAGTCCGGCATCGTGCGGATGGTGTGCTCGATGGCGGCGGTGTCGGCGCCATCCTCCGGCACGATGTAAACGACGCGCTTGTGGGCGGACTTGCCGTCGAGACCCTCGGTCTCGCCGCGGCGCGCGCGATCCAACGCATCCGGCGCTGGGATCGTGTACTGCACACCCTTCGCGACGCCCTCAATCCTGCGCACCGCATCCGAGTGACCCTGCGACAAGCCCGGGCCCCAGAACGTGTGCTGCTGCGCATTCGGCAGAATTGCCTCCGCCATCGCGCGGTTCAACGAGAACATGCCCGGGTCCCAACCAGTGGAAACGATGGACACCGTGTTGTGCTCGCGCGCGACCTCGTCCATCGCCTTGCGATGACGTGGGATGTCACGGTGGTTATCGTAGGTGTCCACGGTAGGCACGTACTTCGCAAACTCCGGCGCCTGCTCCGGAATATCCGTCGCCGAACCCAGGCACAGAATCGCGACGTCAATCTCGTCCTTGTACTGGCCAAACTCCGCCACCGGCAACACGCGGGTGTCCGTGTCCAGCTTGCTGCGGCGCGAGAAGATCGCCGACAACTCCATATCCGGCTGCAGCTTCACCAGCTGCTCCACGCTCTTGCCCAAGTTTCCATAGCCGACAATGCCAACACGCATAATGCGCCTCCCTTTCCTCGTGGCCCTTTGGGCTCGTGGCTTCTGGGCTGTTTGCCCATAAATTACGGGCCTACTTTACTCGCACATCGGTTGTGAGGGAATGCGCACGACGGGTTGGTGGCAGGTTGGTGGCTTGTTGGTGGCTTGCTGGTGGCTTGGTCACAGGGAGCGAGTGCCAAAGGACGCAATTTCGGTTTTGGAAACGGCTGTTTTCCCAGGTCGTGAATTTTCGGGTGCGTCCTTTGGCACTGGCTCCGCTGGCGAAAGGGTTTCTAGCAATTAGCTGTGCACCAGAACCCGGGTTTTTGGCGGGGCTGGAGGGTAAAAGGCCAGGTCGCTGATTGCGCGAGGTGGAATTTGGTGCACCCGGCGCCCTCACACCGAAAGATATAGAAAGAGATAGAAAGATATCGAAACAAATTGCTGACCTGCACAAATAACATTTCGGCGAGGCTTCCAGGCTCCCTATATCTTTCCGATATCTTTCAACTCCCAAAATTGGCTCCGAAAAGAATTACCTGGGGAATGTACAATCTGCCACATGGTCACGGAATCAGCTTGGGACGCGCTCCCCTCGTATGTTCGTTTAGCGCTGGAGGCGATTCATGATGGAGCGACGGCGGACTCGCAAGAGTCGCTGATTTTGGAATTCAAGGAGGATCCCACTGCTCGTGAGGGGAAGGGCGGGAGGGCGAAGCTCGTCGAGAAGCTGTTGAATGAGGCTATTTGTATGGCCAACAGCGAGGCGGCGACGGGGCACATTGTTGTCGGCGTTGCGGACCGGACTCCCGGCGCGGGCGCATTCACTGGCACTGAGCTGGGCGAGGAGGACATTGCCCGCAGAATCTTCAATGGCACGAAGCCGAACATGAATGTGCAGGTCACAGCGGTGTATGCGTGGGGTGCTCGGCTTGTAGTGATTCACGTGCCGGAAGCTCGTGCGCTGTACACGCGGGGTGATGGTGCGGCGAAAAGGCGGACGGCGGACTCGCAGTTCTCGTGCCAGCCGATGACAGAGGAGCTACGCCGAGCGATTGATGCCGCGCGGCGAGACCCTGACTATTCGAACGACCCAGCCGATATCACTGTCGATGACCTGCAACTTCCCGTCATCGAGGAGGCTCGGCGGATGCTGCGGGAGCATCGCCGCTCGCGGGGCTCAGACGCGGCAGTCCCGCAGACCACCACTGGCCTGCTTCGAGAGCTCGGGCTCATGCGTGACGACGGCCAACTCAAGCGCGCCGCCGAAATCCTCCTCGCCCAACCAAACCCGACAGACGTGGTGGTCCGCCACCTGTGGCGCAGCATCCCAGGGCAAGAACCGCAGGCCACGCTCATTTCAGACCCTCTGCTGCTCGCGTTGCCACGCCTGCGACGTCTGATTGCGGAAAATGGTGACCGCGAGATTGAGCGCGTGCAGTTTGAGGATGGTGAGGAAGTCGCCATCAGTAGGTTCCCGTCGCAGGCAGTCGACGAGGCCGTCTCGAACGCATTCATTCACCGCGACTGGCGCCTGCCCGGCCCAGTAGTGGTCGAGCAAACGAACCGCACGCTCAAGATCACTTCTCCGGGACCTCTCCCACCAGGCGTAACGGTTGATACATTGCTATCGACGCCCTCAGTGCCACGGAACAATCGACTCATGGCAGCGATGCGCACGCTCGGCCTCGCAGAGGAAAGCTCGCGCGGTTTCGACCGCATGTGGACCACCATGATCCGCACCGGCCGCAGCGCCCCGGAGGTAACCGCGACCGAGGCAAATGTGCAGGTGGTGCTAGCAGCGCAGCAGCCAGATACCAACTTCATCAAGGGCTTGCGGAAGCTTTCGGAGCGTTTCGGCGAGGAGGTCGTCGATAGTGTTGCGGCACTGATTGTGCTCTGGCACCTCAACTCCGCGCCGCTCATTACAGCAACAACGGCTGCACAGAAAACCCAGCTCACTACCCTTGAGGTACATGAGCTTATGGACGACCTCGTCGCCCGCGGCCTTCTCGACCCCGTCACCGACGCCGACGAGTGGACCCTCAGCGGTGAAGCCCGGAAACTCCTTAACCTGGGACAACCCGGCGACCTGGCCACCGTGAGCGTCCAGGAATGGATCGAGGCCAAACTCCACGACGGTGCCGCACTCCAATCCGCCGACATCGCCGACCAGACCGGTGTCAGCGTCGCCGAAGCAGGCCGGATCCTTCGACACTTGCGCAGCCTCGGGCGCGCGAAGATCGACCCGGATGGTCCTCCGCGAGGCCGCGGCACCCGTTGGATTCGGGCGTAGAAAGAGATAGAAAGATATCGAAACAATTCTCTGACCTGCACAAATAACATTTCGGCGGGGCTTCCAGGCTCCCTATATCTTTCCGATATCTTTCTGGCGTGGAAATAGGCCTCTAAAAGAATTACCTGGGGTTTTCGGTGTGGTTACAGGGAGCGAGTGCCAAAGGACGCAATTTCGGTTTTGAAAACGGGTGTTTTCCCAGGTCGTGAATTTTCGGAGGCGTCCTTTGGCACTGGCTCCACTAACGAAAGGGTTTCTGGCAGTTCGCTGTGCACCAGAACCCGGGTTTCCGGCGTGCCGAGACAGCAAAAGCCCAGGTCGTCACTGGCCAGCAATGGAATTTGGTGCGGCATGCGAGCACACAAGCTCCCTTCACCCCGCACCGGATACCATTGCCGCCATGAGTTCCCAGTACAGCGCAGTCGAGGTGCTTCTCCCGCGGGAGGTGCCGCTTGGTGGCCCGAGGGCGATGCCGGTGCATCGGACGATTCCGCATCGGCAGCGTCCGATGCTTGGGGCGCAGTTGCGCATCGCCTCGGGGGCTGAGGTTGAGCTTGCGCTCAGGCCTCGTTCGAGCACGGCCTACTTGTCGTCCGCCTCGAGAACGTAGCCCTGCCGGAGCACGCGATCGGCTACATGAGCGTCGGCGAGATCAAGCAGGCGAGGGCCGATTGGCTGCCTGCGCCGGAATTGCCGCACGCGACGTTGAAGCCGCGCCTCAACCCGGGGCCGGTGGCGCGGGGCTAGGGTGCTAGGTGTCGGCAATCATGTCGCGTACCAGTGGCACGACTTTGGTCCCGTAGAGCTCCACCGAACGCATGCGGGCGGCGTGGGGGATGTGCCCGACGGTGGAGTACACCATGTCGTATCGCCCGAGGTCAAGCGTGCGAACCGTGTTGGCGATCTTTGCTGCTACCGTCTCCGGCGAACCCACCGTGAGCGCGCCGCGGCTGATCTCCGACTCGAAGCGGCTGCGGGTCAGCGGCGGCCACCCACGCGTCTTCCCGATGCGATGCTGAGCCGCCGCGTACTCCTCAAAGATGAGTTCCCTGGCTTCCTCATCAGTGTCGGCGACGAAGCCGGGGGAGTGTACGCCCACGGGGTGCGCGGTGGTTCCGAACTGCGCCGAGGCCTGCTTGTACAGATCCACGTACGGCTTGAACCGGACGGGTGCGCCGCCGATGATCGCGAGCATGAGGCCGAACCCGTACTTGGCGGTGCGCACGACGGACTCCGGCGAACCGCCGACGCCGACCCAGGTAGTCAGGCCATGTTCGGTTTTCGGGTAGAGGTCCGCGTTATTGAGCGCGGCTCGGGTCTGGCCGGACCAGGTCACCGGCTCCTCCTTCACCACCTCGGCCCACAGGCCGAGCTTCTCCTCGAAGAGCTGATTGTAGTCCTCGAGGTTGTAACCGAAGAGCGGGAAGGACTCGGTAAAGGATCCGCGCCCGAGGATCACCTCTGCGCGGCCGTTCGACAACGCGTCGAGGGTGGCAAACTGCTCGAAGACGCGGACAGGGTCGTCGGAGGACAACACCGTCACCCCGGACGCCAACTTGAGGCGTTGCGTGGCGGTGGCGATGCCCGCGAGCATCGTCGGCGGGGAGGCGATGGCGTAGTCGGGCCGGTGGTGTTCGCCGACGGTGAAGGCGTCGACACCTATGGCATCGGCGAGTTTTGCTTCCTCGAGTGTCGCGCGGATCGCCTCGGCGTGCGTGAACAGCGCGCCGTCCTCTTTGCGCGGGATGTCGCCGAACGTATCTAAGCCGAACTCAATAGCTGCGGTATCTACCGTGGTCATGCCTGCTCCTTGTCATTGATCAGTGTGCGTAGCGTGTGCACGTCAACATTCGCGCCGAACGCGAGATGCCCGGGCTGCAGCGCAACCCCGGCATCGAGGGAGTGCAGGGGCAGGGGATCGAACCCAAAGTCGCGGACGAGCCCCGCCACCTTTTCGACGTCCCTTTCGCCATCCCCCGCCACCGCAATCGCCTTGCCGGTCCCGGAGCCCTCATCGAGATCGTGGTAGCCCATGTGGTTGAACGCCTTCACCACGCGCGACTGCGTCAGGTGGTCCTGCACCAGCCGCGAGGAGTTCGCCTCCGCGAGCTCAGGGTGGTGGCCGTCCGTCTCCCACCAGTAATTCATCGCGTCGACGACCAGCGCTCCCGCCAACGCATCAGCAGGCAGTTGGCGGAAGTTCCGCAGCGGCAGCGCGAGGATCACGACGTCAGCAACCTTGACGACGTCCCCTGCGGTAGCGGTCGCCGCGCCCGGTACGAGCGCGCGCACGATCAGGTCGATCGTCTCCGGCTCGCCCGCACCAGCAAGCGTAACCTCGTGGCCTGCGGCGATAGCGTGCCTACCCAGGACGGTACCGAGCTTGCCCGCCCTCAGGATTCCAATGTGCATCGTTAGCCCCTCTCATTTACGTGACGTGTCAACTACCCTAACGCGTCAGTGCTGAGAGTATTCCCGGGCTGCGTCCGATTCACGTAGCGGCGGAGCGCTGCGCACCAAAACCCGGCCTTTCGGCGAGGCTCCACTACATTCCCTCAGGTCGGCGACCTCCGGCGAGGGAATTTGGCGCCTAGCAAAGTGAGACGCATGCCAAGAGATGCAACCCCATTTGGTCTGTCCATTTATAGTTCCAGGTGAGAAAAGTGCTAGATATTACGCGATGTCAGATTTGGCACTCTGCGAACTCCCTGTGCACCACAATCTCTATTTTCGACCGAGTCGCATGCCATTTCCCCAGTTCGCGAACAATCAGCAATGGAATGTGGTGCGCGAAACGCCGACTGCACTCGCTACCTTAAAACGTAATCAATAACCGTTGCGAAATTCGGACAGCCCGAGCGCTCTAGCATTACGGCAGTTATCGGCCGGTCCGCCGCTTTGACGCCCTTTACCTTCTCCCAATAAGCCTCGTTTTCCTGCGCTACCCTCTTACAAAGCCCTGGGAACGCCTCAAAAATGTGGCAAAAGAAATCATCCGGAGTCAGCACGTCAAACAGAAACTGCTGTGAGTCGACATAGTCAACGAGTCCCCTGTCGCTGGTGACGACGTACTGGACGTTGCCAGCCACGGCAGCGCTGAGAACGTGATGATCATGAATGTCCGCGTACCCATACTTGCCAACAGCAAAACCGGAGATTTCCCATTCCGCCACCGCACCGCGAATTCGCTTGAAGCGTTTTGAAATAGCACCCTCGGGAGCGTGTGGGTTATTTCTGCGCAAATGATACTGAGCTTCGGCGATAATATCCTCGATCCACACTGGAAAGAATGGTGGCTCGACATCTTTATCAGAGCCCAGGAAGAGAAGGAAGCACCAGTCGGTGAGAGTGCGCGAGTACCAGACGTTAGCGTCAAAAAGGACTGGAATACTCACAGGCCTTCGATCTCATTATCGAGCTCTCGAATCGCATCGAACTCGTGACGTGCGCGCGCACGGCACCGCTGCAAGTATGCGACGACGTCTTCCCTGCGAAGCCGCGTGTGTGACCCGGCTTTGAAGTAATCGATTTCGCCTTCTCGAATCCGTTTCATCAGAGTCGGCCGAGAGATCCCGAGATACTCAGCGGCCTCAGTGGTGGTGAGTATCTCGGAGGGGCGGGAAAGCGCGACGCTCTCTCCGCGCGCGACCCTGGCCAAGATGGACTCGATAAATGAGGCTAATGCAGGTGGAAACGTACCGCGCACGGCATCATGAAACGTTTCGGGGTTAGCCACGACCTGGCTGGCCTGCTGCTCGACAGCTTGGGTGACCTCAATTGCCGGATTAGTTTTCGTTGTCACAGCGCTTCACCTCCAGAGGGTTTACACTTACAACTGTAACATCCACACCATAAACGTGCAACCCGCCGTACTACGCCACCATCTGCCAGACCGTGACACAAATGATCACGATGCCCAGGCCGAACACGAAGATCGCCTCCGGCTGGTTGGCGTAATGGCGGAAGGCGGTCGCGTGGCGGAAGAGGAGCATCGGCACGATGTAAACCAGCAAGGTAATGAAGATACCGCCGACGACCGAGATCAAATCCAGGATTGACGGGTTGAAGATGGCGACAGCGACCGTCGATACGAAGACGAAGAGATAGATGCCCGCGCGGACCGCACGCGGATTCCACTTCTCCGTCGCATTCGGCGCCACCGCACGCAACAGGTACTGCGTGCCCTCCTCCGTGCCAAGCATGTGCCCAAAGTACGACGACGCAATCGCACACAGCGCGACCACCGGAGTCACCACCGCCATGAACGGGGCATTCGTCGTGTTGGCGAAGTAGGAGAGGACCGGAATGTTCTCCTCGCGCACGGCGGCCATGCCATCCGCGCCGAGGGCGAGCGTGCAGGACCAGACGAAGAACATCGTGAAGCTGACCAGGAGCGTACAAGTGATCAACTCAATCTTGGAGACCTCCTTCTCCGTACCGGCCACATCACCGTCGTGCGACTTCTGCACATCCAACGCCGACTGCGACACCGCCGCCATATGCGAAAAGGAAAACACCAGAACAGGCAGCACAAACAGCATCGCCTTCCACAGCGGCACGTCCGACTTGTACGCCATGAAACTCTCCAGATCCCAGTACGGGATCAAGTACAGAGAGACGGCAGCGAGCGCCACGATCAGCGGATACACCAGCAGATTCGCGAACCACAGCGTCGCCTTCTTGCCGAGGGCGTACGCGCCCGTCATCACGCCGACGCAAATCGTGGCCAGCAGCCAACGGTCCACGTGCGGGCCGCCCATCTGGTTCACGATGAAACTGTCCATCGTGTTCGTCACCGAAACGCCATAAATCAGCACAATCGGGTAGATCGCCAGCCAGTACATCAGCGCCGTTGCCAGGCCGCGCTTCCGGCCGGCCAGGGACGTGATGACCTGCAGCACGTCCAGGCCCTTCACCGGCGACGCCGACACAATCCTCGAATACATACGGTGCGAGAAGAACACCATTGGTCCAACCAGGATTGTCGCGAGGAGGAGGGGCCAGAAGCCGAAGGAGCCGGCGTCGATAGGCAGGAAGAGGATTCCGGCGCCGACCGCGGTGCCAAACAGCGTAATCGCCCACGACCAGGTACTACCGTCCGGAGACGGGGCTCGCCGCGTGCGGCGGATCTCGCGCTTGTCCGCCGGTGTGAGGTTCTCCAGCTCGAACTCGTCAGCGGCAACCTCCTGGTGCTCGCTGCTGAAAGGTACGGGGTCCGTGGCGCGCTCGCTCATGAAATCCTCTCTCGCTCGACAATAATGTGACCCCACACACCTTAGCCGATGAATGAAATTGAGCTAACTTATCGACGGCCAGCTGCGCGGAGGCTTGGGCGGAAGGTGTCGAAAACTGTCCTTAGCGATTTTGTGAACAGAATTGCACCTGGGCTACCAGTGAGCACGACGAGCCCGAAGCACCCGCCTCAGATCCCTGGCCCGGCGTGGATCAAAATCACAGTCCCGGATGAGGTGCTCGGCCAGATCCGCCGTGGCGGCAAGGGCTTCGTCGGCGACTTTGCGAACAACCGGCTCAGGCAACCCAATATCCTCCGCGAAGGCGAGGAACTTCTTGTAACTCAACCCAGACGTCGAGTCGCGAACGGGGAGCGCAAGGGAAGTATCGCCGTAGGGGACGGTGCTCGGGATGTCATACACCGGGGCGAGCTCGAAGCCTCTACCCGAATCCATTACGGACACATTCTTCGCATGCAGATCCCCATTGCCCGACAGCCACGCAAACGCCAACTGCTGCGCCAACCCGCGCGCCGCAACCAACGGAGCAGCAACAACGCCAAGCACCGAGGCACACACATCCTCGTAGCTCACGTTGTATTTCTCACTCGGGTAGATGCCCAGCAATTGCGCAGCATCTTCGACGGGACGTTTGTGGGGGAAGTGGCCGTCGAAACGCGAGACGGCCAAGCCTGACCTGCCTGAAGCATCGTGAACCACCTGGGCCTCCACCACGCGGCCCCGCGCCGAAGGCATTGTGCGATACGCCGCCAAGCAGGTATTTTCATTCTCGACGACCCCCGGAAACTCCGGTGGCGTAATCTTCAAAACCGCGTCGCCCCGCACCGGAAGTGCAAGCGTGCGTGCCGACGCCTTCTCCTGCACCCCCGCCAACGCATTCGCATCAAAACCGGTCGACGGATCCAACAGGTCAGCGAAATCGCCATGCCCATCCCGCACGTTCACCAGCGGTGCGACCTCGGACGGCGGCTGACCCCACGGCAGCACCCGCACATTACCAACCGTGTTGCCGCCAACGGCGAGCAGCATCGCCAGCTCATCATCCAACGACGCCTTCACGCTCCTGCGCAACGCGCTCAGACGACGCCCCTCCGGCAACAGCCCCGTAAAAAACGGGGGCAGCGCCCCCGACGAAGTCTCCACCACTTTGCCGAACGGCAACGTCGTCGCGACTATAGCGCCACCCGACTCCGCGTACCCATCAACGTAACTAAACGTATTGACGCCACCCCGACTCACAATCTGCCCCGCAAGCACATCATTCACCCACACACCAGCGGCCGGGACTTGGGTTGGTGCTGAATCATCGGGTTTTGGATCATCGCAGCGCCTCCGGAACGTGCTGCACCGCCACCACATCCAAGCCAAGCACCGCCAGCACGGCTTCAACCTTATCCAGGCGAACCGAGCGTTTTCCCTGCTCAAACTCTCGAATGAACCGTTCCGACACCATCGACAGGTCGGCCACGTCCGCCTGTGTCAGGCGCATGGCACGGCGTTGCTCGCGAGCCTGCTCGCCGAGACTGCGGGGCGTGGGGGACATGGGGGGCCTTTCGGTGTTGTGATTCTGGAGGGGTTTCGGCCTTTTGGAGTTTCGGCACGATCATGCCGTTTTGGAGTGTAGTTTGCAGTTCTGGCGTGCGCAAGAGGCGTTTTCGGCACGATCGTGCCGGTTTGGGGCGCTGGTAGCGTGGTGGGTTCACACTGTTTTCGCGCCGGTTTCGCGCTGGTTTCGTTCCCGTCGACCTGCTCCGGTCGACCAATGCAGGTCACGGCGTTTTCGGCTATTTTGGGGCGTTTTTACCGATTTTGCGCTGACCTGGGTTGGTCGACCGTAAGAGGTCGACGGGAGCAGTTTAGGGGGCAGAGGGGGCGGGGCGTCGGTAAATGAACTCGTGGTCGCGGTGATTGCCGACCTTGAAGAAGTACTCGCCAGCCTTGGAGAAGCCGTAGCGGTGATAGAAACGCTGCGCACCAAAGTTCTGTGACCACACGCCGAGCCACGCGGTACGCGGGCCGATCCAGTCGAGGACCAGCTCGATGAGGGTGGAGCCGAGGCCGGACTGTTGGTGGTCGGCAAGGAGGTAGAGGCGTTTGAGCTCGCGGTCTTCGGGGAGGACGTCGGGGTGGGGGAGGCTGCAGGGCCCAGCGAGGGCGTAGCCCACGAGGGCGCCGTTGTCCTCGACGAGCCAGGTGGCGTGGTCGGGGTCGGCGAGGAGAGTTTTGTGTTTCTGCAGGTTGTAGGCCTCGTTGAGGAAGGCTGCGAGGTCGGCGGGGTCGTAGAGGTGGCCGAAGGTCTGCGTGAACGTGGCGATAGACAGTTCGACGAGGGCTTCGGCGTCGTCGGGCCTGGCGCGGCGGATCGTAGGCATGGGGACAGGATAGGGGAAGGGACAGGCGTCACGAGCGGAGTCGAGAATTTGTGAACAGAATTGCAGATGGGAGTAATCCGGGCTTAAGGGACATTAGGGCACAGCGGAAGACGTTTGGTGGAACAGTGGGGCGTCGATAAGCAAGAGTCCCTGCGGTACCGTGGGCTGCGTGACTGATGCACTTGCACCGAAGCCTGAAGACCTTTCGATCGACGCGCCGTCGGAGCTGCGCGAGCAGGGCTACGACCCGGTGGCTGCGGGCAAGACTTCGTGATCTAGGAGGATTATGCGAATTTACACACTCGGGTTTTCACACAAGAGCGCGGAGGAGTTCTTCGACATTCTGCGCGAGTCCGGCGTGCGGCGCGTGGTGGATATTCGCCGCTCGAACACGAACCAGCTTGCCGGGTTTACCAAGAAGGACGACCTGCGCTACTTCCTGCGGGTCATCCTGGACATGCCGTACACGCACGAGCTCGCTCTCGCGCCGTCGGCGGATCTGATGCACGCGTACCGGCATGACGAAGTTGGCTTCGATGAGTTTTCGAAGCAGCTGCGCGAGGAGTACGACGCTGGGGAGGTTTCGTCGCTCGATCGGTCGCTTTTTGACGACGCCGTGCTGCTTTGCTCCGAAGCAGACCCCTCCACCTGCCACCGGTTAGTTGCCGCCGAGTACCTCGCCAAAGTTTGGGACGACGTGGAGATCGTGCACCTTTAGGGTTGTGTTTGGGCTTAGCTGTCTTGCTCGCCGTGGCGTTCGCCCGTAAGCATGCTGAGCAGCAAAATGTTGCCCGCCGACAGGGCGTTATCCGGGCAGTAGACCGCGTGCGGCACATACGCGCGCAGGTGGACAACTTCTCCCTGCTTGAGCGGGAAGCGCTCGCCGCCGCACTCGAACTCGAGAGACCCGTTGAGGCATTGCACGGTGATCGGGTTGGCCGACTTGTGATCCGGCAACGTCTGGCCAGGGCAGAAATTGAAGACGATAAGGTTCACTCCGTCGCCCTGCAGCAGGCGCTTGACGCCTGGCCGCGCGTTGTCCGGCCTTGGAGCGACGGCGTTGATCGTCTGGATGCAGGTGGCGTGGTCAGTCGAGTCTGCCGAGGCGGCAGCACCAAACACTTCGGGGCGGTTGACAGGTAGGTCGTCTTTTGGCTGGGACATCGTTGATCCAATCTGTGGGGTATCGGGGGTGGTGGCGTCTGGGCGTTTACGCACCATTTTATCGGCTCAGTCCGCAGTGTGTGGCGTACGCAGGATGACTCGTTAGCGGGGCTGACGTTTGGTCAGTGGGTGCATCTTCTCCCCAAGCCTCATGCGGGAGAACGCAATGCTCGCGTAATTCTTTGGAATGAGGCGCTTGAACCGAACCTCTCGCCCTATGGCCGAAGCGCCAGTAATCGCAGGCGTTTCCAAAGCCAGGCGCTTGCGGTCAAAGAACTACGCAACCGAGCTACTCATCGACGCCCGCTAGTCAAAATTGAGTCAACACGACCCACCGTAGGTGATGATGGGGCCGAATCGCCCCAACTGCACTGCGATCGACCAGATTCTGCGGCGCATGCCAACGACGACATTCACCCCACCCCAAGTCATGCTGCCCACCGAAGCGATGGGCGACTCCGGCGAATTCACCGGGCGGTGGATCGTTGGCCTCACTATGTTGCATGCCGCGATTATCGACGGCACGCTCGCCCAGTGGGTGCGGAGGCTGGAGGCCTCCTGAAGTAGTTGCCTCCAGCGGAGTCGGGATTTTGTGAACAGAATTGCAGCGGGGAGTAATGGGGTTGAGGCACTACACAGTCGCTGCTCAATTCAGTTCACTAGTATCCCGTTTCCGGTTGTGGCAGGGCAGGGGGTTAGCGGTTCCGGTTCAGGAAACGCTCCGCGGCACTGCTGCCCTCAATAGCGGTGAAGGCTTTGCCAGGCTCGGAGGAGCACCAGTCGTAAAGGATGGCGGAGGCAGCAGCTAAACCGAAGATCACTGCGGCGACCGTGCCGATACGCTGTACGTTCGGGTCAGAAGCAATCTCCTGGAACCTCCGGTTCGCTTTCTCTAATTGGGCGCGGAGGGCGGCGGAGGGGTCGTCGTTACGCGGAGTGCGACCATTGCGACCGCGATCTGGCGAATCCTGCTGGAACGCTGCCTGAATATCCGCATTGATGCGTGCGAGCTGCTCATTCAGTGCACCGGCGTACGGACGGGCGAGCTCACCGCCAACCGCCGCAAGCACACCAACCGGCACCAGGTAGAACAGCGGGGACGCGATCGCGTTGGCAAAGCAATGCTCAGCGACCTTGCCCGGCGCGGTCGGGGTCGACGTTGCGGGGACGGTCGGGGTGGGCTCCTGCGGGTCCACCGGGGTGGCCGGGGTCGTGGTGACCGTGGTCGTGACGGTCTCGGTGGCCTTTTCGGTCGCTGTGGTGGTCGCCGTAGTGGTCTCGGTGGCTGTGGACGTTACGGTAGTCGGGGTGGTCTCCTTGGTGGTCACCGTGGTTGTTTCGGTGGTCGGCTCAGGGACCTTCTTCGTAACGGTGGTCGGGGTGATCTCCTTGGTGGTCACCGTGGCGGTTTCGGTGGTCGGCTCAGGGGCCTTCTCCGTCGTCGTCGCGGTCTCAGTCACCGTCGTTGGAGAGCAATCGCAGTCCGCCGTCGTCGTCGCCGTGGTGGTTGCGGTGGTAGTCGCCGTCGTAGTTGCCGTCGTAGTTACGGTGGGCGTTGGCGTCTCGGCAGGCGAGGTCGGGGCTTCCGGCGCTGAGATTTGGATCTCGGCGGTCTCACGCTTGATTGGGTTCATGATGACGCCGCCGACGTAGCTGCTATAAATATCCGACGGGTACACCTCCGTCATCGAACAATGACGCTGGTTATCGTATACGGGCTGCTCGATGACTACGCGGCTACCGCTAGGAAGGAACACCTGCCCAAGCGTTTTGTTCAGGTCGGCGCGATTGGGGTTCAATCCCCAGTCGTAAGTTTGCTGCCAAGTCGTGTTTTTATACTGCTCATTGCGCTGCTCCAACGTTCTCGGGTCCGTCAACCGTCCCTCAGCGTTGAACTCACCAGCTTTGCCGGTGACCTTCTTGCCGTCGGCGTCAAAAATGGTAATGGTGGCGTCGCCAAGCTGAACATTGGTTGGGTCGGTGACGCCGAGGAAAAGCTCAGTAAGCCAGGCGCCGTATTCACCAGCATGGAGTTCGTATTCCGTCTTGGCAATCCAGGTGCACTTGCCGTCAACTACCTGAGGCGAAACGGTACGCTTACCCGGGACAGCGTCGAAAGAGAACTCCGGATTAATCAGTGCTTGGGCAGCGCCAGAAAACTTCAAAGTCTCGCCCGCCGGAGCATCTTTCGTTGCCTTTACGGGGGCGGTGACCTGGAAGTTGCCCTTCTCGCCCATAGCGCCGTGAAGGTCTACTTCGTACGACCCTGAGGGGAGTTCATTAAACCCCTGAGTTCCCAAAGACTGGCCATTGATGTTTACTCGTGCTCGGTCGGCAAGCTCGATGCCGTCCGGTAGTGTTACCTCAACAGTGAAGCCTTGAATGTTGGATTGACCGGGTTGAGCAGCTCCGCCCTTAGCAGGAAACGGCGCCTCCGCTGTTCCCGAAATCGTTACATTAAACGTGTCGCCAGCTTTGACCTCGTCCTTCTTATCCGTTTCGACCTTCACGTCCACAGCCGGAATCTTCGCCGGGTTAGTCACATCGGGGCTCGGCTGCATGCCTGCAGTGTCTTGCTTCTCCACGTACGCGCCCGCCACCGGGCCACCCACCGCAGTAATTGACCCGCACGCAATAGCGATGGCACCACACAGCGCAACCAGTTTCTTCCGGTTCATACTCTATTTCTCCACAAATCTGCACAACGCCGAACACAGGCGACTTACACGGATAACAATAACCCTTTGCAGACGGTTTTAATAGAGCTTTAATTATCGACGCCCCCTCCGCACCCCGGGTGCTCGGCGCGCCTCGCGTGCTGCTTTGGTCTCGTCGACCAATGCTGGTCACGGGGTTTTCGACCAGTTTCGAGTATCTGCGCCGATTTCGCGGTTCGGCGATCGCCTAATCGCCGAAAGTGCGTACCGGGGTTGGTCGACCATAGGAGGTTAACCGGAGCGGATTTTAGGCGAGCAATGATGGCGGCCGAAGTGCTACAACCTAACATCTTGCGACCGCACTCGGACCCACATCACGCTCGGACCGCTCCCCAGTCGCAGGCAAGATCGATGGGGACAGATCCGAGGCCTGAATGCTGGCGTTCGAGGGGTGGATCGGCGAATCGGAGACATGGGGGCAGAAGAGGGATTAGGTAGTGGGTGGGGACGTGCTTCACGCGCGGAGTCGAGAATTTGTGAACAGAATTGCAGAGGAGAGTAATGGGGGTAGAGAGGTCGTGGCCGGGGCAGGTTGGGAAGGTCATCCTCGACCACCCCCGCGCATGCGGGGAAGACAATCGAACCCCCGCGCCGTGACCATCCCGGCTGGGACCACCCCCGCGCATGCGGGGAAGACGCTCCGACACAAAGTACGGCTTGCCTGATTCGGGGACCACCCCCCACGCATGGAGGGAAGACACCTCGCAGCTGATCAAGGCCACCATAACCAAGGGATCACTCCCGCGCATGCGGGGAAGACATTTGGCCGGACGTTTCACGCCCGTTGGACTCGGGACCCCCCGCGTATGCGGGGAAGACGTGATCAAGGGTTGCGGCTGTTGCAGCTTGTTGGGACCACCCCCGCGTATGCGGGGAAGACCTGCGCTGCACCCTCCTGGATTGCACGCCCACGGGACCACCCCCGCGTATGCGGGGGAGACTGGCCGGGCACGCTGTTCTCCGATGACGTTGGCGGACCACCCCCGCGTATGAGGGGAAGACCTTACCCGTCTGCGTGTGGAGGGGGCGCAGTGCGGACCACCCCCGCGTATGCGGGGAAGACCAAGACGACTACGACGCGACCGTCATCGATGAGGGACCACCCCCGCGTATGCGGGGAAGACGCTTGCGCGTCTGTTTTGCGCTTAAAGCCCTGCGGACCACCCCCGCGCATGCGGGGAAGACGCTTACTGACCTGGAGTGATGTCACACCACCGACCATTTTAGATACGACTGCCCCGTCAGCAAGGCAGGAGCACTAGTAGTCTTAAACCGGAGCACAACCGTGACACTACGGGGATTAAGAACTGTCCATGATGGGCTCCCATACTTTGATTTGGCCAGATTGCCGGGTTGGCTGGTCGCGCCACTTGTAGATTGGCAAGGTCGAAATGGGACTCATGACGAAGTCTTGGATTTCTTCCAAAGTCGACCATTCGGTAGGCGCGGTCAGTGTCAATTGCCTATCGCGGACACCGGACCCGTTCTCGTCACCTGGCATGCCGAGTGCAACCATGCCCGCGATTGCCCAGGCCAGATGGTCTTCGGAGTATCGCCGATCCATGTCACCAGAGAAGCGATCGTCTGTGTTGACGTCGAGTCCTCCGGTCCCTTTGCCATCCACGAGGCCGATGGTGGGGTCGTAAAGTGATTGTGTTCGTTGAACGGGGTCATCGGTGACAATGGCAAAATACGGCTTTCCGTTCCCGTGGAAAATCGGGATTGAGAACAACCTCGACTCCCCATCGTCAGTGAAGGCATCGAAAAACAAAGGAGCGGCCTCCGGGCACTGTTCAAGCGCCGACTGCCGGTGTTGGAGGTACCACTTATTTCGCCCCTTCACTCGATCCTTTGCATCACTATCGCACAAAGTGCCATCCGGACTCTTGAAACCGGCCCCGACCTCTAGAGAAAAGGCCATCGAGTTATAGAGCTGCATGTCCCAAGAAGGATCAACTGTCGACGACAGTTCCACCTTGCCGTCGACCACCCTGAGTTTCGCCGAGGTATCGCCATTGCGGACGCAAGAAGCGAGCGCTCCGATGCCTGCGAGAAGCATCGTGAGGGAATACGGCCGTGGGCCTGTGAACACGTGCGTCACCGCGTACTCGGAGACATCGACGAGGGAATTGGGGTTGACATGGATGTTGAGGGACTCCCACGACTCGGCTAGTCCACTGCGTGGAGAGGCCGATGCTGCCCAATCCGCGCTCCGCAGCATCGTTTCGTAAAGGGCCACGCCCCAAGGTCCAAATTGTTCCTCGAGAAGTCGGTAGCGCAGTGAGTTCGTGTAGGTTGTGCCATCGTGCGGGCTCAGGCGCCGAGCCCAACCGTGGTGGGACAGGATCAGGTGGCGCACGAGTTCGTCCGCGAAAGAGTCACCACGAACCGCGGTCGCTGAAAGGACTTCGTGACGCCACGTCGTTTGACCGCGATCAAGCAACGACGGCATGACGCGACCGACCGGTTTCGCAACGGGTTCAGGCAGATAGTTGCCGAAACTGTGTTGGAATCCGGGGTCAACCTTGCCGGCGTCATGAAGGAGCCCGGCGCGAGAGACTGCTTCAACCATGTCGTCGGGAATACCGGAAAGCGTCGCGTATTGTTCGGCGAGCTGGGAAGTCTGCACGCTGTGGTCGGCAAGCGTGACGCGTTTGGGGGTGCGTCGCGCTGCAGCTGTGGAGTAGCGGACGCCAACGGCACGGCCGCTGAGCACAACGTCGAGGTTCTCAACGTCAACGTCGGAGAAGCGCTCCGCTATGCGTTGCAAGATGAGATCGGCTGGTTCGAGGCCAAGTTGCTCGGCAAGCATGAAGAGGTCTTGCTCATCGAGAAGCCCGATATCGAAGAAACCACGTCCCTGCTGAACACAGATCTGCATCGATTGGTCTTCCACCGGCGCTTGCAGCTTCGTAGAGAACCCCGTCTCTGGGGAGTAGCCTCCCTCGGACGCAGAGATAACCACTAGCGCATCCGGTTCCACCTGGCTGATGGACTCGGGCTGCACCCATTCTTCGCCAACACGAATACGACAGTTGATGGTGATACGCTGCGACTTCGGTTTGTCGCCACTCCTCGCCACAGTATCCGCGAACGCCGCATCCGATGACTTTCCAGAGAGAAACGCCTGCGCCTGCCCGATCGGAATAGCGATCGTTTCGTCGGGAAATACTTGCGCTTGGTCAAGTATCTCATCCAGGTTTTCACGCCACGCCAATGTGACACTAGCGCGGTCTGTCGCATCAGGTCCGAACGCCAACGCTTCCCACGGAACCTGCGCCGGAGGCCTGGTCGAAGTCAAACGAGGCAAGTACTCCTCCACCGAACAGGTACGAGGATCAGGTTCCCATGCCTCAGAGGGAACCACGAGCGTGCTTGCGTCTCCGATCAGACCGTCTTCTGCCTGTGCAAAGAGACTGTCACGCGATGCCTGCATCTGCTCGCGTCCATAAATGGATTTCGCGGCACCGTCAGGCTTTACCGGAATCACAACAGTGGACTCGCGCTGCTGGCGCAGGCCGGTACGATTCACACGCCCAAAGCGTTGCACTAGTGCAGGTAGCGACGGCAACTCCGTCACCAGTACCTCTGCATCAATGTCCACGCCGACCTCGACAGTCTGCGTTGCGACGATCACCGTGTCCGGAGTGAAATCATCCGGCAGTACCCGATCAATGGGTCGAACCGTCGAAGTCAGCAACACGACATTGGCAGAACTACGCTTCAGCTTCGTACGCAATTTCTTCGCCACATCAACAGCCCGCTTCACCGTATTCACTACGACCAAGACGCCATCGCTGTCTGGGTCTTGGGAGCGTGATTGAAATGCGGTTTCCGCAGCCGCTACCAGCTCGTCTACCGGCTTCGACGTCTCAACTAATCGGACCGGTTTCTTGATCCCCAACCGGGCCTTCGCCGCTGGAGACGGATCCTCGGCAAGAGAACCAATGAAGCAATCAGCTGACCTCAGGCTTTCAGGAATTGTCGCTCCGAGAACAACGGTCGAGCCTACGAGAGGCGAACGCGGGTACTGGCGTTGGAGTTGCTCCACCTCGCGCCACATTTTGACGGCGGCCGGGGCAAGGTGGGGTTCGTCGATAAGAATGAGGCGATCAACACCCGTAAGACCTGCATGCATGGACAGTGTGCGTGGGGAGACAGAGACGCCTCGGAACAGCGTGCGGGAAGCAAGCTGCGTTACCGTTGCCGTAATGATTTGTGCGCCCACCGGAGTAAGCCACTCACGTTCGGGGGCTTTGCCACCATGGAGCGACGTGACACGAAGCACCGGCCCCTTGTGATCTCGTGGAAGCAGCTGGCGTAGCGCGTCTCGTACCGGCGCAAGCTGCGGCTGTGTCTCGAGTCTGTTCGCGATAATGGCGCCGTGTGCAGCAGCACCATCCACTACTAAGCGGCGCTCAACTGTGAGGAAAATACGCAGCGGAAAATGGCGCGCACCTACGCCGTGCTCGGCAACGTCTTTTGCTAGCGCCCAGACGGCAATATCCAACGCCGAGGTCTTGCCGGCACCGGTTGGTGCAGCGACCTGCTCAGGCCAGCTCTTGCGCTCCCACACTTGCTGGGCGAGCTCATCTTGCCACTTGAACGGCGCGAATCCATGCACCGCCTCGTAGAACGAGGCAAATGTTGGGAAAGTGCTCATGATTGGGCCTCTTTCGCTCGATAATCGGGAAGACAGACTCCGGTGCCATGCTTAGGGTCCAGTAACAGCGGGCCGTGGACGACATCCGGGGTGCGCAAAACAAGATGCCAAGCGCGCTGCGTGGGTAACGTCGGAACATGCTGTTGCCCGGCGCGAACAGGCGCTGCAGACATCTCAAGGATTTCGGCATCGGGTACCGCGGCAAGAATCTGCTGGGTAGCGACCCACTTGTCAGGGTGGCCTATGAACGGAACCGCTGCCATCCAAACCTGCGCTGGGCGAAGCCAATAGCTCGGCTGCAGCGTGATCGCCCCTGTATTCTCGCCGAGTACTTCAGTATCGAATGACGGATCAAGAACGACTCCACCGGTGGTCACGACGCCTAGGCCTACCGCGGAGCCATCCAGGTAACGGTTGCCGGAACGGGTTAGAGGGAAGGCTGCGACGCCGCCTTCGCCACGAACCGACTTCGCGTACTTGAGCGCCTGCTCGAGGGGAAGTGGGCGTCGAAAAGCGAGGGGAACGAGCACACTGTCGTTGTTCGGAACCACTGCGGCGGGAGCATACGAAGCTGTCCGCACGCGGTGATCCACGGGAATGGTGACCCGTGCATCCTCACCGAACGTGGACGCGTAGCGATCATCGAGCCAGCTCAGAAAACCCGGTGAGAGCACACGGAGTTGCTTACCTCCCCGTGGCATCGGCGAGTAGAACTCATGCGAGTTCGCACACTCGCGGATCAAGTCAACCTTGGAGGTGCGGCCTGCGCTGATCACCACCAGGTCAGACTCGCGGCCGAAATACCCGACGTCGTTGGCGAGCTGCTGCACCAGCGCAAGCTGCTCATCGTTGATGTCGAGCTGCTCCCACACGAAGTACAGGTCCCCAGTGACCACAAAATGCCCACTGGAGCGCTTGCGAATCTTTCCACCGCGTTGCCTCATGATTCTCTGCGGACCTTCAAACACCTTTTGATTAGCTTTCTTACCGCCCGGGGTTGCGGTAATCGGCTGCATATACGTTTCTCCTGAGCCTCCTGCATACGCGGGCGGGACAACGATGAGCGGATCCGCCGCAGCGCATATCTCACTCAAAATCGCACGAGCATCTTCGACCTCCGGTAAGCGATGTGCCGCTGCAAGCAGCGCTGCGACCAACCTCGCTGGCGACGGCGGGAACACGACATGATCCTCGTGATGCCCCGAGTACATCCCCGCGACAAATTGAACGGAAAATGTCAGTGCCACTACTTCTTGCCTTTCTCAGACTTCTTCTTGCCTTTCTCAGACTTCGAAGCTTTGGACTCGTTCAGGATAGTCGTCGCTCGTGCAGCCAAAATGGCCTCCGGGTACTCGGTATAGATCGGCTCTGCGAAGCGCAGCTCCTCAGGCAGTCGGCCATATGCTGCCTGGAAACCAGCGATCGCTGCGTCCAAGTCAATGTCCCAATCCTCAGCAGTACCAGCAGCGGTGATGCGCTTGAATCCTGATGTCGACTGCACCGTGACCAGGTCACACCCTGAACGGAGGAAGTTGTCATCCTGCGTAACAAGCAACCCGAAGATTCCTAGCCAGGCCAGTACATCAGCAATCAGATGCGACGCTTCGCGGTTACCAGGCACCTTAAGGTGCCGCAGGTTGGTCAACGATACAGAGGACTGGCGCAGAATAGAACCGCACGAAAAGGCCTTTGTCGTCGGTGCGTTTGGTACAGGACCGAGACCGAACTCCGATGGGGATTGGTCGCCGCCTTCGCAAAGCTCCAGTGTCTTATCATCCCGCTGCAAATTCACTTCGGCCGAGATGCCGCCAAGTACGTCACCTTTCGTCGCGCCATACGCAATATCGTGCGCGTCATAGCCTGTCATCACCGACGAGAGCGAACGCGCCAGCTTGTGACGCCGCGGAGCGACCGACGACAGCCAGAACCCAAACAGCGCGGAGTTAGGGAAGTAGCGGAACAGCAAGTCTGCACGATCGGCTGAGGCGTTAGTGATGATCCTGTACACCTCGCTATCGCGATCTGCCCAGATCTGCTTGCCATCAATCTCGCTGTGCCTGATGTATGCATCCGCATGACGGTGAGAAGTCACCCACGTGCTCGCTTCAGCCTGGCGTAGGTCATTACGCAGCATTTCAGCGAGGAACTTCTCGTCATACGGTGCTGCATCCTTCTTCTTCAACGCCTTCGTTGCCACCTCGAGTAGCTTCTCGTCGCTGGTCTTTTCATGATCCAAGAAGATACCTGGCAGCTTTAGCCCCAAGAGATCCTCATTTTCGATGATCGCCGTTTCAATCCGCGTTGCCTCAGCACCAAGCGAATTCACAACAACCGACGGACGAAGCACGAGCGCACCAGAATCAGGGTCCTTCGCGAACTCGCGATAGCCCGATTCAGGAGTAGGTACTGGTTGCGCCTCAGAACGAGCAAATGCAGCCCCATCAGAGCTTCCAATGTAGGTCGGCGGTGCGATTGGTGCGCCACGACCAGCTGTGGGCACCATGTCCCCAACATATGTGATCGCCGCGTAGTTCTTTGAGAGGGAATCATGAGACATAAGAAGTAGTCCTTTCAGATAGTTCAAGTGGGTTTATGCGAGTGGCGAGAGCCGCAAAAGGCCGCAGCCAAAGTTTTTCGACCTGCCGAAGCCCTCGCGATACGCCCTCAGCGCCAACTCAGCGTCCGCGACTGTGACTTCAGCAGCAATATCTGCAACCGGCACCGTACGTTTCCTGATCGGCAGCCGGTACGAGCGTGCAGCATCAAGACTGGCGACCGAGAAGCCGGCCCGCTCAAGTTTTTCCACCAACCATTGCTCGAGCTTTTCGTTCGGCACGGGGACACGTTTGCCATGGATTGCCGGCCGGTTCGGAAGGTTCCAGATTTCTTCCGGTACCCACGTAGCAGGGGTGTAAGTGGTTTCAACCGTTGTCTGGAGGAGATAGCGCTTTCCAGCCTGCGGTTCGGTGTGTTCTGCGGCCACCACCGAAATATCGGCTGTCTGCTTCAACGGGATGCAGGAACTGACGAGCATCTCAGTTGGTTTCGCCATCGTCCACAGCAGGTGTGCGGACTGTCGCGGGGATTGGTGATCAAGCACTCCATCAGGAAGCAGCGCCATCAAAAGGCGGTGGCCAGCGCCGTGGTCTGTCGCGATTTTGTCGGATACTTTCGACGGCAACGTGAGCACATACCGCGCGTATATAGGGTTTTCATTTGTCATAGACCCCAATATAAAAGACGGTCCGGACATTACTGGCGGGCTGTGGAATTCTTGTTCGAACAGTGGAAAGGAATGGGCGGTGAAATCCGTAGAGTCATCCGCATTCACCCTTCACGCCCCTCTCGCTACAGTACAATGACGCAGTTACATTCAAGCGGTTTCACTACATCAGGAAATTTATGATTCAGAGCCCTGACCAGTCTGTACCGGAGAGCGTAAGCCCAGAGAACCCCGGAATCTCCTTCGGGATGCACCTCTCCAACCATCAAGCGAAGTATTTCGCGCATGAGCTTGAGCGGAGTTATGCCAACGATCATGTCGGCAAGCTTGCAGGACTGCTTTTCGACGCCCAAGTGGAACCCAAACCTCACCAGATTGAGGCAGCACTATTCGCGCTGAAGGGCAACGCGACTAGGGGAGTCGTGTTGGCCGATGAGGTCGGCCTCGGTAAGACGATCGAGGCGGGCATCGTTATTACGCAGTACTGGGCGGAGCGTAAACGTCGCATCCTGATCGTTGCGCCTGCCAGTCTTCGGCAACAGTGGAAGCAGGAGCTGTACGAGAAGTTCTTGATCCCATCCGAGCTGCTCGATGCAAAGTCCAAGACCACGCTCCTGGCTAACAAGGCGCCTGGTCAGGTCTTGATTGCTTCCTACGAGTTTGTCCAGCAGAACAAGGCCGACCTGATGCGTCCGTGGGACTTAGTCGTTGCTGACGAGGCCCACCGTCTACGCAACTTTTATAAGGGCAGGAAGCATGCCAAAGTGGCGCATTCGGTCGGTGAGGTTTTTGATGGTGCAAGCAAGGTAGTGCTGCTCACAGCAACCCCATTACAGAACCGCCTTGAAGAGATCTACGGGCTTGTCTCGATTTTTGACCCGGAGTACTTCCGGTCTATCGACGTTTTCCGTGAGCGGTATGTGAAAACAGGAAGCACCGAATTCAGCCCAGATGACCTGGCGGAGCGCGTCGGCCAGTTGACGAAGCGCACCCTACGCCGAGATGCAGAGAAGTACATCCGGTTCACTAAGCGTGACCCGTTGACGGTGAAGTTCCAGCCTTCGCAGGCAGAGCTGGATCTTTATGACCTCGTTAATGCCTACCTTCAGCGTGACACTTTGTATGCGTTCAATGACTCGCAACGA
This sequence comes from Corynebacterium lipophilum, assembly GCF_024102595.1. Lineage (NCBI taxonomy): Bacteria > Bacillati > Actinomycetota > Actinomycetes > Mycobacteriales > Corynebacteriaceae > Corynebacterium > Corynebacterium lipophilum. Next base: position 73,576 of record NZ_JAEUWV010000007.1, read on the forward strand.
GCACTTTCTTCGCAGGTGATGCGCAAGCGGTTGGGCTCCTCGACGTACGCCGTCGGGATCACGTTGCGTAGAACTGCGAACCGATTGGCGGAGGAACTGGCAGCAGGCCAGCCGCAGAGCGATCGTATACCGCTGTTTGATTTCGATAGCGACATGCTTGATGAGGAGCAGGCAGCGTATGAAGCATTCGGGGACCTCGTGGAGAAGCACGAGGACTGGTCGGACCCAGAAGTCCGCAAGAAAGTGCAGGGCGAGATCGATGAGCTCAGAGAGTACGCAGCGCTCGCGGAATCGATTCACCAGAATCAGAAGTCACTGAAACTCGGGGAGGCCATTGAGCGTGGTTTCGCGCGGCTGCGTGAGGTCGGTGCCCCGGAGAAGGCCATCATCTTCACCGAGTACAGCGACACCCAAAACTTCATCGCGGAAACGCTACGGCAAGCAGGGTACGGGGAAGGGCTGGTGCTGTTCAACGGCCAAAACGATTCGCCTGAGGCGACTGCGATTTATCAAGAGTGGCTCACAAAGAATGATGGTAGCGACGTCATTACCGGCAACCCGTCGGCAGATCGTCGAAAAGCTCTTGTTGACTACTTCCGTGACTCCGGCTCAATCATGATTGCGACGGAGGCGGCATCCGAAGGCATCAACCTGCAGTTTTGCTCGATGCTGATCAACTACGACCTGCCGTGGAACCCGCAGCGGGTGGAACAGCGTATCGGCCGCATTCACCGTTATGGACAGAACCACGACGTTGTCATCGTCAATTTCTTCAATGAGGGCAACGCTGCTGAGGCGCGCATCTTGGAGCTGCTGGAGAACAAATTCCACCTCTTCGACAGCGTCTTTGGAGCCAGTGACGAAGTGCTGGGCCGCATTGAGAGTGGCTTCGATTTCGCTCAGGAGATTGCGAAGATCTACGACAGCTACCGCACTGCAGATGAGATCAATCAGGCGTTCCAGGAGCTTGAGAAGAAGTACGCCGCCACCGTGAGCAAGGACATGGCTGAAGCGAAAGCGAAGGTGTTCGACAACCTTGATCCGTCAGTGCGTGACCGCTTGAAATCCTACGACGAGCAGTCTGGCGAAGTACTGAACAAGTTTGAGCGGCTACTCCTCCTACTCACCATCAACCGCTTACAAGGCAAGGCAACGTTTGAAGGCGACGGACGCAACTTCGTGCTGAACACGCCACCGGCTGCCGGCATTGCGGCTGGCCGCTACCACTTCAAGTCCTCGCCAAGTGGTAATTCCAAGCAGTACCGCTATCACAGCGACCTAGCGAAGTACGTCATCGATGGCGCTTTGACGGCGGATACGCCGTGCCAGACTCTCGTGTTCGACATCAGCAAGTCCGACCGCGTCAGCTCCCGCATGAAGGAACTGGCCGGACAGTCTGGGTCCCTGGTTGTCCGGGGTTTGACGTTCAGGATGAAAGCCAACGACAGCGATATTTCCGAGAGCTACTTACTCGCGGCAGGCATCACCGATTCCGGCGAGGTACTGAACCAAGAAGATGCAGCAGAGATGATGGATCTGCGCGTCGTCGACACGTTGGATATAGCTGGGCCGCTCAACGCGGACCTGTTTGCGGCAGCGATCGAGCAGCAGCGGGATTCTCTGGAAAAAGAAGTCCAGCACCGCAACTCGAGCTACTACAACCAGCAGGAAGAACTGCTTGAAAGTCAGATCCTTGATCTCGACACGGAGCGCAGGAAAGCTGTCCGTGAGCTTGAGAAGAAGCGGAAGGACCTGCGTAGGAAAGCTACTCAAGCTGACGACCCGATGGAGCAGCTGCGGTTCAAGAAGAAGGCTCGAAATCTTGACGACGAGATCGATTCGGTCGAGGACAAATATCGAAAAGAGAAGCGAAACCTGCGCGACAATGTCGACGAGTTGCTTATTCTGATTAGGCAGTCGCTTCAAGGCAAGAGATCTGAAAAAGAGCTGTTCACTATCCGGTGGCAGATCAAGGCGTAAACGAAGGTAGTCAAAGGGAAGAACAATGAACGAAGAGCGAGACATGATCAACGAAGTTCCTGGCAGCAGCCCCGAGTTCCGTACCGAGCTGGCCGAGCAGCTCGCCGAGTTGGTGCCGGAAGCGGTTGCCGACGGCAAAATTGACGTCGAAAAACTCAAAGAATTACTAGGGGGGGGGACGTAGCAGACACCAGCGAACGCTTCGGCCTGTTCTGGCCAGGTAAGAAGCGTGCGATGCGCGCAGCGCAAACCCCAACCACTGCGACGCTTCGCCCGGATAAGGAAAACTCCAAAGACTGGGACACCACAAAGAACGTATTCATCGAGGGCGACAACCTCGAAGTGCTGAAGATTCTGCAGAAGCACTACCACGGCAAGATCAAGATGATTTACATCGATCCGCCGTACAACACCGGCAAAGACTTCGTGTACCCCGATAACTACAAAGAGGGCCTACAGACCTACCTCGAGTGGTCCAAGCAGGTCAACGAAGATGGCAAGAAGCTCTCGTCCAACTCCGAGTCCGAGGGTCGGTACCACTCCAACTGGCTCAACATGATGTACCCACGGTTGAAGCTGGCGAGGAACCTATTGACCGACGATGGCGTGATCTTCATTTCGATTGATGACAATGAGAGCGTTCACCTAAAGAAGATTTCTGATGAAATTTTTGGTGAAGCCAACCACGTAAATACTTTTGTATGGGTTAACAACCTCAAAGGCCGCCAGATTTCAGGTTGCGGTGCAGCCGGAACTAAAGAGTACATTTTTGTTTACGCGCGCAATGGCAAACAGGTTGGGGAATTTATTGGCCCCGGCAGAACGCTAAAGGAGCTAATGCCGTCGATTTACAAGGGTTTTAACTACCAGATCGAGCATGATGACTACGGACCCTACGTTGTAAAAAATGAGCTATATAATACTAACTCGGCTTTCAACGAGGAGACCCGCCCAAACCTGGTATACGACATCTATTACAACCCCTCCAGCAAAGAGATTAAGACCGAGAATGTTTCCGAAGCCCATTTGCATGAGGGGTTCATAAAAATCCCACCGAAGCGAAACAATAATGGGACACATCTATTCCACGCCAACAGATGGAGCCGGAAGAAGGTAAGTGAAGAAGGCCACAACTTATTCTTCACCAATACTGCGGCAGGTTGGAAAGTCTACACAAAGGTAAGGAATGTAGACACTACGACCATGAAGGATGTTGTGATGGACATCACTACATCATCGGGATCAACGGACATCAACGACTTAGGAATAGACAAGAATTGGTTTGATTATCCGAAACCTGTCGATTTAGTCAAGCTTCTTGCGATGGTCTCTACCGCAGAAGGCGATATCGTGCTAGATTTCTTTGCTGGTTCCGGCACCACAGCACATGCTACGTTCGAGCTAAACTCGGAAGACCTCAAAGACAGAAGCTTCATAATGGTCCAGCTTCCAGAACCACTTTCCGAAAAGTCAAGTGCTGCGAAGTCAGGATTCAAAACTATCGCGGATATATCTCGTGTGCGGATCGGAAAAGCTTCGGACAGTGTTCGCGAGAGCGTCCAAGAGCAGAACCACGCAGACCTAGACCGTTTAGATACCGGCTTCCGTTCCTACAAGCTCGCCGACACCAACTTCACCAAGTGGCGGACCGACTCCGACACCGACGCGACTGCTCTAGAGCAACACCTACTGGATCTCCGTGAAAGCGCCGATGACAACGCTACCCCTGATGACCTACTCACTGAGATTCTGCTTAAACAGGGCCACTCGTTGGTTGAGCAGATTCGTGACCGCAATATCGACGGTCTGTCGTATAAAGCGGTGGTCCGAGTCGATGACGAAGACGGTGAAGAAGACACGCTAGTGCTCGCCTACCTCGATGAACACACCAAGCCGACCCTGGCACAGCTTCGTGAGGCTATGGAAGTCAAGCCAGCTCAGTTCATCATGCTCGAGGATGCCTTCCAAGGCGACGACGAGCTGAAAACCAACCTGGCGCAAATCTGCAAGACCAACGGCATCGAACTCTGGACGGCGTAAAGGATCAACATGAAATTCAAGTTTGATGCTAAGCAGGAGTACCAGGTTCAGGCGATTGATTCAGTCACCGACCTGTTTGAGGGCCAGCCGAACGACGCCGGGGATTTTCTCACAACGTTCCACACCGAACGAGTTCTGCCAGAGACCAGCAACCAGGCGCTTGACATAGATCTGAGTGAAGAGATTGGGGCCGTCGGCAACAACTTCTTACTCGATGAAGCAACTGTGCTCGAGAACCTCAAGATCGTGCAAAACGAGCACGGGCTTGAGCCTGCAAAAGAGCTTATTGACGGCCTCCAGTTCGACATCGAGATGGAAACCGGCACCGGCAAAACCTATGTGTACCTCCGCACGATCTTTGAGCTGGCGGAGAAATACAACTTCACCAAGTTTGTCATTCTTGTGCCCAGCGTTGCGATCCGCGAAGGCGTGAAAACAAGCATCGAGCTGATGCACGACCACTTCCGCCAGCTATACCCTGCGTCGCCGTTTGACTACATGGTCTACAGCGGTAAAAACGCTGAGGAAGTGCAATCCTTTGCGACGTCGACAAGCATTCAGATCATGATCATGACGATCGGCTCCGTGCGTGGTCGTGGAAACAACTTGATCATGAACCAAACCCGAGACAAGCTCAACGGGTTGCGCCCGATCGATTTTCTGCGTGCGACACGGCCGATTCTGATCATGGATGAGCCGCAGAACATGGAATCTGAACTATCCAAAACGGCGCTGGCAGGCATGGATCCGGCGTTCATCCTTCGCTACAGTGCGACACACCGCGAAACACGAAACGTTACCTACCGGTTGGACCCGGTTGATGCTCATGAGCTGGGCCTGGTCAAACAGATCGTTGTGGCGGAAGCAACGGAGCATGGTGGCGACGCCAAGCCGTACATCAAACTTCTTTCCATCGATAGCAATCCGTGGCAGGCGAGCCTCGAGTTGGTGTGCCGCAAGAAGGACGGATCGCTAGCCCGCCAGGTGAAGAAGGTGAAGCAGAACCAGGACCTCGAGAAGGTCACCGGCAACCCCGCCTACGACAACAACTGGCGAATCAATGAAATAAACCTCGACGGTCGCGGTTTTATCGAGCTGACCAACCACGGCATTCTCCAAGTCGGCGAAACGATCGGTGGCAACGACGAGACCGTTTACCGCGAAATGATCCGCGAAACCATCCGCGAACACTTCCGCAAAGAAACGCTGATGCGCCCCCTCGGCATCAAGGTGCTGAGCCTCTTCTTCGTGGATAAAGTGGCCAGCTACCTCGGAGACGGCGCCGACAACACCACTGCCGACGGCAAGTTCGCCCAGTGGTTCGACGAGCTCTTCATCGAAGAACGAAACCGATTCCCGCAGTATAAAGACCTGCTCCCACAGGATCCGATTGAGCTGCGGCGTGCATACTTCTCGCAGATCAAAAAAGGCGTCTACGGCGACACCTCAGGTGTCACAGCCAAGGATGATGACTCCTACGACCTCATCATGAAGGACAAGGCCCGGCTGCTGAGCGAAGACGAACCGGTTCGATTCATCTTTTCCCACTCCGCGCTGCGCGAAGGTTGGGACAATCCGAACGTATTTCAAATTTGCACCCTGCGTGAAATGGGATCCGAGACCGAGCGCCGCCAGACGATTGGGCGTGGGTTGCGACTTCCTGTGAACCAGCACGGCGAGCGCGTAGCGGACCGTTCCGTTGCCCAGCTCACCGTCGTCGCTAATGAGTCCTACCAAGAGTTCGCCACCAACCTCCAAAAGGAATACAAGAAGGCCGGTGTGGCGATTGGGTACATTCGCAAAGGCGACTTTGCCAAGCTGCCGAAACCCGACGCGGAAGAGCAAGAAAACTTAGGGTTCACTACATCCGCCGAGATCTGGGACCACCTGAAACAGCGTGGCTTCCTGAACAAAGACGGCTACGTCACCGCATCCTTCACCCCGGATGCCGATGACTTCTCCCTAGGCCTGGCAGCAGAGTACAGCCCCGTGGAAGAGGCGGTCATCGAGGTACTGCGCCGCGCGAATATTGAGCATTACGTAAAACCGAAGCGTGCTCGAACGACGCGCAAACTGAACAAGCAGCTGTACTTTCAGTCGCGCGAATTCGAAGAATTCTGGGAGAAGATCAGCCAACGCACGACCTATAGCGTCTCAGTTGATCGCGATGTACTGATCAAGAACGCCGTACAGAAGATCAAGAAGGCTGAAGAGATTGCACCCCTTCGAATCGAAGTGAAGAAGGCCCGGTTGACTGTTGCTCGCGGCGGCACCAAAGGCTCAGAAACAAGCAGCCGTACAGCGGAGCTGCGAGGCGGGTACAAGCTGCCGGATATCGTCTCTGAGCTCCAAGAAGCAACGTCACTCACCCGCAGAACGATCATCGACATCCTCATCCAGAGTGACCGCCTCGACGAGTTCATCTCCAACCCGAACGACTACATCAAGATGGTCAAAGGCATCATCGAAGCCGAACTCGCCTCAATCGTCACCGAAGGCGTCCAATACGAAAAGATCGGCGGCAGCGTGTACTCGCTCACCGAACTTCAGCAAGACGGCATCGAAGAAAAGCAATACTTCCTGGACAACCTGTACAAGGTCAAGAACCGCGAGAAAACCGACTACGACTTCGTCGTCTACGACTCCGAAGCCGAGCGCCGGTTCGCCGAACTCCTCGACGACCGCGAAGACATCAAACTGTTCCTAAAGCTACCGCCGAAGTTCAAGATTGATACCCCGGTCGGGCCATACAACCCCGACTGGGCAATCGTGAAACAGGTAGACGGCGAAGACAAGTTGTACATGATCCGCGAAACAAAGAGCACGGTGCTCGAGCATCTCCTGCGCACAACTGAGCAGGCGAAGATTGATGCCGCCCACGAGCACTTCAAGACGATCGGGGTTGACTACGCGAAGGCGGCCCCGGGAAATTGGAATATTTAGACGGCCCGGCGGTCGGATGCGACTTTTCGTATCAGGCCGCCGGGATTCGATTGTTGCACCAAACACCACATCCCAATGCGTGCCGTTTCGGCGTAGTTGGTACCGGTAATCCGCGTAGTTGCGCGTAGTTGGTACCGGGTTTCCAGGTAGGTGGTACCGTCATTCATTTTCGATCATTGTATAGGTGGCGTTGGCACAACCCGTGCCGGCGCGTCATCACCTTTCATGGCCAACTTCAAAGACATCATGACACTGTGTCTAGAGGGGGCAACCTACTCCGCTATTGCAGTAGCGCTTGACTGCTCTAGACGCGATATCGCCAAAACCAAGACACTCATCGCTGACCACGGCATCACCAAGGAGTCGTTTACTCAGCTGGACCCATCATTTTCGACGAGCACGTCAGCGACCATCGCGGGGCCCGCCGCAAGTGCTATGACCAGCCGGATTTCGAAAAACTGGGCCTGACCCTATCAGCGCGGACTCACTGGTCAGCAGACTCAACGCCGGACAGCGCATCGAACTCGGTGACTACGACATGCGCCGACACCTCGCGCACGCTCAGATAACCGTAGACAGCTAGCCTTCACTGACCGGCGAAACCCGACTTCGCTTCTGGGCTCTCGCCGGTCAACCCCCGGCTGCGGTACCAACTAACCGGAAACCGGCAGTACCACAGATCCGGAATGTTATGTGTCACTACCTTTTGCACGCTTAAAGTCATGACAGTGTGCACGCTTAAGGTCATGACATTGTTTACACCTAATGTCATGACATTGTGCACAGTTTCGTGACCTTTTATGCTGTGTGTCGG
>NZ_JAEUWV010000008.1:0-81128 GCF_024102595.1 Corynebacterium lipophilum
AGACCTCGGGGGTGGTCATGCCTTCGAAGTACTTGTCGACCGCGGACTCGCGGACGGTGTCGGGGAACTTTGCGGGCATCGGAATACCTTCCAGCCCTCAACACTCCAACAAAATGTCCGCGCTCCCCGAAACGGGGATTACTACATTCCTTTTACTCCCATTTGGGTTTCGGCAGCGCCCCAGACAGCTAAAACCAGCCGAAACCCGGCCGAAACCCGGCCGAACCCCGGCTACTTCCCGTACTGCTGCAGGAAGAGTGCTTCGGCCACCGCGATGCGTTCGATTTCGGTGGGGTCGACGGATTCGTCGACGCCGTGGATGCCGCATTGTGGTTCTTCGACGCCGTAGAGGGCGATGGCGGCGTCGGGGAAGTGGTTCTGCAGCGTGATGGTGAGTGGGATGGAGCCGCCGGAGCCGATGAGGGCGAGGTCGGCGTCGTCGTAGGCGGTTTGGAGGCAGTCGCCGAACAGGGCGATGGCGGGGTGGTTGGGGTCGGTGGCGAATGGTTCGTTGACGCCGGAGATTTCGACGGTGACGTGGGCGCCGTTGGGGGTGTGGGCGTGGATGTGGTCTTTGACGGCGTTGGCGATGGCGGCGGCGTCGGTGCCTGCGGGGACGCGGAGGTTGTATTGGGCTTCTGCGCGGTGGTTGACGGCGTTGACGGCGTCGGCGACGGGGGTGGAGGTGAACCCGATCATGGTGATGGCGGGGCGGGCCCAGACCATGTCGGCGGGGTTGTCGTCGGGGGTGCCGTTGAGGGTCACGCCGTCGAGGACGCCGGCGTCGGTGGCGAAGGTGTCGGCGGGGTAGGGCTGGCCGTTCCAGGTGGCGGTGCAGTCGACGCCGTCGATGGTGGTGCGGCCGGTGTCGTCGAAGAGGGAGTCGGTGATGCGGACCAAGGCGTGGGCGGCGTCGGGGGCTGCGCCGCCGAAGGAGCCGGAGTGGATGGCGCCCTGCAGCGTCTCGACGGTCACGTTGATCTGGGCGCCGCCGCGCAGGGAGGTGGTGAGCGTTGGGACGCCGACGGCGGCGTTGCCCGAGTCGGCGATCATGATGGCGTCGGCGCGGAAGAGGTCGGGGTGGGCGTCGATAAGTTTGCCGAGGCCGTCGTCGCCGCCGAGCTCCTCGGAGCCTTCGACGACGACTTTGATGCCGAGGTCGGTGCCGCCGTTGGCCTGGATGAGGCGCAGTGCTTCGAGGTGCATGGCGAGGTTGCCTTTGCAGTCGGCGGCGCCGCGCCCGTACCAGCGGCCGTCGCGCTCGGTAAGGGTGAAGGGGTCGCTGATCCAGGCGTCGGGGTTGTTGGCAGGCACGACGTCGTAGTGGGAGTAGAGGAGGACGGTGGGGGCGTCGCCGACTGGGGCTTTGGTGGCGATGATGGTGTCGGCATTATCGACGGTCGCGTGGCGGGTCACGTCCAGTCCGAGGGCCTCGAGCGCGGAAACTGTCCAGGCGCAGGCGGCTTCGTGTTGGTCGGCGAGCTCAGGCGTGGAGTGTGGGGAGTTGAAGCCTACGAGGGCGGAGAGGTCGTCGAAAATTCGGTCGCGGTTTGGGGTAAAAGCTGTTTGTGTCATGTGGTCGAAAGTACCACCAACCGGAGGAGTACAATCCTTTCCGTTCGTTTTTATGCCTATATATTGAAAGGTCTTGCAATGGCCTCGACGATGCGTGAGTTGACGCTGCGCGGGATCATCATTGGTGGCTTGATCACCTTGGTGTTTACTGCCGCGAATGTGTATTTGGGGTTGAAAGTCGGGTTGACTTTTGCCACGTCCATTCCGGCGGCGGTGATTTCCATGGCGGTGCTGCGGAAGTTTGCTGGGCACAATGTGCGTGAGAACAACATTGTGCAGACGATTGCGTCGGCGGCGGGTACGCTTTCGGCGATTATTTTCGTCCTTCCGGGCTTGGTGATGGTCGGCTACTGGCAGGGTTTCCCCTTCTGGACGACCGCCCTGGTCTGTGCCCTGGGTGGCACGTTGGGCGTGATGTATTCGATTCCGTTGCGTCGCGCGCTGGTGACTGGTTCTGATTTGCCGTACCCGGAGGGTGTCGCGGCGGCGGAGGTGCTGCGCGTTGGCGACGGTGACAATGGCGGTTCGGAACGCGACCACGCGGAGAACTCTGAGGGCCTGCGCGTCATTATTCTTGGTGCGGTTGCGTCGGCGTTCTATTCCTTATTGACGGCCATGAAGGCGGCGGCCAGCGAGGTTGCCGGGTTCTTCCGTGTTGGTGGGGGCGGCACGATGATGGGTGGCTCCTTGTCCTTGGCGCTGCTGGGCGTGGGCCACTTGGTGGGCTTGCCGGTGGGTATTGCGATGCTGGTCGGCGTCGTGATTTCCTTTGCAGTCCTGCTGCCGATGAAGTCGGCGGCCCATATGGGCGACGGCCTGGAGCTTGCCGAGGTTGTCTCCACGACGTTCGCGGACGAGATCCGCTTTATCGGCGTGGGCACGATGGCGGTGGCGGCGCTGTGGACGCTGATCAAGATCGCGAAGCCGATTGCGACGGGTATTGCTTCGTCGTTGGCGGCGTCGAAAAAGAGGCACGAGGGCGTGGCCGTCGACGTGACGGAGCGTGACATCCCGTTCCCGATCGTGGCGGGTGTGATTGTGGCGTCGATGTTGCCGATTGGCCTGCTGCTGTGGAACTTCGTGCGCGGCACCGACATTCATGAGCACGCGCTGTCGCTCACCATGATTTCGGTACTGTTCATCCTGGTTATTGGCCTGATTGTGGCGTCGGTGTGCGGGTATATGGCGGGGTTGATTGGGGCGTCGAACTCCCCGATTTCCTCGATTGGCATCATCGCGGTCCTCTCGTGCGCACTGCTGATTGGCGCGTTCATGGCGGGCACGGACGCGAATGCGAGCTCGCTGGTGGCGTACACGCTGTTTACGGCAGCGATTGTGTTTGGCATCGCCACGATTTCGAACGATAACCTGCAGGACCTCAAGACGGGCCAGCTCGTGGGGGCGACGCCGTGGAAGCAGCAGGTGGCGCTGATTATTGGTGTGCTGTTCGGCTCGGTGGTCATCCCGCCGATCCTGCAGGTGATGCTCACCGGCTTCGGCTTCCAGGGCATGGAGGGCGCAGGCCCGGACGCGCTCGCGGCACCGCAGGCGGCGCTGATGTCATCGGTGGCGAACGGCATTTTCAACAGCTCGCTGGATTGGGGCTTGATTCTGCTGGGTGCGGGCATCGGCGTTGTGCTCATCATTATCGACGAGACCCTCACCCGCACCACGGGCAAGTACAGCTTGCCGCCGCTGGCTGTGGGCATGGGCATGTACCTGCCGGTGTCGGTCACGGTGATCGTGCCGATCGGCGGGCTGGTCGGATACATCTATAACCGTTGGGCGCAGGTGCAGCGCCACCCGGACTTCGCTCGCCGGATGGGCACGCTGGTGGCCACGGGCATGATCGTTGGCGAGTCCCTGTTCGGCGTGCTCAACGCGGCGCTCATTGCGGGCGCGGCGGGGGAGAGCCCGCTGGAGGTGTTCACGGAGCAGTCCTGGACGCCGTGGTTCAGTACGGCCCTGTTCGTTGTGTTGGTGTGGTTCGTGTACTCGAAGACGCGCTCCAAGGTCAGCAAGGTGGCCGAAGATGGTTCCTTGCACTCGGCGGGCGAGAGTGCTAAAACTGTGTCTTAGCACTCGAGGCAATTGAGTGCTAACGCGGGTGAGGTTGGCCGCGCGCTGACCGTGCCGTCGCGGGCGCCTGCATTTTACGACGAATACAAGGAGAAAACTTACATGGCTAAGATGATCGCATTCGACGAGGAAGCACGCCGCAGCCTAGAAAACGGCCTGAACACACTAGCCGACGCCGTCAAGGTCACCCTTGGGCCTAAGGGACGCAACGTCGTCCTGGAGAAGTCCTGGGGCGCACCAACCATTACCAACGACGGCGTCACCATCGCCCGCGAGATTGACCTCGAGGACCCATACGAGAAGATCGGCGCCGAGCTGGTCAAGGAAGTAGCCAAGAAGACTGACGACGTCGCCGGCGACGGCACCACGACCGCAACAGTCCTGGCACAGGCGCTGGTCCGCGAGGGCCTGCGCAACGTCGCAGCTGGCTCCAACCCGATGGGCATTAAGCGCGGCATCCAGGCAGCGACCGAGAAGGTCTCCAAGTACCTGCTGGACAACGCGAAGGAAGTAGAGACCCAGGAGCAGATCGCCTCCACGGCAGGCATTTCGGCCTCCGACCCGGAGATCGGCAAGAAGATCGCTGAGGCGATGTACGCCGTCGGCAACGGTGCGGTGAACAAGGAATCCGTCATTACCGTTGAGGAGTCCAACACCTTCGGCGTTGACCTCGAAGTCACCGAAGGCATGCGCTTCGACAAGGGCTTCATCTCCGCATACTTCGCCACCGACATGGAGCGCGGCGAAGCCGTCCTGGAAGACCCATACATCCTGCTGGTCTCCTCCAAGATCTCCAACGTCAAGGACCTCGTTCCGCTGCTGGAGCAGGTCATGCAGTCCGGCAAGCCACTGCTGATCATCGCCGAGGACGTCGAGGGCGAAGCCCTCTCCACCCTCGTCGTGAACAAGATCCGCGGCACCTTCAAGTCCGTCGCCGTCAAGGCACCAGGCTTCGGCGACCGCCGCAAGGCCATGCTGCAGGACCTCGCCATCCTCACCGGCGGCCAGGTCATCTCCGAAGAGGTCGGCCTCTCCCTGGAGACCGCCACCCCTGAACTGCTCGGCCAGGCACGCAAGGTCGTCGTGACCAAGGATGAGACCACCATCGTCCAGGGCGCCGGCGACCAGGCGCAGATCGACGGCCGCGTCAAGCAGATCCGCGCCGAAATCGAGCACTCCGACTCCGACTACGACCGCGAGAAGCTGCAAGAGCGCCTGGCCAAGCTGGCCGGTGGCGTCGCAGTGATCAAGGTTGGCGCAGCCACCGAGGTTGAGCTCAAGGAGCAGAAGCTGCGCATCGAGGACGCCGTCCGCAACGCGAAGGCAGCCGTCGAGGAAGGCATCGTCGCCGGCGGTGGCGTCGCCCTCCTGCAGGCCGCCCGCGAGCTTGTCGACGACCTCGGGTTCGAAGGCGACGAAGCCACCGGTGTGAAGATCGTCCGCGAGGCGCTGTCCGCACCACTGAAGCAGATCGCTCTGAACGCTGGCCTGGAGCCGGGCGTCGTCGCCGACAAGGTAGCCAACCTGCCTGACGGCCAAGGCCTGAACGCCTCCAACGGCGAGTACGTGGACATGATGGAAGCCGGCATTAACGACCCGGCAAAGGTGACGCGCTCCGCACTGCAGAACGCTGCCTCCATCGCGGCCCTGTTCCTGACCACTGAGGCCGTCGTTGCCGACAAGCCTGAGCCAGCCGGTGCAGCCGGTGGCATGGACCCAGACGCCATGGCAGGCATGATGTAAACCGCTAGTTTCTGACTGGCTTTCTCCCGGGTGCCCCGCTTTCGCGGTGGGGCGGCCCGGGATTTTTGTGTTCGGGGTTGTTCGGGTTTCGGGGTGGGATGTGTTCACAAAACCTTGCTAGAGATTTTGTGAACAGATTTGCGTGTGGCTTCGCGTCGGTTTCGCGCTGACCAGCGTTGGTCGACCGGAAGAGGTCGACCGGAATGATTGTGGCAGCAAAAGGCCCCGGAGGGAGCATGCCTGAAACCGCGCCCGCAGCAGCCTGCGAAGTATGAGGAAATTCTTAGAGTTTTAGCGGAGAAGCTAGGCATGAATGTCTAGCAATATATGGGCAGTTGGTTACATAAGCAATGGTCAACGAATAAAACCGATTTGCTCAGCGAAAATAGGGGAATATGTCGACTGAGAAACCTTGAGATTCGTTCAAATCCGCCTGGACAAAGCGGGGGGGGGGTGATTAGATTCAATGTGTTCCCAAAGTCGGGCCACTGACGTGTGCGCAAGAAACCTAAACTTCTTGAAGTGCGCTGAGGGCCCTGAGCAACCTCTTTTGGAAGGAAACCAAATGGCAATTGCCCTCAAGAAAACCGCCGCGATCGCAATCGCAGCAGGCCTGACCTTCGCCGGCTCCGCTGGTATCGCGGCGCAGGACGCGATGGCGCAGGACGCAGCACAGGCGGCGCACACATCGAACGTAACTGGTGCCGGTATCGACAGCAACAAGGCGCTGTCGCTGACACTGCACAAGAAGAAGCTTTCCAGCACTCAGCAGCCAGGAGCGCAGGCAAACGGCCAAGAGATGCAGGGTGTTCCTGGATCCGGGCTTGATGGAGTTGAGTACAAGCTTGATTTGATCAAGTCCCTGAATACGGACCAGGACTGGCAGGAAGCTGCAAAGACCTACAAGGACAACAAGACTGCAGATATTCTGAAGATCACGCCGGAAACGGCCGACGTAGCAACTGGTACGACCGCTAACGGTGGCGATGTGACCTTCAAGAATCTCAAGCGTGGTCTGTACCGCGTCGTCGAGACCAAGGCACCTGCTGGTGTCGTCCCTGGTGCACCGTTCTTGGTTTACGTGCCGATGACGAACCAGGATGGCACCGACTGGATCTACGACGTTCATGCTTACCCGAAGAACACCGAAAACACGGTGACGAAGGAAGTCAAGGATGAGTGGGCCAACGTTGGTGATGAATACACCTACACCCTGACCACGGGTGTGCCTACTGGCACGCTGACGAAGTACATCGTGCGAGATGTACTCAATGATAAGTTGGAAGTTCCAACGGAAGAGAACGTGACTGTCGAAGGTTACACGGTCAAAAACGACTACGAGGTCAGCATCGTTGGCCAGACAGTGGAAGTGAAGTTCACTCCCGCCGGTTTGAAGAAGCTGCAAGCAGGAGTCCCAGTAAAGACGACCATCAAGACCAAGACCAAGGAAGCTGTCCAGCACATTCCGAACGAAGGCACCTTGATTTACAACAACGGCAGCTCGGAGCACGACACTGAGCAGCCAACGAATAAGGTGCACAGCTACTGGGGCAATCTGAAGGTCACGAAGACCAACGAGGAGAAGAAGCCGCTGCCGGGTGCGGAATTCGCGCTTGTTGGTTGCAAGGCTGAAGGCGGAAAGCTTGTCGAGCTCGAGGGCGGCAACCGTAACGCAATGTCCAGCACCGCCAACAAGGTAACCAACGTCTTCAAGACTGGTGATGACGGTACGGTGACGATTTCCGGCATCCACGTCGAGGACTTCGAGAACAACAGCGAAGCAGATCCTAAGACTGACTTCTGCTTGAAGGAGACGAAGGCTCCTGCTGGTTACATCGCGAACGACGCTCTTATTCCGTTTGAGCTGAAGCGCGGTGACGTAAACCCGGATACCAAGGCGCCGGTGAAGACCATCGAAGCTGCGGTTGAAGTCAAGAACCAGAAGTCCCCGAACACCCTCCCATCCACCGGTGGCATGGGTATTTTGATCGTGGCCCTGGCGGGTCTCGCGATCATCGGCGGCGGTGTCTACACGGCACGTCGTAACTCCCGCACCGCGTAATTAGTACGTGATGTAGGAGCCCCTGCGGGAAACTCCGCAGGGGATGGCCGGTCGGCGGGACGGCCTAAAACTCCCGCTCCAGTTTTGGAAGAAGGGGACGTCGATAAGGCGTGCCAAATGAAAGGAAGACGCGGTGGCAACAGAGGTGAAGGCGAAGCATCGGCGGGAGCCGGCGCAGCAATCGTTCTTCAAGCGTATGGCGCTGCCCGTCATCCTGGTGCTGGTGGGCATTGCGGTGCTCATGTATCCGGTCATTGCGACGCAGTGGAACAACCGGGTGCAGGAGCAGGTAGCGAAGCTTTATGAGGAAGAGCTGCAACAAACGCCAGTCGAAGAAGTAAATACGGCATTCGAAGCCGCGAAGGCGTACAACGAGGCGCACACCGACGGGCCGATTCTCGACCCGTGGCTTGCCCGCATCAGCGAGGACAACGCTGATTACAAGGAGTACGAGCGTCAGCTGGAGGGTGTGTCGGCGATGTCGCAGATCGCGATTCCGGCGATTGACCTGCGCCTGCCCGTTTTCCACGGCACGGCGGAGGACACTCTGCAGAAGGGCCTTGGTCACCTGTACGGGTCGGCGCTTCCCACAGGTGGTAAGGGGTTCCACTCGGTCATCACAGGTCACACAGGCTTAACGACGTCGACCCTGTTCGACAACCTTTCCGACATCAAAGTCGGCGACGCCATCTATGTATCCACGTTTGGCGAGCGCATGAAGTACAAGGTGTACGACATCGAGGTTGTGCTGCCGGATGAGACCGACAGTCTGCGCGCCGACCCGGAGCGCGACCTGCTGACGCTGATCACCTGTACGCCGTACGGCATCAATACGCACCGGTTGCTCGTCCACGCGGAGCGAGTACCCATGGACCCCGACGAGGCCAGCATCCTCGACGACTCCACCTCCACCCTGCAGTGGTGGATGTGGGCACTCGGCGGGGTGTCCCTGCTGATCCTGCTGGCGCTGATCTGGTGGGTGTACCGCGAAAAGAAGAAGAGCGACCGTTCCGGCGCTGTGAACGAGGAGGTTCTGTCCTAATGCGCTTGTCCCAACTATTGGCAGCGTGTGGTGCAGCCACGATGCTCGTCGCGGGTGCGTTGACGCCTGCGGTGGCCGACGTGCGCCCAATCAGCGGTAATGACGCCAACCTGAACCCGGCGAGCATCGACAAGAGTAAGCCGATCCAGTTGCTGCTGAAGAAGCAGGGCACCAACCCGTACGACCAGGTCCCGGCCGGCCAGAAGCCTCCAGCCATCGCCGGGGCGAAGTTCACCCTGTCGAAGGTGCGGGGCATCGACATCACGACGCAGCAGGGCAGCAATGTGGCAAAGAAAACCACGCTTGACGACGCCCGCACGCGCGGCCTCGACGTCATCGAAACGAAGGCGACGAACCAGCGCGGCGAAGTTCTCTTCGACAACCTCACTCCGGGCCTGTACCTGGTGGAGGAGTCCGCCCCGGACACGAAGTACGAGTACCACCTGAGCAGCCCGAAACTGCTCATCCTCCCACTTCCTGACGAGCGCGGCATCCGCTACGAGTACGAGAACGTCCTCGTGATGAAGTGGGACAAGAGCTACGGCACCCCACCACCGTGGGAGCCCTCGGAGCCACCATCAACCACGCCAACAAAACCCGGCACCACGGTGACCACGACGAAGACGACGACGTCGACGCCTCCTCGAGTGAGCACCACCATCTCGACCACGTACACCACGACCCCACCTGGTGGTACCCCCACTACGGTGACGACCACGGTGCCGTCGACAATCGTCACAACGAAGCCGAACGGAGTGGTCACGACGGTGACCCACCCCCGCGCCGTCCCCGAGAAAGAGCGCGGGTCGCTGGCGTCCACAGGTGCGAACGTGCTGTGGGCCGCAGGACTTGGCGGACTGTTAATTGTGCTGGGGTTGTTCCTGGCGCGGCGAAGCAAGAACGAGACACGGTAAAGCGGAAGTAGGGAAAGAAAGATGCGAAACTTTATCAAACCTGCAGGATCTCCTGCTCGGCACCGTGCCCGTGGACTTGCGGCCGTAGTAGCCTCGGTAGCGTTGGCCGCCGGCCTGGGCGCGTACCCGTCTGTGCAGGCGGAGGAGACCACGGCGGTCTCCGACATCACCACCGACGACGCCGGCCTGCCCACCTACTCGTGGATGGACGACGGCACACCGTCTTCATCCGCCACGCCTTCGGCGCCTGCCGCAGCGTCGGCCTCTAATTCGGCCTCTGCATCTGCTTCGAAACCAGCAGAGGCCCCGGCTACCGCGAACCCCGTGACCGTCGAGCGCAAGGGCGACGTCGATCGCATCACGATCAACGACCCCGCAGGCGAGGCATGGGAGTTCGGCGGCAAGGCGTCGAAGGAAAACATCTTCGCACTCAAGCGTGAGGGCAAGGGTGAGATCAAGGCAGTCCTGTCCGTGACCGCTGACGGCCGCAAACTCGAGCCTTACGACTACGGCTTCGTCAACGCTAAGGACGGCTCGTTCGTGGCGTTCAACCTGAACGCCCTGCACACCATCCCGCCACAGGTCGTCGAGATCGAGGTCCGCGCTACCGATGCCGGTGAGTACGCGATCGCCGAGAGTGACGCGGTGCCGTCCGAGGCGCAGCTCGCCAATTCTGGTTATGGGAAGGGGCGTCCGGCGGCGGGCGTTGCGGATGCGTCGGTGGGGCAGAACCGTGCGGCGACAATCCCCGGCTATCCAGACGCAGAGCTAAACGTGAGTGGCCTGAATACGGAGTGGGTCAACAACAATCCGCAGCTGACGTTCAAGATCGGGGGCACGGAAAAGATCTACCGTATGACCCGTTTTGCAGTGAAGAAAACGCGCAACGACTCGAACACTAAAAACATCGAAGGCCCTGTGTCAATCCGTATCCAGCGCGATGGGGTAAGTATTGCACAGTTGCAGTATGGATTCACCACAGTTGGAGTTGGCGATAATCCCGACAAGCTCAATCAGCGGTTTTGGAATAAAAATGCTCTCGGGAAGTCTTACGACACGGAGTTCCGACTTGTTCCAGAGGTGAAAGATCTGGAGGTCAAACCCGGAGATGTCATTACCATGTCCCTGGTTGGGCCGCCGAATGGAGAATACGCAGTGCAAGCGTGGGGACAACCGATCGATGCTCCTGAAAAGGTTTCCTTCGTGATGAAGCCTGAGGATAAAGAGAACGCCATTCCCCTGAGTAAGTCGGAAACTACCGGCAACAGCCCGTACCGAACAACCTCTATTGTTGAGGCCGATTCAACGTTCAAGCGTGCCGTCATTGAGGTGAAAGCACCAAACAGTTTCCTCGCGAAGGAGTACTACAGCTTTCACATCGACTTGCTGGAGGAAGGCGTTACCTTCGAGCGGAAAGTAATTGAGAGCAACTCTGGCTTTGTAAAGATGGAGATTTACCCCGTCAAGGACGGTAAACGAGTCGAAGAGGGAGTGTTCATCCCAAAAGGCGCTCAAATTACGAGCACCGCTTCCTTCAGCGACCAACCCTCCGAAATCAACGCGGTCACGACCATTGAGGGCACGGTAAAGCCGAAAGAGAACAACCCGGAGCGCGAGACGCTGCCAGACTCTGGTGACTGGTTGCCCCAGCGGGTGCCGAACCCGGAGGTACCGAAGAAATGTGGCCTTAAAATCGCTATCGTCGCGGACCTTTCTCGATCGCTGAAATACGCAGATTTGGACCCCAACAAGAACAATGGCGAGATCGGCTTTGCACAAAGTCGCAAGGCAGCGACCGCTATGGTTGATGCGCTGGCAGGAACGTCTACGCGTGTAGGAATCTACAACTTCGCACGTACTCGCGGAACACGTGCCGGAACGACAGGTGATGCGGTTTCGATGATGACAGACCGCGGAGTGGAATCTGCGAAAGCAGCCATCAACGAGTGGACCATCAACAACACGCCCGGTGACGCAACCAACTGGGAAGATGGTTTGGCTCAGCTGCACGGCAAACACTACGACCTGGTGTACTTCATCACCGATGGTGTCCCTACCTGGGATAACAGTGGTTGGCAAAACCCAAATATGGAAAACACCGGTGCATTCCTGCAGGCAACGTCTGTGAAACGCGCCGTTGAATCTGCCAACCAGTTGAAACTTGAGGGAACTCGCATCGTGCCGATCATGGTGACATTGACCCTCGGTGCAGACAGGAAGCCGAATGGAATCGAGGGGCCGAACTACGTCTTCAACCAAGACTATGTGCTCAAGGATGTTTTGCCGTGGAACGTTGGAGAGACGACCCAGGGGCTTGAGAACAAGATTGTTTGGAAGCGTACCTCGCGATCTGCGGCCAATAATCGAACACCTCTCTACAACACGAAGCGCGAAAACATCATGGTCAACTTTGAGCGAGCGATTTATAAAAACATTGAGCTCATCGAAGTGCACTCGGTGAATGCCCGAGGTGGCACGTCAGAAATTACAAAGGACCAGGAAAAGTGGACCTATGGCATTCGCACAGTTGATCAGTTGGCTAAGGATATATCCAGTGACGATGCTCCGGCAAGGATCGAGAACTATTACGCTCTGAGCCAGCAACTTGGGGACCGCGCTAAGAAGATTAAGGAACTGTGCGAGGGTGAATTGATTGTGAAGAAGCGCCTCGTTGATTCGGCGGGCAAGGTCGTGGAAGGTGGCGATGGTGCCCCCGGGTGGACATTTGTAGCCAATTCGGACCAGCCAGTGCTCGACGCCGGTGACGGCGCATTGAAGAAAACGGATACCAAGGTCACCGTTAAAGAAGGCACGAAGTTTAACAATGCCGACCTTGAACTGTCCGTAAAGAAGGGCACTGTGAAGTGGCGTCTCGCGCCGACCAACGCTGAGACGGGTGCCATGGGGCAGACGGGCCTAACGGTTACTGAGTCCCTCGACCAGAAAAGCGGATACCGGATCTACCAACGCGATATGAAAAACGCTGTTTGTACCCAGGAGGTTGATGGCAAGAAATACGGCGCCGAGGTTGTCAATAATGGCGAGACTGGGTTCGACATTGTGGCAGCGCCTTACGCGAAGGTTCACTGCACCGTGGACAATACGCAATCGAATAAGTACGGCCTCACGCTGACCAAGGTCGATGCCTCAGACAACGCCGTGAGCCTGACAGGCGCTGGCTTCACACTCTCCTGGGTAGAGCAGGACGGGATACCTCAGTCGGTTCCGTTGACAGAAAAGAAGGAATCCGCTGGTACGTACGTAACCGAAAAGGTGCTGGAGCCAGGGCGCACCTATGTGCTGACAGAAACCAAGGCACCCAAGGCAGCCAATGGTGCGCAGTATTCGCTCCTTACCCAACCGGTGACGCTGCGTTTCGTATCAACACAGCAAGGGCTTGTTCCTGAGTTCCAAGGATCCGACGGTGCCTGGCTTCGTGGGCAACCCACACTACCTATCGTCAGCGCCTCGGTTGACAAGAACAAAACTAACATGGTTTTGACGCTCGCCAATGTCCGACAGGGCAACCTGCCAAAGACTGGTGGCATGGGTGTTCAGCTACCAATTCTGCTCGGCGGGGTGCTCATCGCCGCTGGTGCGTTGGTAGGACGACGACGGGTCGCAGCTTAGCCGAGGGCGCGATCTGACGACGTGTCTTTACGGACAAGCTGGAGGGGCTTGGTGCTGATCAACAGTGATCGGGGCCAAGCCCCTTCGGGCCTTTGGAGCGCAATCGACCAATTGCCGACAAGTGACGCTGCAGCGTGATGTCTTCGCTCCAGGTTTGAAAGTGAACCGTCTGACTAGAAAGCAGATTTGGTCACGCGTGAATCGGATTTGACTTTGGGCTTGTGGCAGCTCGTTGAGCGGACAAGGGCAAAACGACGGGTGGAGCCTTTCTATCTAGTCTCGTAGAAAAGCGTTAGTCTCGAGGCTACCGGCTCTAAAAAGGATTGCTTTTAGTTGCGTCTAGGTCCCTCGGGGGTGCTTGTTTTTAAGGGGGACATCGGGGGAGTCTGAACAGGCTTCCACTAGTTTCACAGCGCAGGAGCGTTGGTGGCGTCGTCAATTAGCCGGACCTGCACCCGCGGCGATGGGTACTCCCAAGTTCTGAATCCTTGCCCACGATCTCTGAGGTGTGTACATTGTGAGTACAAATATTTTGGGAGGTTGAAATGGCTGTGAAAGATAGACGGCTGAATCTGCGTACATCGTCAGTACAGGAGGAGTGTCTGCGGCGTGCGGCTGAGGTGACGAATTCCTCGGTGTCGCAGTTTGTACTGGAGAGCGCTGTTGAGCGCGCTGCCAGAGTGCTTGCTGATCAGCGGCTCTTCGTGTTGGGGATGGACGATTTTTCTCGTGTGGAGGAGTTGCTTGCTCAGCCTGCCGACTTTTCACGGCTAGGTACGCTTTTTGCGGAGGAAACTCCTTTTGGCAAGGAGTTCAGCTTTGGAAGCTGATGGGATTCTTCACCCGCCACGTCGGTTGGAGAAGTCGGATAATCGGGCTGAGTTTCGGTGCGGGGAGGCGTCGCTTGATACGTGGTTTCACCGCTACGCGATGCAAAACCAGCGTGCCAACAACTGTGCGGTGTATGTATCAACGTGGAATGAGCGGGTCGTTGGCTACTATGCGGTGTGTACCGGGGGTATCGTCGCTAAGGTGGCGCCGGAGCGTTTTGCGAAGGGGCGGCCGGATCCTATTCCGGTGATCATCCTTGCACGGCTTGCGGTTGACCAGAATGCTCAGGGGAAAGGCGTTGGCAAGGCGCTGCTGCGCGATGCGCTGGAGCGCTGTTTTACCGTTGCCGTTGAAGTCGGTGCCGCGGCGGTAGTTGTGCACGCGCTGGACGAGCGGGCGAAGCAGTTCTACATGCAGCACGCTGGTTTTCAGGAGATGCCGGGGCAGCCGCTGCATCTTCTGCTGTCGGTGAAGGGGATTGAGCGGTACATGGCGTGATGGGGGCTGAGGCAGGTTTTCGCCGACCAGCTGTTAGGACTACGCATTTAGTAACGTGGTGTTCCCCTCACTCGGGCGGGTTGTGCACAACTAGAGCCAAAAACTGCAGATACCAACTACGCTGTTTTGGGAGCCGACTCCCACGTCTTGGACGAACCGAATGCTTTGCCTCGGCCAGCTGCAAGTAGTGGTGTCTGGGTGCTCGCAAAACGGAAAATGTACAAAGGGGAACACACGTCGACTACGCCTGACGTGTTGCTTATTTGGAGTAATAAGTAATAGTGCTAGTGCTAATACTGGGGGTGGCACATGGGCGATCTCAATCAACATAGGAAATTTTTGTCCAAAAGTACTGAAGAGCGGTTGCCTTCTCAGCGGCTTAAGGTCAAGCTCCTAGTTTGTGGATTTCTCCTATTAATCGGTGTAATTGCTGGATACTATATTTGGTGTTCAGACCTATCATGGCCGTTTTATTTGTCAAGGGTATGCAAATATGTTTTTCCTAGCTTGACCCCAATAGTTGCAGCTATAGCGTTGATATCTGGGTTCAAGACTATTGAGCAGAAAAAAGAGTCAGATGATCGCACCGAGTACTACAAACAGCTGCAATGGGCAATTGACAACTCTCTTACCAACAACGCCCTCATGCGATTGCAGTCACCGAGTCTCATTAGGAGCGTTTTGACTTCGCGCAAAATCGCCGAAGAAGAAAAGGAAATCGCACAGGCAGCTGAAGATTACGCCAATGCTCTTGAGGCTCAACTGCGCAAGGAGTCGAGTAGTCCAGGAAACCTTACGCCAGGTGGGGGTCTCGCTTTTGCCGAACCGGAACGAAATAGGAGTGGAACAAACACAACTCTTCGTTCACTTGGGATAATCCCATATTCCGTTGGATTCATTTGTATTTTTGCGATGCTCCTGCCGGTGCTCATTTTGCACTACGATGACGAAGATGAGGGGAAGGAGAAACTCAAATGACGACACGCTATCCGCAGCGACGTAAAGACAAAGCGCACATTTCGTCAGTCGACCCTGAAATTGTTGCTGCCCTTTTGGAAGCTGCCGAAACTTCACGTCACCGCACAGATGAATTCATGGCACGTCGCTACCCTGAGGATCGTTCGAAAAATAGGTTTTGGAAATCGTATTTTCTGAAGAAGCGCGCGTAGCATTTTCGAACAACAACGTAGTGAGGAAGTAGCCACCGCGGGGATGGCGGGTACCCCACGAAACGTCGCGCTGTTTTTGCCGATAACACCCTCCGGGCAGCTCGGATGTAGCCGTTGCGTCTGTCAGTAATCCAGTTCCTTAACGATGTTGCTGCTGGGTGCCGGCCGGTAAAGTGTGCTACCCAGTCGCAGACTTCGGGTGTGGTCATTTCTTCGCGGTGTTTGTCGATCGCGGACTCGCGGATGAAGGCCTTAGGATCTCAACCACTTTGTTTAACAGGTGACCCCAATTTGTGTATCTCCGCGCTGGAGGTTTCTAGGTCGTAGATGGCGTCGTCAATGAGGCGGGCTTATGCGCGGGGTGACTTGCGCTGTATAGCTATGCTTTGTTGCTGTGAAGTTCGGCCTCTATCTCGGACCGGGAAAACCCTAAATGCTCGATGACTTCGTCGAGGCCCGTGCGGTTGCCTTGTCTCTGGCGACGCGAACCAGCGCCAGCGTTGCGTCCTGAAGCGTTTCTCGGTCGCGGAAAATCGTTCTACCTCGCAAGCGTCAACGACTTCGGAGACGAGTTTTCCGTGATACGACCAGGCAACCTGCGTGTGTTCCTCGGCAGGCGAAACGGTTCCAGTGTTGCCGTGCTGCGACGCTTCAGTAACCGTGCCCAAAAAACTATTTAGAAATCTATGTAGTTGCAACGGGGGTACGTTTGCGTGACAGGGCTTTGGCTGGCCTTCGGACTGAGGCGTGAGGAGACATCAATCTCACGAAAAGACGTCATCCTTAGGCATTAGCTCTAAAAACGGATTCTCTGAGGTCTTAAAAAGCTCTGGAGCCTAGGCGCCTCCAGGCGACAACGCTCCGGTAACCGGCCCGTCGTCACTCCAACATATCCTCTTTTGCCGCCATGAGCCATAGACGTGACCCACTAATAACAGCGTGATAGAGTTCCACATGCGAAACTAGGCAAAAAGAAAACCCGCCTCCGAGGAGAACGGGGAAACTATGTATCGGATTTTACACGATTGAAAAGGTTTGTCGAGACCGAACCAACACGAGGAACGGTTGTATCGACGACAGTGATTAACATCTGCGGCCGGGCGAAAAATCTGGGCTAAAGCGTGCATGCCAGTCAACATGGCTTGGGGTGTTCGGTATTGCCGAACGTTCGCTAATGCCGAACGCTTTTTAGCTGGGGTGAGAGATCGTCGTGGCGGTGGGGTGGAAGCGAAAGCCGTAACGATCCGTGCTCAGCGAACTATCAGAAATAGGGGGCCGTGCAACAATGGTTCGAATGTCGCTTTTACACAGGAAGTTCAAAGAAACGGTGGAAGAATAGTTTGCGGTCACCTGTATGAACGCATTTCAGCAGCTTAAGTAGTATTTTATATTTTGTGGTGATGCGCTGGGGAAACTCGCCTGAACGTTTGCTGTCACGTCATGTATGTAAGGTACACGCGCCGGGTGCCCCTAATGTGAGGTGAATCATTCACGAAGCCTTGACGTGAGTTAAAAATACGTGCAAAATTAACGGCTAAGACACACCATCACGGTGTGCAACCTTAAGAAATGTAGACACACGGGCACCCGCCCACAATGTCAAGACCTGTAAGGGGTAAGTATGGATCTCGCAGTCATCACCGACGCGTTGAAGGACTTCAGCACCTTCTCCAGCAATATCGTCAAGTTGTTCCGCCTCATTCCGGACCTGTTTATCAACTTCGGCAAGCTGGGCGACAAAGCAACTGCCCTGCCGAAATAATCACGGCTTAACTCTCAACATCCCACTGATTTTAAACTCAAAGGAGTAAACTCATGCAGGCACTCGAGAACTGGGCGTTCCTCTCGTCTGACGCACACGTAGCAGGCGCACTTCTGACCATTCTGAAGCAGCTCGGCGAAGGCGCAGACGCCATCGTGAAGCTGATCGGTCTGGTTTCCTAAGGCCCCCTGATACAAACCCCGCCACAAAATGTGGCGGGGTTTTCCCTTTTGGGAATGCGTGGGAAAACGGGGGTGGCGTCGATAAATAAAAACCAACAATCAGCGCCGATCCGGGGGCAATGGGGTTAAACTTGATACATGGCTGACCACAAGGATGACGAACTCCCAATGATCGACCTCGCCGCCGTAGAAGGCTGGATCGTCGACGACACCGATGAAGACGACCCGGCGCTGCTCATGCCGGACGGGACACCAATCGAAACCTGGCGCGAAAACTACCCCTACGAAGAACGCCTCAGCCGGAGCGAGTACGAAGAACAAAAGCGTGCCCTCCAGATTGAGCTGCTGAAGTGGCAGAACTGGACTAAAGACACTGGTCAGCGCCACATCATTATTTTTGAGGGTCGTGACGCAGCGGGTAAAGGCGGCACCATCAAACGCTTCAACGAGCACCTCAACCCGCGTGGTGCGCGCACCGTCGCCCTGGAAAAGCCGAGCCCGCGCGAATCCACCTCCTGGTACTTCCAGCGCTACATCCAACACTTCCCGGCAGCAGGCGAAATCGTGTTCTTCGACCGCTCCTGGTACAACCGCTCCGGCGTCGAACGCGTCATGGGCTTCTGCACCGAATCCCAACACGCCGAATTCCTGCGTGAAGTGCCGATGCTCGAGAATATGATCCTTGGCTCCGGCATCTCGCTGACCAAATTCTGGTTCTCCGTGACGCAGAAAGAACAACGCACCCGCTTCGCCATCCGCCAGGTAGACCCGGTGCGCCAGTGGAAACTGTCGCCGATGGACCTCGCATCCCTGGACAAGTGGGACGACTACACCAACGCCAAGGAAGAACAGTTCCGCTACACGGACACTGACGAATCGCCGTGGATCACCATCAAGTCGAACGACAAGAAGCGCGCCCGCCTCAACGCGATGCGCTACATCCTGAGCAAGTTCGAATACACCAACAAGGACCATGATGTGGTGGGGACGCCGGACCCGTTGATCGTGAAGCGTGGGCGTGATCAGATCGGGGACTAGGGAGTAGGCCTATCTGGGAGGCAGCAACGGAAGGGTTGGGACTTTCCCGCTTTTCCGTTGCTGCTTTTGCTGGGGGCTACACGCATGATGTCTCTTCAGCCCCTGATAGGTCCTCGGAGCCGACTTCTTGGGGATAGGTATTTGGGGTGGGATAGTCATCACGAGCGGAGTCGGGATTTTGTGAACAGAATTGCAGATGGGAGTAATGCCCCTTTAGACCCTTAAGCCTGAGACTCGGCTTTCGATGAAGGTGCAACGCTAGTCGGACACTCTAGCATGGGTAGCCCGTCTGTCGTGCAAAGCCACGCTGCTAGCAAAGTGCTGCAGACGGCGGCTTCTACGCGGAGAAACTGTGGGATTAATGGCTGAAACGGACGGACAGGCGGTTAGAGAGTTAATCGTTGAGGCGCCTCAAACCTGCGGGAGGATGCCGGTCTAAGACCACATTCCATATGGACCTCGAGTGTTGTGAGCTGGTGAAACGTCGGGTTTGATGGGGATAAATCGAGGAATTTGGTGCGTGGACGTTGGAGTCTGATGTCGCCTGTACTTACCTGCCAGAAAGGGATGTCGATGGCATAATTGTCATAGTGTAATGGCTATGGGACAATAAACGTTCTTTACCAGGAGATGGAGGTGGGATGGCGAATGAGCACTCGAACGATGCGCAACATGACCCGTGGCAGGGTGATAGCTCGCTCCAGCGACGGTCGGATAATTCGGGAAGCACGTATCCACGATCCAGCGGAAAACCTGGAGAAAGCGTGGAAGCAAACGGGGCAGGCACTGCGGCAGGCGATCGACTCTCAGAACAAGATGATGTTTTAGAAGCCGAGGTGCTAGATCAGGTTAGTAACAGGGTCACGCACGATCTCATGAGCGTGATGCGAGTTGCTCCTTTGCCTCATCCTAGTGAACTTCAAGCTTACGAAGAGGTCGAAGCTGGTTTAGCAAACAGAATTGTCGCAATGGCAGAGGACTCTGCCATTGCGGCGAATGAAGCGACAAGGTCCAACGCCGCAGTCAACTACGCTCTAGCCGAATCAATCCGTGAAGAGGGGAGAGCGGTGAGAAGAGGACAGTGGATGTTTGTCTGCCTAGCGGTTTTGTTTTTGGCTGTGGCGGTAATTCTTGAGCTGCTTGACCGAACTCCATTTGCAACGGGTATGGGGATTCTCGGTTTCTTAAGCCTGTTGGGCAGTATGTTTATTCCCAAGAAGAAGCCCCAATGGGGTCCTTCAGGAAAAGGGGAAGAAAGCTCAGCAAGGTAATGCGGAGGGCCCCACAGTGCGCCCACCCAAAAAGCAAACCCCCACCCCCATTTACCTGGGGATTCTTAAGGCTCTGTAAGTATTGCTGTTCTCTCCTCGAGCACGGTACGATTGCGGTGTTTTACACCAATAGAAGCATCCATAGAAGCTGGAGCACAGCAAAAAGGGCGGTTTCATGACAACAGCGGGTTGGCCAGCATTTGGCGAACCGCCTCGGCTGCGACGAGCCGCAGCGGCAGTAGTTGTGTCCATGCTGCTCGCGCTGGTTGCCGTGCTCGGAGGCCTCGGCGGTCAAAGCTCAGCGAGCGCCGCCGACGCTAACGGCCGCGTCAATATTGGGGACTGCTCGTTTCGTAAGGCGGACGGGGACGCCAAGAAGTGGGCGAACCAGATGTGTTGGATTGATGCGTCGGATATTGCGAAGCCGGGGACGCACAATGTGACGAAGCGTTTCGGGGATTACACGCTGACGTACACGGTGACGGTGGAGGCCTCGGATACGGGGACGGGGTCGAATAAGGGCAGCTTGTCGGCGGGGCAGCAGCCGCCGTGGAGCCGGGCTGCGTTCGGGAACCAGATTGCGGGGCAATCGTTCTTCGTTGCGGAGACGGGGGCTACCGCGAATGACATTTTCCAGACGGAGAAGAACCGCTTCGTGCGCCTTTCGTTCCGCAACGTGAAGTTCACGTACCGCGGGCAGCCGCTGCCGTCGTTTCGGATGATGGTTGCGGATGCCGAGTCGACGGGCAGTGTGCTCGGCGGCGAAATGATCAGCGTGGATGTCTCCAACTCGGGCGGCACGGGCACGGTCAATCCGCCGATTAGGCTGACGCCGAACGGCAGTCGTGAGGCGTGCCGGAAGACGTTCGGGGCGGGCGTCGAGAGGAATCAGTGGCAGTGGGCCGACATGGGCGGCAAGAAACGTGACTTCATCTGTGATAATGACTCCGGCGGTACCTACGGCACGTTCCTTGTTGGGTTGGATTCGCCGACGGCGTTTGAGATTGGCATCGCGTCGAACTCGGGCGGTACGGCACGCTTCCCGGACCCGCGCGGCAACCAGGCGTTCGCGATGGCGATCGCGCTTAACCGCATCTCCACTCAGGAAGGCAAGGAGCTGGGCACGGCGGACACGGCGGCGCAGCAGGCGTTCACCGGCCAGGCGGAGCAGCCGGTGACGAGGATTTTCACCCAGGATGGGCAACAGCGTAACTGGATTGAGCCAGTCGGTGGGTCGAGCACTACTCCGGTGCTGCGTCGTCTGAACGCGGACGGTGTGCCGGAGGATACTGTCGGGCTGCAGTCGACGATGGCTGGGAAGGATCTGGCCTTTCGTCGTTACTCCCCGGAGTGGACGTGTAGCGC
Source organism: Corynebacterium lipophilum (assembly GCF_024102595.1). NCBI lineage: Bacteria > Bacillati > Actinomycetota > Actinomycetes > Mycobacteriales > Corynebacteriaceae > Corynebacterium > Corynebacterium lipophilum. Next base: position 21,162 of record NZ_JAEUWV010000008.1, read on the forward strand.
GATTTCCGCTGACGGCGCCACGGACACCTTCGTGTACGAGCCAGGAGCCAACACTGACCAGGCCCCGGTGCGTTTGACGCACAACGGTGCGCCGCTGAGCCGCGCGGATGCGGAGCGCAGTGGCATTTGGTTCCGGGAAAACCGCGCGGAGGGCGTCTCCGAGGTGCAATTCGCGAACAAGGAAAACCGGGAAATCAACTGTAACGTGCACTGGAAGTCTCGCTTCGCCCCGGCATCGTTGGAGCTGAACAAGCGGGTCACCGGCACGGCGAGCAATTACGCGGAGCTTGCCGGCAAGAAGTTCACCATCGACTACGCGTGCACGGCCCCGGAGGGGTTCCAGGCCGCGTACCCGGATGTGAAGCTCAGCGGGTCCCGCGAGGTGCAGCCGGGTTCTCGCCAGCTTGTCGACGGCCTGCCAGCCGGCGCGACGTGCACCCTCAAGGAAACCGCGCCTGCGGCGGTGTCGGGCGCGGACCTGGATCTGCGGTGGAATGGCGCCACCCACGGCACCCCGAACCAGGGCAGCGCGCAGCATACGTTGACGCTGCAGCCGAATACCGCACCTGCGGCTGTTGAGGCGGAGAACCAGTACTCGGCGCGGACTGCGACGCTGCAGTTGCGTCATGTGGTGCAGGGCCCGGCGGCGACGCCCGTGCTGCAGAATCAGGAATTCACGTTTGAGCTCAGCTGCCCGGCCACCAATGCGCCTGCGCGGCAGATCACGGTCCGCGGGGGCGCCCCGGTGACCGTGGATGGTGTGCCACGCGGGCAGGATTGCGTGTTGCGCCCCGTCGAAGGGCTGACAGCGGAGCAGCAGAAGTACATCAGCCTGACCAGCAGGGACGCCACCGGTGCCGCCCAGCAGCAGGACGGGCTGGCGCTCCGCCTGCCTGCGACCGGGCCTGCGGCCGCCGAGCCGGTGGAAATCCGCAGCACCTACGACTACCGCACCGCCGATGTGCAGGTGCACCAGGTGCTTGCGGGCCCGGCGGGTGCGTTGCCGTCCGTGACGGGCCAGGGCTTCAGCGCGAACTATGCGTGCACGGCCCCGGACGCGACGAAGCGCACCGGCACTGTGACGCTGACTGATGGCCACGCCGTCATCCCGAAGATGCCGGTCGGATCTACGTGTACGTTGAGCTCGCAGGAGCCCACCGCGGCTCCCGGCGAGGGCCCGGTGCGCACGTTCGAGCTGCAGAGCACGACCGTCGCGCCGCAGACGTTGACGGTCGGCGATGGGCAGGCGGACGCATTCACCATCACCCGTACTTACGACTACAAGTACGGCACTGCACAGCTTTCCAAGGTCGTGACTGCCAACGGGGTGCGCAGCTTGCCCGCGAATTACACGTTCAACTTCGCGTGTGGTTCCCGCAACGTCGTGAGCAATGGCACGGTCGAGGCAATCAAGCTGGAGGGCACCGCGACGGTCGCTCCGGGTGCGCCCGTCACGCTGAAAGTGGGGGATCCGCGTGTCGACGACGGCCCCGGCGCCACCATGCGCGTGCCCTACGGCAACACCTGTACCTTCACCGAGGATCGCCCTCAGCTGCCCGGTGGTGTGAACTGGGACACTGACGTGGATAACGTGGCGCTGACCATCACCGGCCAGACCAATACGGCCACCGTGAACAACACGTTTACCCCTGCCGGCAACGGGCTGACCATCACGCAGCGCTACACCGGGGAGCAGGCACTGTACCCGAAGGTGGGCGTCGATTATCAGTTGAGCTGCGGTGCATTTCAAGAGACCTTCCAGCTTGCCGACGGCGCCCAGCGCACCTTCAGTGCCGCCGAAATCCCCGCAGGTACCCAGTGCACCCTTGCGCGGCGCAGCCCGGTGGACACGCAGCGTACCAACAGCAAGGGCGCGGACTACCCAATCACTCACACTACGGTGGGCCATTACGCGCCGGGTGGCGAGCAGTCCACGGAGCTGGCGCCGGGAGTTGCCTTTACGGTCGGGGAGCGCGCGACGCTGGCCATGGAGGACGAGTTCGCCTACCAGCGCGCCACCCTCACCGGGGTCAAGCGCGTGCGGTTCGACCCGGCGACCAAGGGCCTGATCGCGCCTGCGAAGCAGGAGGCGTGGCTTGGTCGGGAGTATCCGGCGTCGCTGCGCTGTGTGCTGCCGGATGGGACGCCGGGGGCGTCGCTGCAGGCGTCAGTGCGCAATGGCGTGGCCGTAACCCAGGGCGACCTGGTGGTGGGCAGTAGCTGCACCGTCGCGGAGAACCCGCTGACCCCGGAGCCGGGCATCCACATGGCGGCCACGACCGCCGTGGACGGCACACCGGGCAACACGTTTACAGTCTTGCGGGCTGGTAACTCGGTGGAGTTCATCAACACGTTCTCCCGCCGGGTCACCGACGCAACCGTGCGCACCGGCGTGGTGCTGCCGGGGACGGCGCGCCAGGACTATGAGGCCACGGGGAAGACGCTCGGCGCGGTGCTGCCCGCCCACCCGGTGACGATGGTGTGCCGCGACGGGGACGCCGAATTGCTCCGCCGCAGCGCCATCGTCGACGGCGAAGGCGCCGTCAGCGTGGCAGGCGTGCCGGTTGGCGCGGCCTGCACGGTCGAGCTCGGCGGGTATGCGCCGCTGGACCTCCAGGCGGACACCCCGGAGGATTCGCTGCGGGCAACAATGCTGCCGGACGCGGTGGACTGGACGGTGAGCCGCCCGGACTCGACACTGGCGACGGGCAAGCCACTCGAGCAGGGGAATGAGGCGGCGGTTGCTCCTGCGTTCGTGGTCGAAGAAGACGCTGCGGCCAACGTGGTGCGTGCTACGAGCCGCTACGTGTACCAGACCGCGCCGCTGAAGCTGCGCAAAGACATCGAAGGCAATTCCGCGGACATGCGACTGCTCGGCGAGGCGAACACGATGCGATTCGCGCTGCAGTGCCGGGCGCTCGGCACCGAGTTGACCAGTGTGGAAGGACTGCCGCTCCAGCTGCAGCCCGGTGACTTCACGGCGGTCGACGGCGGGCTGCGCTACATCTCCACAGGCGGCGCGGAGTCCGCGGTGCCGGTCGGTGCGCACTGTCGCCTGCGCGAAATTGCGGTAGACAACGTGCCCGCCCAGCTCACCGTGGTCGCGGCCCAACCCAGCGTGGAGGCCGACGTCACCACCCAGGGCGCAGAGCTGCACCTGGTGAACAAGATCAGCCGACGCACCACCAACCTGCAGGTAGCGATGCGCCAAACCGGGTACCTCCACGGCGCGGACCCCGCAGGCTACACGGGCACGCTCGTGTGCAAAGACGGCGACGCCACCCTGGCCATCCGTCCAGTCCAGTTCAGCGTGGCCGAAGTTCCCGAGCGCCCGCTGCCCGGCGCGGACGCCGTGCCGGTGACCGGCCTGCGCACCGTGGAGGTGCCGGCGGGGACCTCGTGCACGCTGACCATGGATGCCGCGGCGGCACTCAGCGCGCGTGGCGAGCTCGAAGTGTCCGCGGGTGATCGCCGCCCGTACCTCGGCTTCGCCGCCTGGCACAACGGCACCTACGACGGCCCGGATACCACCGTGGACGGCGTCGCCCCGCAGGACGTGGGGGCCAAGCAGTACGAATACGCAGTGGACGTCCCCGTCGACGCTCCGGATACCACCGCGGCTGACCCGGCGGTGGTCGTCGGTGTGCAGGCGCACCACCCGCGGGCAACCGTGGACGTGGCATTCACCAAGCAGGCTGCCGGCGCCCCCGACGCAGAAGGCACCTACACCTTCCGTGCCAATTGCGGCGACGGCACCCGCGATCCGTTTACCCTGCGCGCCGGGCAGACCCACGTGCTGCGGAACGTGCCCGTGGGCAGCGACTGCACCGTGGAGGAAGAGCAGACGGCTGGTACGTACACGTTCGCGCTGACCTCCCAGGGCGCCAAGCTGGGGGAGGGCTACCAGCCTGAAACCGGCACACCGACCGTGGCGTTTAAGGTGCTCGCCCCCGAGGCCACCGACACCGCCCGCGCGGGCGAGGCCTGGACGGCGACCGCACTGAACAAGTACGCCAGCGTGGCGCTGAACAAGCGCATTGCAGGCACCCCGCTGTCTGGCGTCACCAACGTGGTGGATACCGCCCTGTTGCCGGATCACGCCACCACCATGGACGTCACCTACGAGCTGACCAACACCGGCCAGTTCGACCTGAGCAACATGGTGCTGCGCGACCCAGCCTTGGCAGGCATGACCGTGCGCACGCCCGACGGCCCGCACACCATCGGCGAGCAGGGCACCATCCCCGCCGCCGCATGTTCTGCGGTGCGGGCGGCGCTGGCGCCGGGCCAGTCCGCAACCTGCACCGTCACGGTGGACATCCCCGCGGAGGGAACGTTCCGCCACCGCGGCACCGCGACGCTGCAGGCAGCCACGGGCACCCTCGGGGCGGTCAGCGCCGAATCCACGTACGGGGCGCTGCGGGTGCCGTCGACCATCGGCTGGTTGTTGCCCGATACCGGCAGCACTACACTCGTGTGGATTCTGCTCCTTGGGCTGCTGATCTTCGGTTTCAGCGCCCGACGCTTCCTGACACAGACTTCAACCTCAACAACTCCAACAACAGAAAGTTAGACACCATGAAACACATCATTTCTCGCACAGCACTTGCAGTATCAACCGCGGCCGCGGTCGCGTTCGTCGGGCCGGTGGGCGCCTCCATCGTTGCGACGATGCCAGCCGCCGTCGCCCAGGCGCAGGTCGACGTCAACCACGCCACCAAGCTGACCATCAAGAAGTACGAGGGCGAGCCGATCGGTGAGGGCGGCAGCCTCGACGGCATGAAGACGATCAAGGACGTCACCTTCAAGGTCGAGCGTATCGCTGATATCGCGCCGCTGAACACCGCGCAGGGCTGGGAAGACGTCGCCACTGCCGGCGAGAAGAAGGTTGCCGATCTGTCGGCGGACCCGAAGTTCACGGCGAAGGAAGTCGCCACGAACGCTGACGGCGAGGCCGTGTTCACGGACCTCGGCGTGGGTCTCTTCCGCGTCACCGAGCTGCGCGCCGAAGGCGCGAAGCACTCCGTGGCAACCCCGTTCCTGCTCACCCTCCCAGTATTCGAGAACGGCGAGGCGAAGTACGAGCGCACCATCAGCCCGAAGAACCAGATCCTCGAGCCGAAGAAGTCGCTCATCAGCGAAAACACCACCCTTGGTGACAAGGCCCGCTACCGTATCGACGCCCCCATCCCAGCATTCGGCCCGAACCCGGAAGGTGACCAGCTGAGGGTCGTCGATACGCTGTCGGCGAACCTCAAGTGGAGCCAGGCCGAGCACCCCGTGCAGGTGCAGGTGCTGAAGTCCGCCAACGACAAGGCCCCGGAGACGCTGGCTGCGGGCACGCACTACACCGTGGCCGACGCAGGCGGAAACACCATTGACGTGACGTTCACCGAGAAAGGCCTGCAGAAGCTGCGCGACCTGCGCGCCGCGCACCCCGGCCTGACCGTGCGCACCGAGTTCGACGCGACGCTGGTCGACCTGCCCGCGAACGGCACGATCGACAACACCGCGCAGGTGTACTACTCCAACGACGACAAGCCGCACAACACCACCCCAACCGATGACCCGGACGGTGGCGCCACGACGCTGAACTTCGCCAATGTTGAGGTGACCAAACTCCTGAACAAGCAGGCAAAGGACGGCGAAAAGAATGGAGCCGGCGCCCAGTTCCAGATCTTTACCTGCACCAAGCAGGGTGACGCCTGGAAGGTCGAGGAAGGCACCGCCGCTCAACGCGTCGTCATCGGCGGCAAGGCGGAAACCACGCTGAAGGCTGACGAGACCGTCGCCGACGGCGAGCACGCCGGTGCCGCCCTGGCGAAGGCCAAGGGCCTCAACCTGACCAAGAAGAACAACACGTTCGCCGACTACTGCGCAGTAGAAACCAAGGGCGTGCCCGGTTACCTGAACAACCCAGAGCCACAGCCACTCACCTACGACGAAGCCACGAAGACACTCACCGGCAGCGTCAACAACGTGAAGGACAACCTGTTCGGCCGCCTGCCAGCAACCGGTGAGCGCACCATGCTCATCATCCTGGCGCTCGGCGTGGTGCTCTTCGGCGGCGGCGCTGTTTACCAGCTGCGCTCCCGCAAGGCATAAGTAGGACAGCGGTGAGCAACCCAGGGACTGCGATGGCGGTGGCGCTGGCCGTAACGGTCGGCGTTGCCGGCGTCGGCATGCCCGTTTTCGGGCCGCCCGCTGCGGTGGCTGCGTCACCGGGCAGCGTCACGGTGGACCTACGCGCCGCCGCAGGCGTCGACGGCCTGGACACCATCGGGGAGCGCACCGTCACCGCCTCCCGCATCACCACGGTCGACATGAGCACCCAGGCCGGGCGCGAGGCGCTGGCCTCCCTCGACGTGCCACGACTGCTGCGCACGCAGCCCGACGCGTTCGTCGAAGTGGCCACCGCGCGCACCAGCGGCGGCTGCGTCACCCTCGACGGCCTGCAACCCGGCGCGTACCTGTTCACGCTGGGCGACAGTGAGGCGAAGGCGGCGTCGCACGTCTTCTTCGCGCCCTTCGTGGTACCCGTGACGGAGGGGTCCGCACGCACCGTGGAGCCGAAAGCCCAGCATTTGAGCGTGGTGCTTGAGGCCAACCGCCAGCGCGTCCACCCCGATGAGGACGTCACCTTTACCGTGCGCGGGGTGGCGCCCAACCCGTCTGACGACGGCACCATCAGCCACTACGAGCTCATCCTCACGCTCGCCGGAAACCTGGAGTTCTCTGCGGAGCCCGCGGTGCGCATCAACGGGGTGGCGCTCGGCCCGGGCGATGTCACCTTCCACCGCGAGGGCAACCGCCTGCGCGCAGTCTTGACCAAGTCTGGCCTGGCCAAACTCGCGCGCGCCCGCGCCACTGACGCCAGCACCACCGTCACGCTGGAGCAACGCGCACGCGCCACCGCGGCAGGCACCGCAGGTGCCGACGCCACCCTGACCACCAACGGCATGGACCCCGAACGCAACCTCGTCACCGTGGAGGCCACCCACGCCGACGTGCTCATCGAGGCACCCGCGCAGCAAGGCTCCTCCAAGGGGGATCGCCGCTGGCTGTGGGGGCTCCTCGGGTTGCTGCCACTCGTGCCGCTGCTGCCGGGGCTGGCAGGGCCGTCGGGTACGGCGCCGACTGGTCCAGCGGGGCCTGCAGGGCCTGCGCCGGAGACACCCCGACCGGGTGATAAGGAACCAGGGCGCGACCAGGCCCAGCACGAGCGGCAAGACGGACCGCGCGGGCGCGTCGACCAAGTACTCGCCTACACAGGCGCCAACGTCATCTGGCTCGCACTGCTCGCCCTCGCCTTGATCGTTGCGGGATGGTTGCTGGCGCGTCGAAAAGAAGACGAGAACGACCAGTGAGCCAACCCAACCGCAAACGCGCCGGGAACCTCATCTCGCTCATCGGGCTGATCCTCGGCGCGCTCCTGTTGCTCTACCCAATCGTGGCCACACTCGCCACCAACGAACAACTCCGCCGCCAAGCCGACGCCTACAGCGAACACACCACCAACCTCAGCGCCGAAGAACGCGACGCCCAACTCGCCCGCGCCCGCGACTACAACCAACGTCTCCTCGCCACCGGCACGCACGCACGCCCACCCGACCCAAACGACCCCGACATGCCCGACTACATGGCACAACTCAACCTGCCAGGCTCCGGGGGCATCATGGCGCGCATCCGCATCCCCGACATCGGCGTCGACCTGCCCGTCTACCACACCACCGCACCCCACGTCCTCTACGACGGCGCAGGACACATGTTTGGCTCCACCCTCCCCGTCGGCGGCGACGGCACCAACGCCGTCATCACCGCCCACACCGGCATGGTCAACGCCGCCATGTTCGACGCCCTCCCCACCCTCAAAGCAGGCCAAGACATCTATATAGACGTGATGGGGCAGCGACTGCGCTACCAAATGGTCGACCGCGAAGTCGTGAAACCAGACCACTACCAGGCCGTACGCTACCAACCAGGGGAAGACCGAATCACGCTCATCACCTGTACCCCCTACGGACTCAACACCGACAGGTTGCTCGTCCACGCTATTCGCGTGCCAATCGACCCCGACGCCCCCGAACCGCGCGTCACCGGCCTGGGGATTAGTTGGTGGATGATCCTCGTGGCCCTGATCGTGCTGGTGGTGTTGCTACTGATTCTGTACCGGCGGTGGAAGCGTCGGCGGGACGCGGTCGAGGAGTAGCTGGGAGTTTGCTGGGCACCACGATCCGCGGCGACGGGCTGGTGACCTGGGGAAACGCCCCGGGTGTGCGTTGGGAGTCGGGAATTTGGTGCAGTAGCATTCGAGCCTGACACCAAATTCCCCCGCTCGCAATCTGCGACCTGGGGGAACGCGGCGGCACCCTTCCAAAATCCAGGAATTTGGTGCAGTAGCAACCGGGGTGGGTGGCAAAAGACGCACCCTCTAACATCTAATACTTTTCTAACCGGCTGGTATAGACGACTAGTCCAAATTTGGATGCGCCGTTTGGCACTCCGCTTCGAAACAAGGCCAGGCAAAAACTACAAAATCGCCTGCGATAGCTTCCGGAGGTTCTTGAGCTGCTTGTGGTTGGCGGCGTCAAGGGCGCGTTCCTCGGCGGCGGCCACATCCTCCGCGAGCTTCGCCAGCGCCTTGCCGCCCTTCTTGGTGGCGGTCACGATTTGGCGGCGGCGGTCCTTTGGGTCGCGTTCGCGTTTGACCCACGCGTGCTTCTCTAGGCAGTCGATGAGGCGGACCATGTCGGAGGCGTCGATCGCGAGGAGCTCAGAGAGCTGCGACTGGGAGCGTGCTTGCTCGGAGACGCAGCTGAGTATCCAGAACTCGCGCATGGAGGAGTCGTGCTTCGCCAGGGTGCGCTCCACCTCATCTTTGGTGTGCCTGCGCACGCGCTCGATCTGGAACGATGGCGAAGTAGTCAGCGCCTCTGGGAGTTCAATCGTGGCCATAAGTCCCAGAGTATCGGGCTGCTGGCCAGGAATGAAACCGTGTTACTCGGTGGGTAGCCCGTTGGCGATCCACTCCATGGTGCCGCCCTCCACGTTGATGGGTTCCCAGCCGTGTACCTGCTCGAGGTATTCGCATGCGCGGGAGGAGCGCCCGCCGGAGCGGCAGATGACGTAGATGTCCTGGTCGGGGTCGATTTTGTCGGTGAGGGTGGTCAGTTCGCTCAGGGGCAGGTTGGTGGCGCCTACGGCGTGGACTTCTGCGTATTCTTCGGGTTCGCGGACGTCGATGAGCTGGGCGTTTTCGGGTACTTCTTTAACGTTGATGGATTGCATGTGCGCGATTGTAGCGGAAGTGCCGGGTGCGTCGGCTACGATTTCCACTATGCGTACGCCTCCTCGAACTCGACCGCCTCAGTGGGTGTTTTGGGTGCGCCGGGTTGTGGCGTTGGTGCTGCTCGTGGCACTCATCTCGCTGTCAGCAAGGTGCGGCAAAGAGGAGCCTGCGCCTGCGCCCGAGCCTCCAGCAGAGGTTCCTGCAGCACTTGGTCAGTCGCAGCCGCTCGAGATGTTTATTCCCTCGGTCGGGCTTCGCGCGCACTTCGAGGAGGGCCCGTGCCGCGTGCGCGCGGACGCCTTGGATCCGGCCACATTAGATAAGGCATGTGTGTATACGGCGCCGGAGAAGCCGTATTCGCTGCCGGGGCCGGGTGCTGAGGATCTGGTGGTCGTCGCTGGTCACACGGGTGCAGGGGTGCACGGGGTCTTTGACCAGCTTTTCGACGGCTCCTCCGACCAGCACACCATCCGGGTGGGGGACATGCTGTACCTGCGCACCGCCGACTCCGAGGCAGCTGGTGGGAAGTGGTTGTCGTACCGCGCGACTGACCTGCACGATCCGGTGAAAGAGGTCATGGCCAGCGATGTTGATATTTGGGGTGATGGGCCACGCCCGGGCCGGCTGCTGACGATCTCCTGTATTCAGCCGCGCAATATTTTGGCGGACTCGGTTCGCAACGCGGTCATTGGGTGGCAATTTTCGTCCGTGCTGGATGCGCCACCGACCGATACCGGCGCAAAGTAACTGAAGTTTTTTGTGTAAACACTTGTGACTGGGGTGAAGTGCGTCTACAGTGGGGCTAAACCATGAAGTAAGACTTGAGACTTCATGTTGAGCAAAGGAGCCCCTAATGAAGCGCAACACCGTTTTGGCCGCCGTCATGACCGGCGCGCTCGCAACCGCCATCGTCCCCATGGCCCAGGCACAGGACATCCCGCTGCCGGCCGTGACCCACGACATCAACGGTGCCGAGTACTTCCTCACCCAGGACGGCACCCACTACGTGCCGGACCGCAACCTGGTCAACATCGCCTTTGACCAGCTCTCGGCGGCTGACCGCGAGCGCGCAGTGGACGTGGCGAAGGCGGCTGTCGCCGGGCTTATCGACGCCCCCGCCGCCGAAACCGCAGCGCCCCAAGCTCCCGCAGCCGAGGCAACGACCCCTGTCGAGCAGCCAGACCCGACCGGCGACCACCAGGACGTCCCATTCACCGCCGAAGACGTTGACCCGAACAACCCGGCACCAGCGGCAGCCGGCCTGATCGCCCTGCCAGCAGTGCTCGCTATCGGTGGTCTGACGTACTACCTCAACGCTGACGGCAAGACCTACGTCACCGACCTGGCCCGCATCAACGAGCCTCCAACCGACGCCGAGGTGAAGGACTCCAACGCGCTGCTCGCGGAGAACGCCGCTGAGGTCGCGCGTCAGGGCCTGGCAACCTCCAAGGCTGCAGGTCAGGCGCCTGTTGAGGCGCAGCAGCAGGCCGCCCCAGCGCAGGCTCCGGTTGCAGAGCAGCGTGGTATCGCGGCTGAGACCGGGTCGAACACCCTGGTGCGGGCGCTGTTTGCGTTGGTGGTGGCGTCGATAATTGGTGCAGCCGTCTTTGCATACGGGCGCCGGTTCCTCATATAGTAAACCTTTGTGAAAACTCGAAATGTTCTTGCTGCTGTTTGTGCTTTCTCCCTGGTACTAGGGGGTACGACGCCCGCTTCCGCGCACGTCGACGTGAGGCCCAACGGGTCCGAATGCAAAGCGTTGAAGTCGCAGTTCAAGCGGGGGCAGCAACTGGACATTTCGCGGTTTACGTTCGCGGGTGACCGCAATACGGGCATCCGCAACAACACCCTCTACCTTTACGACACCACCGGCCACCGCGCCGACATCCAGCGCGCCGCCGACCTGTGGGTCAAGGCCGTGCGCGACCGAGGTGGATACCTGGATATCAAGTTCATCGACCACAAGACGCCCGAGGCCGTCAGCGTGATCGTGGACCCAAGCCTGCGGCCGCTGGGGCGCGTGACCGGCGGCGGGCCGACACTGACCGTGCGGATTAGTCCCAGGATGTTTGGGCGCTATGTTGAGGCGAAAAGCCGCATTATGACCATCGCGCACGAAATGGGCCACGCGATGGCACTCGCGCACAGCTGCGACGACCTCCTTATGGTCGTCGGAGGCTCCCGTAAACCCGGCCTGGTACCCCAGCCTCTCGACGCCGAAATCCTCATCCAGCGCAACAACCTGCGCCAGAAGCCGACTCCTACACCGGAGCCTTCGCCTGAGCCTTCGCCTTTGCCACCGGTGGTGACGCCGACGACTTCCGAGCGTCCGAAGCCAAAGCCGACGACATCGTCTTCTTCGTCTTCGTCGTCGAGCCAGCCGTCCCTCCCGGACCTGCCACCGTTGCCGATGCCGACGATCCCGAGCGCCCTACCGCTGCCAACGACCTCGACGAGCTCGACGACTTCTGAAGCGCCCTCCGTCACTGTGACGATCGCTCCGGAGACCACGCCGTCTACCTCGACGACTGCTACCTCTAAGCCTTCTACCTCTAAGCCGTCCTCGACGTCTTCGCAGGTACCGAGCACCGACTACATCGTTGCGCCGGAATACGTCGCCCCGCCAAAGCCTTCCACGGTCGAAGAGGGCGAACGCATCGTCGCCGACGCAGAAGCCACGTTGAAGAAGGCCGAGCAGGCTGAGAAGAACGCTCGGAGTACGAAGGACCGCATCTTGGCGCGCCTGCACGTGGAGAATGCGGAGCGTGCCCTCGCGGAAGCCAAGGCAAACCTCGGGAAGCTGCGCGAGCAGCTCGCCAGCGAGACCTCAACGACCACGTCCACAACGCCTACCACGTCGACCACGTCCGCGCCGCGGACAACCGCGACTACGTCGGTTGCGCCAACTCCGACCACGTCGATTACGTCCGTTACGCCAACTCCGACCACGTCGATTACGTCCGTTACGCCAACTCCGACCACGTCGATTACGTCCGTTACGCCAACTCCGACCACGTCGACTACGTCGGTTACGCCAACTCCGACCACGTCGACCACGTCCGCGCCGCGGACAACCACTTCGGCGGCCCCGAGCGTGTCGGCAACGCCAACTACGTCTACGACTTCCGCTACGCGGACAACGCCGACGGTGGGGCCGTCGACAAGCGGGGAGACCTCCACGTCATCGCCTCGTTGCTGCCCGAACTGTGGAGCCACAACACCGCAGTACGAAGCCCCGAGCTACGCGCCCGCAGTGAAACCAAAGAGCGTTGAGGAAGCCCGCGCGGCGCTGGCGACCGCCAAGCAAGAACACAAAATCGCCGAAGCGCTCATGAAGGTTGTGCGCCGCACCGGTTACGCACCAGAAATCAACAAGGCGCAAGCCGAGCTTGACCGCACGTTCTTCCGCGTCGTCGAGGCGCAGGAAAACCTGGACGAGCTGCTGGCAAAGGAGCCGACGCCAACAACCACGGACGTCACTTCTTCTGCTGCGCCATCGTCGGTGACTACTTCGGTCACACCGTCTCCGACCACGTCAGAGGTTTCGACGACCACATCCTCGTCCGCGACCTCGTCCACGTCTTCGTCCGCGTCCTCGGAAGCACCGAAAGCGTCCGCGCCGCGGACAACCGAAACGACTACGGCGGAGCCTTCCACGGAGCCTTCGACTTCCGAGGCGCCGAAGGTGTCCGCGCCGCGGACAACCGAAACGACTACGGCGGAGCCTTCCACGGAGCCTTCGACCTCGGAGGCGCCGAAAGTGTCCGCCCCGCGGACAACCCAAACCATCGAACCTTCGACCTCGGAGACGTCGAAAGCGTCCGCTCCGCGGACAACTACGCCAACGACTACGCTGGTTGAGCCCGCACCAGAGTCTTCAACAACGCTGACTACGACGGCATCCTCTTCGACGACCGAGTCGACTACCACGTCCGAGTCGACTACCACGTCCGAGTCCGCCGCGCGGACAACTGAGGAAGTCCCAGAGCCGGAGGTGGGGACGTCGACAAGTGAGCCGGCACCCGAGCCGAGCGTTCCGGCGCCTGCGACCTGCGCGAAGGATGGTTCTTCAAGTGGATCCTCCGAGAATTGCGAAGGCAGCTCGAAGGGCGGCATCATCGCGGCGATCCTGGTGCCGCTGCTTGCGCTGCTGGGCGCGGCGGCGTTCTGGGCGAAAGATCACCTCAAGTTCTAGACGCTCGTGGTGTGCAGATTGGGCAGCCAGTGACAAAGGACGCAACCCTGCAAAAGCGCATCCTTATTTCCGCTGGTAGGAAAAGGGCTGGATGTATTGGGTTGCGTGTTTTGTCACTCAGGCCGACTCGGGCCTGCTGAGCCGACGCCAAAACCAGGAATTTGGTAGAGGCCCAAGCAAAAAGCCGCCCAGGTACAACCCAGGCGGCAAACACTTAGAAGCAGCGACCTACTTCTTGTAGTTGTCGATGGAGGCCTGCAGGATCTTTTCTGCCTCTGCCTTGTTGCCCCAGCCGGAGCCGGAAACTTCCTTGTTCGGCTCGAGATCCTTGTAGTGGACGAAGAAGTGCTCGATTTCGTCCTTGAGGAACTGGGAGACGTCGTCGATGTCCTGGTAGTGGTCGTAGCGGACGTCGTCGATGACGCAGAGGAGTTTGTCGTCGCCGCCGGCTTCGTCGGTCATCTTGAAGACGCCGATTGGGCGTGCCTTGACGATGACGCCTGGGAAGACGGACTCAGGGAGGAGGACGAGGGCGTCCATTGGGTCGCCGTCGTCGGCGAGGGTTTCGTCGATGAAGCCGTAGTCGAGTGGGTAGGCCATCGGGGTGAACAGGTGGCGGTCGAGGTAGACCTTGCCTGTTTCGTGGTCGAGTTCGTACTTGTTGCGGGAACCCTTGGGGATTTCGATGGTGACTTCGACAGCCATGTGCGCTCCTTTTGTAGTCGCGTTGATAATACCGGTACTTATCATACGGGGCTGCGTCGGCGTGTGGGTTTGGGCTACGCTTATGCGCCGTGAAGCTTTGGACTTGGATTGTTGGCGGGGTTGCGTTGGTCGCGGTGGGTGGCGCGGCTGGCTTCGGTGTGGCGGCGCAGCAGGAGCTCAGCCGTATTGAGCACGCCCCGGCGTATCAGTTGCCGCAGGCGGAGCCGGTATTGGTGCCGGCGGTACCACGCCCGGTGGATGTTGAGGCACTGCAGGCGCGCCTGGCGGAGCTTGCGGAGGACCCCGCGTTGGGCACGTTCCACGCGCGTGTGTCGGACGGTTCGACGGGTGAGGTGTTGTTTGATCGGTTGGCGGGGGAGGCGTTGCGCCCGGCGTCGACGACGAAGATTCTGACGGCTGCGGCGGCGGTGTTGGAGTTGGGGGCGGATGACAGGATCGAGACGCAGGTGGTGAGTGGGGAGCAGCCGGGCTCGGTCGTGATCAAGGCGAATGGTGACGTGTGGTTGGACGCGGAGGCCATCGACCAGCTCGCCGAGCAGCTCAAAAACCAGCAGGTTACCGCCGTCTTCATCGACACGAAGGCGTGGGAGGGCCAGCCGACCATGATGCCGGGCTGGGACCCCGTGGACATCGATGGCGGCTTCGTCGCGCCGCTGGAACCGGCGATGCTCTCGGGCGGTCGCCTCAACGGGGAGACGGAGGGGGACGTGCCGCGCTCGCATACTCCGGCGTTGGATGTGGCGCAGGCGTTGGCGGATCGCGTGGGTGCGCAGACGGTCGGTCTCGGCCCGGCGCCCGCGGAGACAGATACGCTGGCAAGCGTGGAGTCGCCGGACCTGGTGCAGCGCCTGCACATGATGATGAAGGAGTCCGACAACGTCTACGCGGAGGCCATCGGCAGGGAGGTGGCGGCCCACGTAGGTATCGACGCCCCCTCCGCCACCCTGCACGTCCTGGCTGAGCACGGCTTCGACACGGGCGGCATCACGCTGGTGGACAGCTCGGGGCTGTCGGTGGACAACCGGATCACCCCGCGCATGTTGGACAGCATCCTGAGTGACGCTACTCAGCACGAGCAGCTGCGCCCGATGCTGGACGCGCTGCCGGTCGCGGCCGGCGACGGCACCTTGGCCACCCGCTATGGGGACCTGGCCGGGCGTGGCTGGGTGCGCGCGAAGACGGGCACCTTGGACGAGACGTCCGGGCTGGCGGGCACGGTGACTGCGGAAAGCGGCAACGTGTACACGTTTGCGTTGCTCTCGAATGATTCGGACATTCTGGAGGCGCGCCGGGCGATGGACACGTTTGCCTCGGCGCTGCGGGAGTTCTAGCGATGGAGCCGTTCTGGCCCCGGCGCAGCCCCCACTTTTTGGCGTGCCGCCGCGCGGTGCGCGGGTGGACGGGGCCTGCGGTGATTGGGCTGTCGGGCGGTGCGGACTCGTTGGCGCTGGTGGCGGCGGCCGCGGCGGAGCGTTTGGACGTGACGGCACTGGTGGTGGACCACGGGCTGCAGGAGGGCTCGGCGCAGGTGGCCCGGCGCGCCGCGCAGCAGGCGCGGAACTTTGGGGTGCCCGCGGAAATCGCGACCATCCAAATCACACACACAGGTAAGGGCACGGAGGCCGACGCCCGCCAGGCCCGCTACGCGGCCTTGTTCGACCACGCCGGCCCCGACCGGGACGTGTGGACGGCCCATACCGCCGACGACCAGGCCGAAACGCTACTGTTGGGGGCGCTGCGCGGCAACCCGGCGGGGATGTCGCCGCGCGCTGGCCGGCTGGTGCGCCCGCTGTTGCATGTCCGCCGCGCGGATACCGCGGGCGCCTGCGCCGAACTGGGCGTCGCACCCTGGCAGGACCCGATGAACAAGGACGAGCGGTACCGGCGTGTGGCACTGCGCACCCGGGTGATCCCGCTGCTGGAGGAGATCGTCGGCGGGGAGGTCGTGCCGGCCTTGGCGGGGACGGCGGACCGGATCGCGCAAGCCGCGGCGCAGCTCCAACGAATCACCCCGGCAACAAGCACAGACTCGGGCGCGCTGGACTGCGCGGAGCTCGCAGCACTTGCGCCGGTGGTGAGGAGGGCGGTGTTGGCGGAGTGGGTCGTCGAAAAGCGGGGAGAGGTCAAGGGTGCCCACCTTGCGGCGATTGAGGCGCTGGTGACGAACTGGCGGGGGCAGGGCGCGGTGCAGCTCGGCGGCGGGGCGCGGGTGGCGCGGCGCGACGGAAAGCTCGTGTTCGTCTAAATGGTTGTCCAAGGTGGCGTGAAAGTGGCAAGATGATGAACTGATGCCAACCGAGACGGTCTTGAGAAAGGGCACCCGATGACCGAGCTGTATGACAAGAAGGATTTCAACGTTGCGCCACACCGCTACGGAGACGACGTGGAGGCGGTGTTGATTCCTGAGGAAGACCTGCAGCAGCGCATCCAAGAGCTGGCTGACATGGTCTCCGAGAAGTACCGTGGCGCCGAGCAGGACCTGGTGCTCGTGTGCGTGCTTAAGGGCGCGGTGTTCTTCTTGACGGACTTCGCCCGCAAGCTCACCATCCCGTGCGAGATGGAGTTCATGGCGGTGTCCTCCTACGGCAGTTCCACCACCTCTTCGGGCGTGGTGCGCATTCTGAAGGACCTGGACAAGGAGATCGAGGGCCGCGATGTGCTCGTGGTCGAGGACATCATCGACTCAGGCCTGACCCTGTCGTGGCTGCTGAAGAACCTGTCGGGGCGCAACCCGAAGAGCCTTGAGGTGATCACGCTGCTGCGTAAGCCTGAGGTCCAGAAAGCCAAGATTGATCTTCTCGACGTCGGCTTCGACATCCCGAACGAGTTCGTGATCGGCTACGGCCTGGACTACGCTGAGCGCTACCGCGACCTGCCGTACGTGGGCACGTTGCACCCCCGCGTCTACTCCGACGCGCCTGAGGACATCTAATACACACAGAAGAGCTGTATGACCAAGAATAAAAACGTGTTGCGGTGGGGCCTGATTGGCGCCACCGTGCTTATTGTTTTGTACCTGCTCACCCTCATCGGGGACGACACCCGCGGCTACCAGCGCGTGGACACGTCGATCGCGATGGAGCAGCTGCAGAACAAGAACGCCAAGGAAGTCCAGATCGACGACCGCGAGCAGCGTGTCCGCATTGACCTGCGGGAGCCGATCAAGGTTGAAGAGCGCGAGGGCGTCGAGCAGATCAGCGCGCAGTACCCGGCGCGTACCACGCCGGAGATCTTCGGCGCGGTGAAGGAAGCCGCCCCTGACAAGTACAAGACGAACGTGACGCAGGAGTCCTTCCTGATGTCGATGCTCGGCTTCATGCTGCCGATGGTGCTGATCTTCGGTCTGCTGTTCTTCTTCATGTACCGCATGCAGGCCGGCGGCGGCATGTTCGGGATTGGCTCGTCGAAGGCGAAGCAGTTGTCGAAGGACAATCCGACGAACACGTTCGCGGACGTCGCTGGTGCGGATGAGGCCGTCGATGAGCTGCAGGAGGTCGTGGACTTCCTCATCGACCCGAAGATTTACGAGTCGCTCGGCGCGAAGATTCCGCGCGGCGTGCTGCTGTACGGCCCTCCGGGCACGGGTAAGACGTTGCTCGCGCGCGCCGTCGCTGGTGAGGCCGGGGTGCCGTTCTACACCATTTCGGGCTCTGACTTCGTGGAGATGTTCGTCGGCGTGGGCGCCTCCCGCGTGCGCGACCTGTTCAAGCAGGCACGGGAGAACTCGCCCTGCATCATCTTCATTGACGAGATCGACGCCGTCGGCCGCCAGCGCGGCTCCGGCATGGGCGGTGGCCACGACGAGCGCGAGCAAACCCTCAACCAGTTGCTGGTGGAGATGGACGGCTTCGGCGACCGCGAGGGCGTCATCCTGATCGCGGCGACGAACCGCCCGGACATCCTAGACCCGGCGCTTTTGCGCCCGGGCCGCTTCGACCGCCAGATCCCGGTGACTAACCCGGACATCGCGGGGCGCGCCCAGATTTTGAAGGTGCACGCGAAGGGCAAGCCGTTGTCCAAGGACGTGGACCTGGATGCGCTGGCGAAGCGCACCGCCGGTATGAGCGGTGCGGACCTAGCCAACGTGCTCAACGAGGCCGCGCTGCTCACCGCCCGCATCGGTGGCAACGTGATCACCCCGGACGCGCTGGAGGAGGCCACGGACCGCGTGATCGGCGGGCCGCGCCGCTCCTCGAAGGTGATTTCCGAGAAGGAGAAGAAGGTCACCGCCTACCACGAGGGCGGGCATACGCTCTCGGCGTGGGCGCTGAAAGACATCGAGCGCGTCTACAAGGTCACCATCCTCGCCCGCGGCCGCACCGGCGGGTTCGCCATGACGGCCGACGAGGACGACAAGGGCATGTACAACCGCGACGAGCTCTTCGCCCAGCTCGTCTTCGCCATGGGCGGGCGCTCCGCGGAGGAGCTCGTCTTCGGCGAGCCGACCACGGGTGCGTCCAACGACATCGAGCAGGCCACCAAGATCGCGCGCGCGATGGTCACCGAGTACGGCATGACCTCGGCGCTGGGCACGGTGAAGTACGGCCAGGCGCAGGGCGACGCCTTCTCCGGCATGGGGGCGGGCGCCAAGATGGAGTCCTCGCCGGAGGTTGCGGCCACGATCGATAAGGAGGTACACACGCTTATCGACGCCGCCCACGCCACCGCCTACGGCATCCTGGAGCAGTACCGCGACCAGCTGGACACCATGGTGTCCAAGCTGCTGGAGAAGGAAACGCTGCGCCGCCAAGACCTCGAAGCGCTCCTCGAGGGTGTGGAGCCGCACCGGCCGGAGCTGCCTGCCTACGACATCCGCTTCGGCCGCCAGTTCGGCCGCGAGCCCGTCAAGACCCCGGTCGAGCTTGCCGAGGAGCGTGGCGAGGAGCCGCCGAAGCGCTTCTCCATCCTTGAGGCGTCGCGTGAGACGCGGGAGCGGCGTCGAAAAGAACGGGAGAAGGAGCACGGCGCTCCGCTGCCACCGCCACCTGCGGGAGGCGCCCCGACCTACGGCGGGCCGAAGCCGCCGAGCGACTGGACGTACCCGGGCGCGCCGAAGCGTGAGCCCGCGCCGGGGCCAAAGCCTGAGCCGAAGCCTGAGCCGGATACGCACCCGGGCATGGACAACTACCGCCCGGACGAGGAAATCGGGTTCCGCCTGCCGGAGCACGAGCGGCCCGACCGGCCCGACCGACCGTCAGAGGAAGAAACCAAACAGCTGCCACGACACAGGAGCAACGAGGATGACCAGTAAGTTCGACCGCGCCCGCGCCGAAGCCGCGGTGCGCGAACTCCTCATCGCAGTCGGCGAGGACCCGGACCGTGAGGGGCTGAAGGAAACCCCGGCGCGAGTGGCGAAGGCGTACGAGGAAGTGTTCGCGGGGCTGCACCAGGACCCGACCGCGGTGCTGGAGAAGACGTTCGCGGAGGACTACCGGGAGCTCGTTCTGGTGCGCGACATCCCGGTGTACTCCACGTGTGAGCACCACCTGGTGCCATTCTTTGGCAAGGCGCACGTCGGCTACATCCCGGGCAAGGAAGGCAAGGTCACGGGCCTGTCGAAGCTCGCCCGCCTGGCCGATATGTACGCGAAGCGGCCACAGGTGCAGGAGCGGTTGACGGCGCAGATTGCGGACGCGATCGTCGATAAGTTGGGGGCTTCCGCCGTGATTGTGGTGCTGGAGTGTGAGCACCTGTGCATGGCGATGCGGGGCATCCGCAAGCCTGGTGCCGTGACGACGACCTCCGCGGTGCGCGGCGGCTTCCAGAAGAACGCCGCCTCCCGGGCCGAGGTCTTGAGCCTGATAAGGAGCTAACAATGGTCAGTGTGCAGGATCTCACCGCGCCGGGGCGCACGACGGTGATGGGCATCGTCAACGTCACGGAAGATTCGTTTTCGGACGGCGGGAAGTGGCTCGCAGTTGACGACGCCCTCTCGCACGCCCACGAGCTGGTCCGCCTGGGCGCGGACATCATCGACGTGGGTGCGGAGTCGACCAGGCCGGGCGCGACGCGTGTGCCCGCCGAGGTCGAGGTGGCGCGCGTGGCCCCGGTGATCCGGGCCCTTCACGAGGACGGCATCCGCACCTCCGTGGACACGATGCGCGCCGCCATCGCGGAGGCCGCCGCCGAGGTCGGCGTGGACCTCATCAACGACGTTTCCGGCGGGCTCGCGGACCCGGACATGTACGCCACGATGGCGCGCACGGACCTGCCGGTGTGCCTGATGCACTGGCGCGCCCAGCAGTTCGTGAACGCCTCCGGTGCCGCCGACCACGGCGGGGACGTGGTGGCCGACGTGCTCGGCCTCTTCGACGAGCTGGTTGCCAACGCCACGGCCGCTGGGGTGCGCCCCGAGCAGATCACGCTGGACCCGGGCCTCGGCTTTGCCAAGACCCCGCAAGAGAACTGGCAGCTGCTGCAGGCCCTGCCCGCGCTCATGGACTGCGGCTACCCGCTGCTGGTGGGGGCCAGCCGCAAGCGCTTCCTCACCGGGGTGCGCGCCGCCCGCGGGCTCGAGCACGGGCCTATCGACGCCGACCCAGCCACCGCCGCCGTCACCGCCCTGTGCGCGCAGGCTGGCGCCTGGTGCGTGCGCGTGCACGAGGTGGCCGTCTCCCGCGACGCCGTGGACGTAGCCGCCGCGTGGAAGGCGGGCAACCTTGGCTGACCGCATTGAACTCAAGGGCCTGTCCGTCTACGCGCACCACGGCGTGCTGCCGCACGAGCGCGAGCACGGGCAGCGCTTCCTGCTGGACATCACCTGCTGGCTCGACTTCGCAGGCGCCGCAGCCACCGACGACCTGACCCAGACGATGAACTACGCGGAGCTAGCCCAGTTGGCCAGCGACATCGCTTCGGGCACGCCGCGCCAGCTCATCGAGACGGTGGCCACCGAGATCGCCGAGGCCGCCATGGAGCACTTCGACATCCTGCACGCGGTGGAGGTCACGCTGCACAAGCCGCACGCGCCGATCCCGCTTCCCTTCGAGGACGTCGCCGTGGTGGCACGCCGCTCCCGTAAACGGATGGGGGCCCGCTGATGCGCGCGGTGATTTCGGCAGGCTCCAACATGGAGGACTCGCGTGCCCACCTGCAGTCGGTCGCCGACGAGTTCGCCGCCGAGCTCCTCGACGCAAGCTCGATTTACGCCACCGCGCCCTGGGGCGGGGTGGAGCAGCCAGACTTTCTCAACCAGAGCTTTCTTATCGAAACCGACAGCGACGACCCCTACAGCCTCCTCGCCCGCTGCCAGCGCCTAGAGCAGCAGGCGAACCGCGTACGCGACGTGCGCTGGGGCCCGCGCACGCTGGACGTGGACATCATCGACTTCGAGGGCTACCGCAGCGACGACCCTGAGCTGACGCTGCCACACCCACGCGCGCACCTGCGCGAGTTCGTGCTGGTTCCCTGGCTGGAGATTGACCCGCACGCCAAGCTGCTCGATCGCCCGGTCAGCGAGATTCTCGCGGAGCTGGAACCGCAGGGGGTTCGCAAGCTGTGAAACGCACGCCGCTGTCCGGAGTGATCGCCGTGTTCGGGTTTTGTACCGCCGCGGCGTTCATTGTGGTGCGCCGCCTGTTCGGCCTGCTTGAGTCGCTGAACATGGTGGTGCCGCTGAGCCTCTGGATCGTGGCAGCGGTGTGTTTCTACGTTGCGTTCATGGTGCACAAGCGCCGTGATGAGGGCAAGGTTGGCCTGGATCGCAGCCAGCTCAACCCGATGATGGCGGCGAACTTCATGCTGTTTGGCAAGGCCTGCACCTGGGCAGGTGCGGTCAGCGGCGGGCTGTATGCGGGGTGCCTGCTCTTCGTGCTGCCCCGGATGCACGTGCTGATGGCCGCGGCGCAGGACGTGCCGCCCTTGGTCTCCGGGGCGCTGGGCGGCGTCACGCTGGCGGTGGCCGGTGTAGTGCTGGAACGGGTGTGTGAGGTGTCGCCACCCTCAAGTGGAGAACAGGTTAGCTAAGGTAGTGGGCATGAAAAATACTTGGGTGATTGTTCCATTTGTGGCTGCGCTTGCAGGCACAGTGGTGATGTTGTTTACCAACTCCGCGAACATACTCAAGCTTTCGCTGATCCTGGCGCTGTGGGCCGCCGTCGCGGGCCTCATTGTGATCTACCGCCTGCGCCGCGACAACGAGGAGGCCACGCGCCTGCAGGAAGAGCGGGAGAAGACGTTCGCCGCCGAGCTCGAGGCCGCGCGCGCTGGCGCACCCTCGGGTGTCGACGCCGACTCCGACGAACTCTTGCGCGACATCCAGGAGGAGCTGCGTTCCCTGCGCTCCACGATTGAGGAGATGAGCGGGCACGTCTTCGAGTACGAGCCCGCCGCCGTGCACGCCGCGGCGCGCCGCATCCAGGAGATTGAGTCCTTCACCCAGCCCACCTACGAACCGTCCGAAGACCGCCCGGCCGGGGCGCCGTCCTCCGACGCGATCGCCGGGCGCATTGGCAGCCAGCCGAGTCGGGAGACGCAGAACCCGCTCACGGCGCTGATTAGCGAGCACCAGGCGAAGCAAGAAGCGCAAGAAGCACAGAAGCCTGAACCGGCACCAATCCCGGAGCCTGAGCCCGTACCCGAGCCAGTGCCTGAGCCGGAGCCCGAACCGGAACCTGAGCCTGAGCCTGAGCCGGTTCCCGAGCCAGAACCAGCACCAGAGCCTGAGCACGGACGCCACGAGCAGCCAGTCACTGAGGTCATCGAGACCGTGCCGGAACCAGCCCCGCGTGCTGGGGGACGCCGCCGCCGCGACGCGGCCGGCGACAACGCTGTCTCCGTCGCCGAGCTGCTAGCGCGCCGCAACAAATGAGCCCAACGCTGACCATCGCCGCCTGGCGCGGCCCCAGCGCGCTGAGTGATCAGCTTGCGCGCGCCGGGCACCGCGTGACGTACCCGTGCGTGGCCGCGGACATCGCCGCCGCCGACCTGGTGCTCCTCGAGGGCTCCGCTGACGTTATTGAGCGCGCCGCCGCCGAGTGCGCGCCGTTCGTGCGCCCGAGGCAGATGTTCTGGCACACCAACCTGGACCACGGCGCCCAGCTCCTCGACGAGGTTGAGGTCGCAGGGGCCGTCGTCATGTGCGCGCACAACATCGTGGACAACGTGTGGGTCACCTCCGCCGCCGACGAGCTGGGGGAGACCGTGATCGCGCTGGTGCTCGGGGAGCTCGGGCAGGTCACCATGCCGATCACGGATGCGGACCGTCCGCTGGTGGCCACCGCCCAACACCTGCGCGCCCTGCAGCGCGTAGTCCAGCAGGACGCGCTTGCGCTGCTGCGGCAGGCCAACCCCAACTTCGAGGCGGTCGCCGAGGCCTTCGATGGCGCCGAACTGCCGCCGCTGCGCCCGCTCGACCGAGAGCCGGTTGGGGGAGAAGGGGTGCGTCGATTAGTGGAAGTATTGGAGCGCCGCGCGGCGCAGCAACGAGAGGAAGACCTGTGACTTTTGAACCGGGCAACGCGGTTGTCGTGCGTGATGAGCAGCTGCTGGCCACCTACGGGCGTGCATTCCGCAAGATTGGCAAGACGATTGCGGTCGTACCGCTGGGCGCCGACGTCCACGCCGGGCACATCGAGCTGATCCGGGCGGCGAAGTCGCTGCTCGGCGCGTACGTGTTTGTCACCTACTCAGGCGAGGACGTGCCCGAGACCTTCCGCAATGAGGGCGTCGACGTGGTCTTCCACGGCGAGCTGCGCACCGCCGTGAGCGTGCGCACCGGAATGGAGCACCTCGACGACGCCGACGCCATGGCGCGCGACGTCGCCCACATCCTGGCGGTGCTCAACGCCACCCATGCCACCGACCTGGTGATGGGGGAGAAGGACTTCGAACTGCTCGTCGCCACCCAGCTTGCCGTGGCGGGCCTGCGCATGGAGGTCAAGCTGCACAGCGTGCCTACCGTGCGCATGCCGAACGGGCTGGCGCTTTCGCTGCGCAACGAGCGCGTCGCTGAATACGCCCACGACCAGGCGCTTGCGCTGTCCGCCGCCCTGACCGCGGGGGCGCACGCCGCCGAGCACGGCGCCGAGACCGTCCTGGACACCGTGCGTGGCGTGCTCGAGGCCGCCGGGGTTGCACCGGCGTACCTCGCGGTGCGCGACCTGGCTATGCGCGAGGCCCCTGCCCAGGGCGACGCCCGACTGCTCGCCGCGATCGACCTGCCCGCCACCGACGGTGGCACGGTGCGCCTCCACGACAACGTGGGTCTGCCGCTTGGCATCGGGTTCAAACACATCGAGGACTAGGGCGGAAAGACGAGGGCCATAGCGAGAAACGGCGAGTTATTCGCTACACTCTTTGGCATGCCTATAGACCTGATTGCTGGAATCCTGAACGAGCGCTTCGGCATGGACTTCACCCCCGAGCAAGTCCAAGCCACAGGGCGCACCGAAGACTCACAGCTCTTCGTCGCCAGCAATGATGCAGGCCAGGCCGTCGAAGTCGAGCTTTTCGACGCCGCCCAGCCCGAGAACCAACGCCGCGACATCGCAGGCCTGAACCGGGCGCTTGCCGCCTCGAACCACCCCGGCGCGTTCCAGCCGCGCAGTGCCGGCTACACCGACGACGGCCACCTCTATGTACTGCGCGAAGCCCCGACCGGCGCTTCGCTCGCCCGCCTGATCGCCGACAAGCGTGCTGACGGCGGCGTGTTCACCCCCGCCGAGGCCCGCGAGCTGCTCATCGGCGTGGCTGAAGCCATCGACGACTACGACGCCCAGGGCCTCGGCGCGTTCGTGGCCCGCTCCGTGGACGCCTCCCGGATGCTGGTGCAGCCAGCCTGGTCCAGCGTCTCCGTCAAGCTCACCCTGGTTGGCCCGACGGCCACCGCACCCGAGCACGCCGAGGAGCAACACGCGGCGAACGTTGCAAGCTTCATTGAACTGTTTAACTCTATGACTGGCCTTGACGTCGACGAGGACGCCGCCAACGCCGCCACCGGCTGCGTCGGTTACCTCAACGCCGTCGCCGGTGAACCCCTCGATGAGCCGGAGGTCTCCCCGGTCGCGCCGGGCGCCACCGACGGCTACCGTCAGCCACCGCAGCCCTACCCGTACGGCCCGACTGGCGAGTACATCCGCCCGGAAGACGAGAAGAAGTTCAAGCTCTGGCCGTGGATCGCGGCCATCGTGGCGCTGCTGCTCATCGCTGCTGGCGGCATCTGGTACTGGATGCAGCACCGCGGTGAGGAATGGGTCGGTGTCGAAGCCGAGATCGCCGAGACCTACCCCGGCATCGTGTCCGACAAGGCCGGGCAGAAGGGGTGGCACGGCCTGATCTGTGACTCCGCCACGCCGGACGAGGGCCAGGAGGGCAAGATCCGCTGCGCGAACGAGACGTTGGGGGTCTCCGTCGCAAAGTATGTGTCCTCTGATGCGCTCGAGCGCGTCCTGCCGGACCCGAAGGAGGCCGTCGTGCTTGGCTCCGGCGAGTGCCTCATCTACGACTACCAGCTTCCCGACGCCACCCCGCCGGCCTTCGTGCTGACCCCGCGCACCGAGCGTGAGTACATGGTGGTCATCAACGGCGATGATGCCGAGGCACAGCGCCTCGACCTGCCTCTCTGTGCCCCAGTTGCTGACGAGGAGTAGCCTTAGCGGGCTATGAAATCAACGAACCCAGTACTGCTTATTGGAGTGCTGGTGGTCTCTGCGATGATGATGATCTTCAACGAGACCACCGTCGCTGTTGCCCTGCCCGCAATCATGGCGGACTTCGGCGTACCCGCCGATACGGCCCAGTGGCTGATGACCGGCTTCCTGCTCACCATGTCCGTGGCGATCCCGGCCTCCGGCTTCGTCATCCAGCGCCTCAGCACCCGCGCCGTCTACTTCGCCTCGATGGCGCTGTTCATCGTCGGCTGCGTCATGGCGGCCACCGCGCCCTCGTTCGGGGTGTTGCTCGCCGCGCGCGTGGTGCAGGCACTCGGCACGGCGGCGATGTTGCCGCTGCTCATGACGGTTACCGTTACGGTGGTCGCCCCGCAGCGCCGCGGCACGGTGATGGGACTCAACGCGGTGGTGATGTCGGTCGCGCCCGCCCTCGGGCCCACGCTCGCCGGCTTCGTGCTCGGCGCGTTTACCTGGCACCACATCTTCTGGGTGATGGTGCCTATCCCCGCCGTGGCGGTGCTGCTCGCGGTGTTCGCCCTCCCGAACGTCGGCGAGCGCCACGACGCTCCACTCGACATCCTGTCGGTGCTCCTTTCAGCACTCGCGTTCGGCGGCCTCGTCTACGGCTTATCGACGATCACCTCCCTGCTCACCGGCGATTCCTGGACCCCTCTTGTTGCCCTGGCGGTCGGCGCGGTGTTCCTGGTGCTGTTCGTGCGCAGGCAGCTGCGACTGGCGCCAACCGGGCGCGCGCTGCTTGACCTGAGTGTGTTTGCCCACCGCAACTTCGCCTTCTCCGTTGTGGGCGTGTTCATCGCCTTCGGCATCCTGCTGGGCACCGTGAACATCCTGCCTGTTTACATGCAGGTCGGCCTTGGTATCTCCACCGTTGCCACCGGCCTGATTCTCCTGCCCGGCGGTATCGCGCAGGGCGTCGCGTCCCCAATTGCGGGGCGCTGCTACGACGCCTACGGCCCACGCCCCCTGGCTATCCCGGGTGCGGTGCTGATGTTGGCCTCCCAGTGGATCCTCGTGGCCATCCTCGCCGATGACACCCCACAGTGGCAGCTCGTCGCCGTGCTGATCCTGGTCAACGTGGCGATGTCCATGATCATGACCCCGCTCATGACCGTGTCGCTGTCCTCGCTGCCGTCGCAGCTCTACGCCCACGGATCCGCGGCGCTCAACACGCTGCAGCAGCTCGGCGGGGCGGCGGGCACCGCGGTGTTCATCGCAACGATGACCATGGGCACCCAGGCCACCGGCAGCGCCTCCGACGGGACGGCGCGCGCCTTCATCGTTGGTGGCGTCGGCATGCTGCTCGTCGTTGTAGCCGTGTGCTTCGTGGGAGGCAAGCCGAATACACGACTAATTGACCACGGCTGACCCGGACCGACTAGGCTAGGTCAGCGTGAAGAATCAAACAACGCAGGACCTCTCCGAACAGCAACAGTTCCGTCGTGCGAAGCGCGAAAAGCTTCTGAGCGAAGGCCGCGACGCCTACCCAGTCGTCGTCGACCGCACGACCTCCTTGCGCGAGCTGCGCCAGAAGTACCGTGCCGTGCCCGAGGGCGAAGGCGACGGCAAGTTCAACCTCGCGCCGGGCGAAGAGACCCAGGACGTCGTCGCCGTCGCGGGCCGCATTATGTTCCAGCGCAACACCGGCAAGCTCTGCTTCGCCACCCTCCAGGAGGGCGACGGCACCCAGCTGCAGGTCATGCTTTCCCTCGCAGAGGTAGGAGAGGAGGCGCTCGCGTCCTGGAAGGCCGACACCGACCTCGGCGACATCGTCTCCGTGCGCGGCCGCGTCATCGCTTCCCGCCGCGGCGAGCTCTCCGTCCAGGCGCAGTCCTGGCACATGGCGTCCAAGGCGCTACGCCCACTTCCTGTCGCGTTCGCTGACATGAACGAGGAGCAGCGCGTCCGCCACCGCTACACCGACCTCATCATGCGCGAGGACGCCCGCAAGAACGCCATGACCCGCATCAAGGTCATCGCAGCTGTGCGTAAGTTCCTCACCGGCCACGACTTCGTCGAGGTCGAGACACCGATGCTGCAGACCCTGCACGGCGGCGCCGCAGCCCGCCCGTTCATTACCCGCTCCAACGCGCTCGACATGGATCTTTACCTGCGCATTGCGCCGGAGCTCTACCTCAAGCGCTGCGTCGTCGGCGGCATCGACCGCGTCTTCGAGCTCAACCGCAACTTCCGCAACGAGGGCGTCGACTCTTCCCACTCGCCCGAGTTCACCATGCTCGAGACTTACCAAGCGTGGGGCACCTACAAGGACGGCGCGAAGACCATGCAGGAACTCGTGCAGTTCTGCGCGAAGGAAGTCTTCGGCTCCACCACCGTCACCCTTCCAGACGGCACCGAGTACGACTTCGGCGGCGAGTGGAAGGTCATGGAGATGTACCCATCCCTCAACGAGGCACTCCAGCGCAAGTTCCCGGGTCAGCCAGAGGTCACCATCGAGTCGTCCGTAGAGGAGCTCAAGGGCATCGCTGACGTCATCGGCCTGAAGGTGCCGAAGGATGAGGGCTGGCTGCACGGCAAACTCGTCGAGGAGATCTGGGAGCACCTCTGCTCCGACCAGCTGTACGAGCCGACCTTCGTGATCAACTTCCCAGTCGAGACGTCCCCGCTGACCCGCGACCATCGCGAGCTGCCCGGCGTCACCGAGAAGTTCGACCTCTACGTCCGCGGCTTCGAGCTGGCCACCGGCTACTCCGAACTCGTCGACCCAGTCATCCAGCGCGAACGCTTCGAAGACCAAGCCCGCCTCGCCGCTCACGGCGACGACGAAGCCATGGTCCTCGACGAGGACTTCCTCGCCGCGATGGAACAGGGCATGCCACCAACCGCCGGCTGCGGCATGGGCATCGACCGCCTGCTGATGGCGCTGACCGGCCTGGGCATCCGCGAGACCGTGCTCTTCCCGCTGGTGAAGCCGGAGGTGTAGGGCTAGTTAGCTTGGGTTTGGATGGGCCCGGCGCTTGGGATTTTGTGTTTTCCCAGGCCGCCGGGCTTTTTGCTTTGCTCGTTCGCGTGCTGCTGTGGAAAAGTTCACCGTGGCTTGGCTGGGCGCGCACCAAATTCCCGCCTATTAAAACGCTAGCCCTTTGTTGAACAGCTGTTATTCTGATAGCACTTTTTAAAATTCGGGGATCTGGTGCGCAGTTCAGCTTGGCGGCCGTGAACTTTCTGCTTGTGTCCTACTTCAGCGGGATCCCATTGGCGTCGGTGTCGTAGCCTCCGCCGCCGACGAGCACCATGATCATCTCGATGATGCACCACACCCACAGTGCGAAGAAGATCGGGGTGGAAACGATCCAGCCGACGAATGGGATCAGGCTGAAGAGGCTGCCGGTCAGGAAGAGCCCCACTTTGGTGACTCCCCGGAAGTTCTGCCCAAGGTAGAAGTTGCCGATGCCAAACGAGCCGAGGAAGAAGAACAACGCCGCCGCGAGGAACTTGTTCTTTTGGGGCGCGGCGTACCCGTATGCAGACTGCATTTGTGCAGGTGCGAACTGTTGCATCTGCGGTTGCCCGTACGGTGAACCCTGCCCAAACTGGCCGAATTGCCCAGTCTGCCCGTACTGCCCGAACCCCTGGAATTGGTTGGTTGGCTGCGTGATTGGGAGCCCGTCTTTGTCGTACATGGGCTGCTGGTTGGTCATGTGAGTCCTCAATTCAAGGCGGTCGGCAATGGTGTATTCCGTAGTGTAGTTCATTCGTGTCCTTGTGTATCGGTATGATGCGCAGAGTTAGGCAGCAAAGTTAGTCAATAGTGATGGGCGTAAGGCGATGCGATGGTGAAGCAGGTTTCGTTGTGGGTGTGGGTGCTCGTTGGTGTGCTCGCGGCCGCCAGTGGGCTCAGTGAGGTCTTTGGCAGTGCGGCGCGCGGCGAGTTGCTGGACGTCGGCGTGTTTCGCGACGCCGGCAACGCCCTGATCAGCGGCGCCGACCTGTACGACGACTTCCCGACTCGTAGCGGGTTCCGCTTCATCTACCCGCCGTTCGCGGCCTTGCTGTTTGTTCCGCTGACGTGGATGCCTGAGCCGGTGATGGACATGGTGTGGACGTTGGCGACGATGGTGTGCGTGGCGCTCATTTCGTGGTTGGCGCTGCGCAGGCTAGACGTGAAGGTGACCCCGCTGGTGCTGGTGGGAGTGATTGCGTGGTCCTTGGCGATTGATCCGCTGCAGGCGAATTTCTTCTTCGGCCAGATTAACGTGTTCTTGTTCGCGCTGGTCGTGGTGGATGCGCTGGGCCTGTTGCCGCGGCAGTTGCGCGGTGTCGGTGTGGGGATTGCGGCTGGGATTAAGATCACGCCGGCGGCGTTCGCGATTTTGTTCTTGGTGAAGAAAGATTGGGCGTCGGTGGCGCGTGCTGCGGGGACGTTCGTGGGCACGATTCTGATTGGTGTGCTGATGCGTCCGGCGGAGACCTGGTACTACTTCACCGACGAGTTCTTCAACACCGACCGCGGCGGCAACGCGATGTACCCGCCGAACCAGGCGCTGTCCGGCCTGTTCGCGCGTGCGGGTCTCGATGCCCCGACCGGCGTCATCTTCTTGGTGTTCGCGCTGCTCACAGGACTGGGGGCGTGGTACCTGCTGCGCCGGGGGCTGGACGTGCATGCGCTGTTCTTCGTCGCGCTGGGCATTAGCGTGGGTGGGCCGTACGCGGTGTCGCACCATTTCTCCTGCGTGATGTTGGCGGTCCCGCTGATTTTTGCGGCGGTGCCGTCGGTGTGGAAGCTCGCGTACGTGCTCTACGTCGCGGTGCTGTTCGTGCCGTCGTATCAGCTCTACCCGGAGGTTGATGCCTACAGCTTCTCGACGCCCCTTTGGTACATGGGCAACCTGATCGGGTTGGCGTCGCTGGCGATGTGGGCAGCGCTGCTGCTGGAGCGTTGGTTCCCAGCTGAGAGCAAGCTTATTGCACACCAAAACGTTCCGGCATATAGTGGAACGTAATACCAACCACAGGGTTGTTACCTGCCGGGTTCGGCGGGGCAAGACCTGGGACGTTTTCGCGTCCCGGGTCTTTTTTCATCCCTGGATCTATGAAGAAAAGGAGTGAACATGGCAACCAAGCAGGTCGGCTTGCAGGAGCAGGCGGCGGATATCCTTGCGGGGATTGGCGGTGCGGACAACATTGCGTCCTTTACGCACTGCGCGACCCGTTTGCGTTTTGAGCTCAACGACGCCTCCCTGGCTGACAAGGAGCGTCTTGAGGCGAACCCGAAGGTGATGGGTGCGGTGCCGCAGGGCGGGTCGCACTACCAGGTGATTGTTGGCGGGGACGTCGCGACGGTGTACAACGCGATGAACAACCTGCCGGAGATGCAGTCGCGTGGCAGCCAGAGCAACGATGATGTGAAGGCGGCCCAGCGCGCGAAGGCGCAGGGCAAGGTGCCGTGGATGGACGCCTTCTTCGAGTACCTCTCGGATTCCTTTAGGCCGATTCTGGGTGTGTTGCTTGGGGCGTCGTTAATTATTGCGTTTGCTGCAGTGATGGACGCCTTCGAACTTGCGAACTTCCATGCGGAGGTCAAGACGCCGGGTTGGCAGTTCGTCGACGCGATGTGGCGCTCGGTGTTCTACTTCCTGCCGGTGATGGTTGCGTACAACGCGGGCAAGAAGCTCAACATTGAGCCGTGGGTGCCTGCCGCTGTCATCCTGGCGCTGTTCACCCCTGAGTTCATGGGGCTGGCGAGCCACCCGGATGCCGTGGTTGAGACGAATAACCTGCTCGGCACCGAGGTCAGCCGCGTGACGGTGATGGGCCTGCCGATGCTGCTGCCTGACTACGGTGGCAACGTGTTCGTGCCGCTGATCATGGCGGTCGTGGCGGCCCTGGTGTACAAGGGCTTCCAGAAGATCATCCCGTCCGCGGTCCACATGGTGTTCGTGCCGTTCCTCACCCTCTTGGTGATGATCCCAGTCACCGCGATCGTGATTGGGCCGCTCGGCTACGCGCTCGGCGCATGGATTGGTGTTGGCCTTGCGTGGCTGAACGGTAACGCGCCGTTTGTGTTCGCCATCCTGATCCCAATGCTGTACCCGTTCCTGGTTCCGCTCGGCCTGCACTGGCCGCTCAACGCCCTCATGCTGGTCAACATACAGACCCTGGGCTACGACTTCATCCAGGGCCCAATGGGTGCTTGGAACTTCGCCTGCTTCGGTGCAACCGCTGCTGTGTTCGCGCTCTCGCTGCGCGATAAGGATCCAGTCATGCGCCAGACCTCCGGTTCAGCGCTGGCAGCTGGTCTGTTCGGTGGTATTTCGGAGCCGTCCCTCTACGGCATCCACCTGCGCTATAAGAGGATCTACCCGCGGATGCTGGTGGGCTGCTTCACCGGTGGTCTGACCATCGCGATTCTGGGCACCCCGTTCGGCGGCGTGCAGACCAACGCGTTCGTGTTCACCTCGCTTTTGACCACCGTGGTCTTCAGCCCGATGTGGGTCTACATCATCGCTATTGCGGTCGCGTTCTTCACCGCGTTCTTCGTCATCTACTTCACCGACTACCGCACGCCGGAAGAGCGTGAAGAGGCCCTGGCTCGCGCACGTGCAGCGCAGGAGGAAAAAGAGCAGGAGGAAGCTCCGGCAGTTGCAGCAGCTCCGGCGGCGGCCGCTCCAGCCGCTGCAGCAGCGGAGGCGGAGGCTGAGGCACCTGCGGCCCCTGCAGCGGACACACGCGAGGTCACCGCGCCGATCGCCGGCAAGGTTGTCCCGATGGACCAGATCCAGGACGCCGCGTTCGCATCCGGTGCGCTCGGCCAGGCGATTGGCGTGCTGCCGGAAGGTGGCGTCGAGAAGGTTGTGGCGCCGGTTGCTGGCAAGGTGATCTCTGTTGCGAAGACGGGGCACGCCTACGGAATCAAGACTGACGACGGCGTCGAGGTCCTCGTCCACATCGGCATTGACACCGTCAAGCTGAAGGGCGAAGGCTTCACCCCGCTCGTGGAGAAGAAGCAGCGCGTCGAGATTGGCGACGCCCTCGCGGACGTCGACTTCGGCGCAATCGCAGGTCACGGCGTGGACACCACGGTGATTATGACCGTGGTCAACTCCAAGTCGCTGGCCGCTGTGGAAGATATCGCCACTGGTGAGGCCGAGGTCGGCCAGCCACTGTTGGGGGTAACCAAGTAGGGTCGAACACATGCAAATACTGCGCATCTTTAACAACAACGTCGTCCTGGCCCGCCGCGGGTCGGAGGATGTTGTGGTGACCGGTCGGGGCATCGCCTTTGGGGCAAAGAAAGGCGACGTCCTCGACGAGTCGAAGGTGCAGCGAGTATTTGTTCCGGCGGATGGTCGGGACCCGGACCACTCCGGCCAAATGATTGCCGGGCTTCCCGCCGAAGATATACACCGTGTGACCGCAGCGTTGGAGGCCGTGGGCGCAAAGCCCAGCATCACGCTGGTCACCGCGGTGACGGACCACATCATCAACGCGTTTGAGCGGGCCTCCCGCGGCGAAGAGATCGCCTACCCGTTGCGCGCCGAGGTCCAGCACTTGTACCCAGCAGAGTATGCACAGGGCGAACGCCTGCTGGAGCACATCAACATTCTTTTCGACGCCACCCTGCCCACCACCGAAGCCACCGCGCTTGCGATGCACCTGGTCAACGCCGGTTTCAACACCGGTGACTTGGCGCATACGTACCGGATGACGGGGTTGATTCAGCAGATGATGCAGATCATTGAGGCTGAGTTTGGGGTGGAGTTCGAAGCGGCGTCGATAAATGTGGCCCGGTTTATTACACACATTCGTTATTTGTTTGTTCGCCTTGAGCAGGGGAAACAACTCGAGCGCGGAAATTCTCCGCTGGCGCGTGAGTTGACGCGCAGTTACCCGAGGGAAGTTGAGTGCGCCCGAAAAGTGGCCGCTGTAGTGGAGCTTCGCTTCGATACAGCGTTGACAGAAGATGAAATTGCGTACCTTGCTCTGCACATTGCGCGCCTCAGCGCGTACCATCAAATGTAATACCATTAGCTTGATTGCTGAAAGGACACACTCATGACTGACCGCACCGTCTTGTATGGGATCGGGGTTTCCGCAGGTACCGCCTCTGGCCCGGTCGCAGTTGTTACACCCGCCGTTGGTATCGACGAGCACGAACAACCATGCACCGACCCTGACGCCGACGGCGAGCGTGTCGTCGCGGTCTTGGAAGAAGTCTCCGCGTCCTTGACGGCGCGCGCAGAGCACGCAA
Organism: Corynebacterium lipophilum; assembly: GCF_024102595.1. NCBI lineage: Bacteria > Bacillati > Actinomycetota > Actinomycetes > Mycobacteriales > Corynebacteriaceae > Corynebacterium > Corynebacterium lipophilum. The sequence goes on from NZ_JAEUWV010000008.1 coordinate 55,211, forward strand.
ACTCTGAGACATCCAAGGCTGTCCTTGAGGCCACCGCCGCCTTGGCGAAGGACCGCGGCCTGGTGCGCGGCATTAAGAAGGAACTGAAGAAGGGGACCGGCGTGACCAAGGCGGTCCACGACGCGGTGGAGGCGTACGCGGCGAAGTTCCGCAAGCTCGGCGGCTACATGGCTGAGCGCGTCACCGACCTCTACGACATCCGTGACCGCGCGACCGCGCGCCTGCGCGGGGTGCCGGAGCCGGGCGTGCCTGCGCTCGAGGTGCCGTCCGTGCTCGTCGCGAACGACCTCGCACCGGCAGAGACCGCGACGTTGGATCCGGCGTTGGTCGTCGGCATCGTGACGGAGGCCGGCGGCGCGACCTCGCACACGGCGATCCTCGCCGCGCAGCTCGGCATCCCGGCAGCGGTGCAGGTTAAGGGTATTACTGAGGCGCTTGTCGACGCCCCAGCGATCGCGCTTGACGGCGGCGTCGGCGAGGTGATCGTCGCCCCGAACGAGTCGGACGTCGCCGAGCTCGAAGAGCGGTCCCGCCGCCGCGCCGCAGCCCTGGCTGGTTCCTCCGGCGAAGGTGCCACCCGCGACGGCTACCGCGTGAAGCTGCTGGCCAACATCGGCACCGCGGACGACGCCGCGAAGGCCTCCGGCTACGACCTGGAAGGCTCCGGCCTGTTCCGCACCGAGTTCCTCTTCCTGGACCGCGACTCTGCCCCGAGCGTCGAGGAGCAGACCGAGACGTACACCAAGGTGCTGCGCGCATTCGGTGACCGCCGCGTCGTCGTGCGCACCCTGGACGCAGGCGCCGACAAGCCGCTGTCCTTCGCCGACCTCGGCGAGGAAGAGAACCCGGCACTGGGCCGTCGCGGCCTGCGCCTGTCCATGGCCCGCGAAGACCTCCTCGACGACCAGCTCAAGGCGCTGGCCGCAGCACACAAGGCTGTCCCGGAGGCTGAACTGTGGGTGATGGCCCCAATGGTGGCCACGGTGGAGGAGACCCGCTGGTTCACCGAGCGCGCACGCGCCCACGGTCTGCCGAAGGTCGGCGTGATGGTGGAGACCCCCGCGGCCGCGATCCGCTCCTCCCACATCCTGGACATTGCGGACTTCGCGTCCATCGGCACCAATGACCTGTCGCAGTACACCATGGCCGCCGACCGCATGCAGGGCGAGCTCGCAGAGCTGCTCACCCCGTGGCAACCGGCAACGCTGGCCATGATCCGCGAGACCTGCCGCGGTGGCGAAGCCACCGGCAAGTCCATCGGCGTGTGCGGCGAGGCAGGCGGCGACCCACTCATGGCGCTCGTCCTCGTCGGCCTGGGCGTGAGCTCCCTGTCCATGGCGCCGGGCAAGGTCAACGCGGTGCGCGCCGCGCTGCGCCTGCACGACCGTGACACCTGCCGCCAGATGGCGAACTTTGCCGTCGACGCCCCGACCGCGAAGGAAGCACGCGAGAACGTGCTCAAGATCGCGGATCCGGTGCTGCGCGACCTGCTCTAAACTGGCCGGTTGGGGCCGGAGGAGGCGTCGAAAAGCCTCTGTTCGCTACGAGCGAACACCCGACCTGAGCTGGTGTAATGGCCCCTGAAGCCATGAAGTGACGCCCTCGGCGGGACGATGTGTCCGCCGGGGGCGTTATGGTTGGTGACAACTCTTTAAAAACCGTTATTAGTAAGGGGTCAGCCAGTTGTTTGAGAGGTTTACCGATAGGGCCCGCCGCGTCATCGTCTTAGCCCAGGACGAGGCGCGCGAGCTGAACCATAACTTCATGGGTACAGAGCATATCCTGCTCGGCCTTATTAAGGAGGGCGAAGGCGTCGCAGCAAAGGCGCTGGAGTCCATGGGTATCAATCTTGACGACGTCCGCTCCGAAGTCATCGAGATCATCGGACATGGCACGCAGCCGGTCACTGACCAGATCCCATTTACCCCACGCGCCAAGAAGGTGCTGGAGCTCTCCCTGCGCGAGGGCCTGCAGATGGGACACAAGTACATCGGCACCGAGTTCCTGCTGCTCGGTCTCATCCGCGAGGGCGACGGCGTGGCAGCCCAGGTGCTGATTAAGCTCGGCGCCGACCTGCCACGCGTGCGCCAGCAGGTGATCCAGCTGCTCTCCGGCTACGAGGGCGGCGAAGCGCAGAACCCGGAGACCCCGCAGGGCGGCGGCCCGGGCTTCGCGGGCGCCGGCCAGGGCCCCGGCATCATGGGCGGTCCACGCCCAGGCCAGCAGGGCGAGCGTTCCAACTCGCTCGTGCTCGACCAGTTCGGCCGCAACCTCACCGCCGCCGCCCGCGAGGGCAAACTCGACCCGGTGGTGGGCCGCGATAAGGAAATCGAGCGCATCATGCAGGTGCTCTCGCGCCGCACGAAGAACAACCCGGTGCTCATTGGTGAGCCGGGCGTCGGCAAGACGGCCGTCGTGGAGGGCCTCGCGCTCGACATCGCGAACGGCAACGTCCCCGAAACGCTGAAGGACAAGCAGGTCTACTCCCTGGACCTCGGCTCCCTGGTTGCAGGCTCACGCTACCGCGGTGACTTCGAGGAGCGCCTGAAGAAGGTCCTCAAGGAGATCAACCAGCGCGGCGACATCATCCTGTTCATCGACGAGATCCACACCCTCGTCGGCGCCGGCGCTGCCGAAGGCGCTATCGACGCCGCCTCGTTGCTCAAGCCGAAACTGGCACGTGGCGAGCTCCAGACCATCGGCGCGACCACGCTCGACGAGTACCGCAAGCACATCGAGAAGGACGCCGCCCTTGAGCGTCGCTTCCAGCCCGTCCAGGTCGACGAGCCCTCCGTTGAGGACACCGTCACCATCCTGCGCGGCCTGCGCGACCGCTACGAGGCGCACCACCGCGTCTCCTACACCGACGACGCCCTCAAGGCCGCAGCCACCCTGGCGGACCGCTACATCAACGACCGCTTCCTGCCGGACAAGGCCGTTGACCTCCTCGACGAGGCCGGCGCCCGCATGCGCATCAAGCGCATGACTGCCCCTTCCGAACTTCGCGAAGTCGACGAGCGCATCGCCGACGTCCGCCGCGAGAAGGAAGCCGCCATCGACGCCCAGGACTTCGAGAAGGCAGCGGGCCTGCGCGACACCGAACGCAAGCTGGGTGAAGAGCGCAAGGAGAAGGAAAAGAAGTGGCGCTCCGACGACCTCGAGGAAATCGCCGAGGTCGGCGAAGACCAGATCGCCGACGTGCTCGCGCACTGGACCGGCATTCCCGTCTTCAAGCTCACTGAGTCCGAGTCCTCGCGCCTGCTCAACATGGAATCCGAGCTGCACAAGCGCATCATCGGCCAGGACGAAGCAGTCCGCGCCCTGTCGCGCTCCATCCGCCGCACCCGCGCCGGGCTCAAGGACCCGAAGCGCCCATCCGGCTCCTTCATCTTCGCCGGCCCGTCCGGCGTCGGTAAGACAGAGCTGTCCAAGGCGCTTGCCGAGTTCCTCTTCGGCGACGAAGATTCACTCATTCAGGTCGACATGGGCGAGTTCCACGACCGCTTCACCGCCTCCCGTCTCTTCGGCGCCCCTCCGGGATACGTCGGCTACGAGGAGGGCGGCCAGCTCACCGAGAAGGTGCGCCGCAAGCCGTTCTCCGTGGTCCTCTTCGACGAGATCGAGAAGGCGCATAAGGAGATTTACAACACGCTGCTGCAGGTGCTCGAAGAAGGCCACGTCACCGACGGTCAGGGACGCATGGTGGACTTCAAGAACACCGTGCTCATCTTCACCTCTAACCTGGGCACCGGCGACATTTCCAAGCCGGTCGGCCTCGGCTTCACCGGCAGCACTGCCACTGACGCCGACGCCCAGTACGAGCGCATGAAGAACAAGGTCCACGATGAGCTGAAGAAGCACTTCCGACCAGAGTTCCTCAACCGCATCGACGAAATCGTCGTCTTCCGCCAGCTGTCCCAGGAAGAAATCGTGAAGATGGTGGACCTGCTCATCAGCCGGGTGGACACCAACCTGGCTGCGCAGGACATGGGCATCGAGCTCACCGAGAAGGCCAAGAACCTCCTGGCCATCCGCGGTTTCGACCCAGTCCTCGGTGCGCGCCCGCTGCGTCGCACCATCCAGCGCGAGATCGAAGACATGCTCTCGGAGAAGATCCTGTTCGGCGAGATCGGCGCCGGCGAGATTATCACCGTCGACGTCGAAGGCTGGGACGGCGACATCGAAGCCGCCCGCAACACCCGCGGCAAGGCGGCGCCGGAGGCAACCTTCACGTTCACTCCACGTCCACGCCCGTTGCCTGCGGAAACGTTCGGCGAAGACGCAGCCGCTGAGGAACCAGAGGAGAAGGCAGTCAGGGACATCACCCCTTCGGAGGGCACCCCTGAGACCGAGGCTTCCCAGTTCCCAGATGAGCGCCCGGAGTCTGGCCCTGAGCCTGACTCGGACTCGGATTCCGACTCCGATGGTCGGGGACCTGAGCCGGTCTAATCAGTAGGTTGGAAAGCCGCACCTTGGTGGTGCGGCTTTCTTTTTGCCTTGGTGGGGCGGGTATTGGTGCCAATAGACGCACCCATATACGTCTAGTGCTTTTCTGACCTGCAAGAATGGACGGCGTGGATTCTTGGATTGCGTCCTTTGGCACTCTATGTATCCAAAGAGGCACCAAATTCCCTCGCGCGCGGCGGCAGCGACCTGGGGAAACGCAAAAACATGCTCCCAAATCAGCGAATTTGGTGCCATCGAAGCCGGTCCAGTGTCAATAGACGCAACCTTATACGTCTAGCGCTTTTCTGACCTGCGGGAATGGTGGGGGTGGTTTGTAGGATTGCGTCCTTTGGCACTCTATGTATCCAAAGAGGCACCAAATTCCCTCGCGCGGTGGCAGCGACCTGGGGAAACGCAAAAACGCGCTCCCAAATCAGCGAATTTGGTGCGCCCACACCAAGGCCGGGTTCGGCAGGCCGGAGCCGACCAGCCAGGTGCCTAAACCTACAGCGCTGAGTACAGCGAAGATGCCGAAGAGGATGGCGTCGGCGACTGGTCCGGTGTACTGGTAGTTCGAGGCGGTGTTGATGGAGGTGTTGTCGGGGATGTTGCAGTTCGGGGTGAAGGCTGGCGCGTGTGGGTCGAAGCGCTCGTCGAGCCAGGTGATCACGTGGGCGGTCTCGAGGACGATTGGCAGGGCGTGGCCAGCACCGGCGAGGTTTGCGAATGGGGTGGTGGAGGACCCGGAGTCGAGTGGCGTGGATCGGGTGCCGGGGATAGAGACGCTGCGGTACTCCACGGGTGAGCCGAGCGTGCAGTAGTCGCGGGCGAGTTGGACGGCTTGTGGGGCGGGGACCATGTCGTCGTCGGGGTTGGTGAGCACGAGTGTTGGGACTTTGGTGGGGACGCGGCCGAGCTTGTTCTGGTCGAGGCGGGCTCGCAGGACGGGGTTGTCGTGGGCGAGTTCGGCCAGGTTGACGCCACGTTTCGTGTAGGCCTTGAATTCCTTGGGGGCGATTCGGACGGCGTCGAGGATGCACGCCTTGGATAGGGCGTCGAGGGTGCGCACGCCTTCCGCGTTGAGTTCGGCGTAGAGGGCTTCGCGGAAGTCGGGGTAGGTGGAGGAGTAGGAGACGGCGGCGAAGCCGGCGACTGGGGTGATCAGGGTCCCGCGGGACTGTTCGAGCACGGCCAGTGGGTCGGCGGGTGGGGCGCCGACGAATGCGGCGACCACGTTGAGTTCGGGGGCGTAGTCGGCGACGAGTTCGGCTGCTGCGGCGGATGCGCCGCCGCCTTGGGAGTAGCCCCAGAACGCGACTTTTTCGCCGTCGTGTGCGGCGTAGCGGGCGGCGTCGATGACGGCGTGGCCTTGGTCAACACGGTTGAGGTACGTGTGCGTGCCTGGGGTGCCGAGGCCGACGTAGTCGGTGACGATGACGCGGTAGCCGGCGTCGAGAAGCATGTGGGCCATGGGGCGCTCGTAGTCGACGCTGAAGGAGGTCCCAGAGTCGGAGGACGTCAGTGAGGTGTTCTTGCTGGGTGCGCAGTGGTCAGCCATGCCGCGGGTGCCGGGCGCGATGACGACGAGCCCCTTCGCGTTGTCCCTGTCGTAGAGGGTGGCGGTAACTGGCGCGCGTGTGCCGGACTCGGTGGTGGTTTCGTAGCGCACGACTTTCGGCGCGGGGCGGAAGGCCGATTTGATGGCGGAGGAGCCCACCTCCGCCACGGAGCTCAACGGGTCGAGCGAGCTCGCGGCGGCGGAGGGGGCGAGGGAAGCGGCGAGCGCGAGGGCGCACAGCGCTGAAAGTGTAGACCGAATGTGCATAGTCGGTCATTGTAAACGACGCCCCTCTGCCCGAACTATGTCAGCGCATCAGCCCCGTGCCGACCATCCAGGCGCCCATCCCAACGGCACTGAGTACGCCGAGGATGCCGAGGAAGATCGCGGCGATGGTTTCGTTGGTGTACTGCAGGATGGGGTGATCTGACTGGATTGGGGGAGTGTCGGGGATGGGGCAGGTTGCGGTGAATGCGGCCGCGTCGGGGTCGAAGCGCTCGTCGAGCCAGGTGATGGCGTTAGAGGATTCGAGGTAGAGGGGCAGGGTGTGGGCGGAGCTGTCGACGTTGGCGAAGGGGGCTTCGGGGCGGACACCTTGCATGGCAACTGCTCGGTACTCCACCGGTGCGCCCACGCTGCAGTAGTCGCGGGCGAGCTGGGTCACTTGTGGAGAAGGGACCAGGTCGTCGGCGGGGTTGGTGAGCACGAGGGTCGGCATGCTCGTGGGCACGCGGCCGAGTTTGTTCTGGTCGAGGCGCGCCCGCAGGGTCGCGTTGGCCTGGGCGAGTTCGGCGAGGCTTTCGCCGCTCTTGGTGTACTCGGTGAAGGGTTTCGGCGCGACGCGGGGTGCCTCCGCCATGCAGGCATTGGAGAGTGCCTCGAGCGTGTCGACGCCTTCTTCGTTGAGTTCGGCGTAGAGAGCTTCGCGGAAGTCAGGGTAGGTGGACGCGAAGCTGACAGCGGCGAAGCCGGCGACGGCACTGATTTGTTTGCTGGTTGCTTGCTCGAGCACGGCCAGTGGGTCGGCGGGTGGGGCGCCGACGAAGGCGGCGACGACGTTGAGCTCGGGGGCGTAGTCGGCGACGAGTTCGGCTGCTGCGGCGGAGGCGCCACCGCCTTGGGAGTAGCCCCAGAAGGCGATTTTTTCGCCGTCGTGTGCGGCGTAGCGGGCGGCGTCGATGACGGCGTGTCCCTGGTCGACGCGGTTGAGGTACGTGTGCGTACCTGGGGTGCCGAGGCCGACGTAGTCGGTGACGATGACGCGGTAGCCGGCGTCGACAAGCTTGCGCACGATGCCGCGCTCGTAGTCGATGTTGACTGATTTTTGGTGGGCCGTGCGCAGGACGGCGGGGCTGTTGCTCGGGGCGCAGTGGTCGCCGAGGCCGCGGGTGCCGGGGGCGAAGGCGACGAGCCCTTTGGCGTCGGGGGTGTCGTAGAGGGTGGCGGTGACTGGGGCACGGGAGCCGTCCTCGGTGGTGGTTTCGTAGCGGACGAGCTGTGGCTTCACACGTTGCGTGAAGCGCTGGGAGGTGGCGCTCTCGGATGAAAGTGGGGTGGCGTCAACGATGGGCGCTGTCGAGGCGCCGAGGGCCATAGCGCAGGCTATGGTCAGGGAAATTTTTGACCAATGATGTTTCATGGTCGGGAGTCTAACGTACAAATGTCTGTGACGTACAATTGTCAGGGCAGCAGCATGAGGCTCACGGCCATGATCGCCATGCCGCACATGACGCCGTAGACGCTGTAGTGGTGGTGCCCGGTGGCAATCGCGTTCGGCAGCAGCTTGTCGAAGCTGATGAACACCATGATCCCGGCGATCACCGCGAAGGAGTAGCCCATCGTGGTTGGCCCCATGAAAGGCGCGAGGATGAGGAAGCCGACGAGTGCGCCGAGCGGTTCCGCTAGCCCTGAGAGGGTGGCCCACCCGGCGGCCCACCAGCGTCGGCCGGTGGCCTCGCGAAGTGGGACGGCGACGGCGATGCCCTCAGGGATGTTGTGCAGCGCGATCGCGACGGCGATCGGGATGGCCAGGTACGGGTCGGCGAGCGCGGACATGAAGGTGGCGAAGCCCTCGGGGAAGTTGTGCAGCGCGATTGCCACGCCGGTGATCACGCCTGCGCGCCGCATCGCTTGGGCGCGTTTGTCCTCGTCGCCCTGGATGCTTTCGTGCGGGTTGATGTCGTGCGGCACCAGCTTGTCGATCACCGCGATCAGCGCCACCCCGCCGAAGAACCCGAGGATCGCGCGGCCCTGGTCGAGGGCGTCAATGCCCGCGGGGAGCAGCTCCGCGAGTGAGATGTAGACCATCACGCCAGCGGAGAACCCGAGGCTGCCGGCGAGGAACCTGTCGCCAATGGTGGACTTGAGCGCCACGACCACCCCGCCGATGCCGGTGGAGATGCCGGCCAACAGGGTCATCGCGAATGCGATCAAAACGCTCGAAGTCATGCGGACAGTCTATGTGTAGTCTGAGCGCATGGGAATCTATTATCGCAAGAAGCACAAGGTGAGTAAGAACTCGTGGCTGAACTTCTCCAAGTCTGGTGCTTCGGCTTCCACGAAGGTCGGCCCTGTCACGTTCAACTCGCGCGGTGGCGTGTGGGTGAAGCTGCCCGGTGGGTTCAATTACCGCGGTAGGTGGAAGTAGCCGGCGTCGTCTTGGACGGCGAGGCCGTCCTCAAGCAGTGAAAATAGCGCGCGGGAGCGTTGCGCTGCATCGGGCCACACCACGTCGATGTCGCGTTGCGGCACGGGTGCCGACGCCCCTCGCAACACCTGCATGATCTTGCCGCGCACCTGCCGGTCGGTGCCGGCGAAGCGCTGCGTCTTCTTCTTGCGCTGCTCCTCCGGGTTCGGCTCCGGCTTGCCCGCTGCCACCCACGCGCAGCGGCTGACCGGGCACGCCCCGCAGTCCGGGTTTGTGGCGGTGCACACGAGGGCACCGAGCTCCATCAAGCCGACCGAAAAGGTTGGGCCGTCCCACTCCGAACCGTCGTCGGGCAGCAGCGCCGCCACCTCCTGGAGCTCCGCCTTGCGCGGGTGCGCGACGGGCCTACCACGCTCGGCGCGCGCGACCACCCGGCGCACGTTCGTGTCCACCACCGGCACGTTTTCCCCGTAGGCAAAGCAGGCCACTGCGCGGGCCGTGTAATCGCCGATGCCGGGCAGTGCCAGCAGCTCCTCCACGCTGCGGGGGACGTGGCCGTCATGAAGCTCAGTGATCACTCGCGCGCACTCCAGCAGACGCAGCGCGCGGCGCGGGTAGCCGAGGCTGCCCCAGGCGCGCAACACCTCGTCGGCGCCGGCGGCTGCGAAGGCTTCCGGGGTGGGCCAGCGCCGCATCCACTCCTCCCAGATGGGGGCGACGCGCGCCACCTGTGTCTGGTGGCTCATCACCTCGCTGAGTAGCACGCCCCACGCGCTTGTGCCTGGTGCGCGCCACGGAAGCTCACGCGCGTTGGCGCGGTACCACGGGTTAATCTCGGCGGGTTGGAGGTTTGTTCGAATTTTGGCCATATCCTCAGTCATCTCTGCCAAAATATAGCCTATGAGTACAGAAAAGACGCCTCGTGAGGTGTGGGAACTCCTCAGGGCAGGAAATGAACGATTCGTTGCAAGCCAGGAGACGCACCCGCACCGCGACCCCACGTGGCGCGAACAGCTCCGAGACGGCCAGAACCCGATCGCCGCCGTCGTCGCTTGCTCGGATTCGCGTGTCCCAGTTGAGCTGCTTTTCGACGTCGGCTTCGGCGACATTTTCGTCATCCGCACAGCGGGCGGTTGCGTCGACGCCGCGGTGTCCGCCTCCGTCGAGTACGCGGTGGAAGGGCTGAACGTGCCGCTGGTGATGTTCCTGTCGCATGAGTCCTGTGGCGCGGTCGGCACGGCGCTGCACGCGGTGGAGACCGCCGAGATCCCCGATGGTCTGGTCCGTGTGTTCGTTGAGAAGATCGTGCCGTCGGTGCTCGAGTCGCCGTCGCGTGACCCGAAGGATGTGGAGGTCACGCACGCGAACCTGAGCGCGCAGCACCTCATCGAGCGGGTGCCTGTGCTCGCCGAGCGCCTGTCCAACGGGACCCTCGGTGTGGTCGCGGCACGCTACCAACTTGCCGATGGCGAGGTTCACCCGACCATGGAAAACTTCGGTATAGAGTAAGGGGCATGACTAACCAGCATCCGCTTCCACCCGAGATCTACCGGCGCCGCCGAGTCGCGGCGCTCGTTGCATTATTGGTGATCGTGATGTTCCTGGTGTGGGGGTTGAGCGCCCTTGCTCGCTCAGGCGGCGACGCTGACGTATCGACGTCCACTTCGCCCACCACCACGCCTGTCACGGAGCCGACGGTGCCGGAGCCGGGCGCTGCGACGCCGAGTGAGTCCGAAACGGCCAAGGAGAGCGCATCCGGTGAGCCGACCGAGCCGACCGAGCAAACGGAGCACACGGAGGCCGCCCCGTCCGGCACCTGTGAGCTGAAGGATTTGCGTGTGGTGGCGTCGACAAACCAGCCGTCGTACGCGGTGGGGGAGCAGCCGGTGTTCTACATGGAGGTGCAGAACCCGACGGACGCGGACTGCGTCATTGACTTGGACGCCAACATCATGCGCTTTGAGGTCTACGACATGGCCACGAACCAGCGCGTGTGGTCCGATGTCGACTGCTTCGATCCTGTCTTTGCCGGCCAGGAGACGTTCCCGCGCGACTCGAAGCGCGGTTTTGAGGCCCGCTGGTCGGGCACTAGCTCCCAGCCGAACGTGTGCACCGACCGCCAGCCGGTGCCGGCCGGGTCCTACTACCTACACACCGTGATCGGCGATAACGCCTCCGACGCGGTCCCGTTCAACCTGACCTAGCGCCTCGCTGGGGCCTAGCAGAGGCAGGCTTAGCTGAGGCGGCGCAACCCCTCGTAGATGTGGCGCGCCCACAGGCTGGTCACGTGGTCTGCGGAGCTCAAGTCTTCCGGCTGCGCCTCCAAGATGGCGGGCAGCGTGCCGAAGACGGCCACGATCTGATCCATCAAGAACTTCTGCACGCGAGGCACGCGCGCAAGCGCCCGGTAGCCACGCGGGATCAGCGCTTGCACGAGGTTCTCCTCGTTCGCGGGCAGCCCCAGCTGGCGCGCCAGCGCGGTCGTGTTCAGCAGCTCCGAATCCGGCAGAGTGTCCAAGGCCTCGAGGGCCTGGTGGACCTGCTCGTCCGTGGGCACGGTGGTCGTCGCGATGTAGTCGCGCACCAGCATCTCAACGTCGTGGGCGTTGTTGCCCTCCAGCTCGGAAAGCTGCAGGCTGAGCTGGCGGGCGTCGACACCCAACTCCACAATGCTCAGCTCCAGATCGGTGACGGCACGCTCGAGCATCAGCTGGCGCTGCAGCACGTTGAGCACGTCGGCGACGGTGGCATAGTTGTTCATCTCTGCCACGAACAGGCGGTGGTTCGACATGTCGAGGCGCTGGCGATAGCGCTCCACCGTGGACAGTGCCTGGTTCGCCCGGCCCATCAGGACCGCCGGCTCCTCCAAGCGGTGGCGACGCCCACCCGCGTACACCGTCACCGTATTCATCGACGCCGACACCGAGATCACCGGCCTGCCGGTCTGCAGCGCGGTGCGTTCCGCGGAGCGGTGGCGGGTGCCGGACTCACTGGTGGGGAAGTGCGGGCTGGGCACGAGCTGCACGTTGGCGTGGGTGATGCGGGAACCGTCGGCGGATAAAACGACGGCGCCGTCCATCTTGCACAGCTCGCGCAGCAGCGGTGGCTGGAAGGCGATGTCGAAGGCGATGCCGCCGTCGCAAATCTCGACGACCTCCGGCCCGTCGCCGAGGACGATGAGGCCACCGGTGTGGCCACGTTGGATTCGCTCGAGGCCGTCGCGAAGTGCGGTGCCGGGGGCGAGGCGCTCGAGGGCGGCGCGCATCGTGTCATCACTCATGCTGTGCAAGTGTAGCGATAGCCTGGCCAACCGTGGCCACCTGCTCAATTCGCAGGCCCGGGACCTGCAGGGACTCGCCCGCGGGCACGATTGCGTGCTCGTATCCCAGGCGTGCCGCTTCCTGGAGCCGACGCCCCAGGTTCGGCACCCGCCGGATCTCGCCGGCCAAGCCGACCTCCCCGATCACCACCGTCTTCGGCGGCAGCGGTGTCTCGTGCAGGCTCGACCACGTCGCCAGCGCCACCGCTAGGTCGGTCGCGGTCTCCGTGATGCGCACCCCACCCACGGTTGCCACGTAGGCGTCCTTGTCGTTCGTGCGCTGCCCGCAGCGCGCCTGCAGGACCGCCAGCACCATCGGCACGCGGTTGCCGTCCAGGCCCGTGACCACGCGCCTGGGCGACTTGTTCACCGGGTCCACGGTGAGCGCCTGCACCTCCGCGAGCATTGGGCGCACCCCGTCCATCGCCACGGTCACCGCGGAACCATCCGGGGTGCGGCCGCGGTGGGAGAGGAACAGCCCGGACGGGTCCGGTACTTCGCGGATCCCCTCGGCGGTCTGCTCGAAGCAGCCCACCTCATCGGTCGCGCCAAATCGGTTCTTGATGCCGCGCAGCATACGCAGGCTTGATTGCCGGTCGCCTTCGAAGTTCAGCACCACGTCCACCAGGTGCTCCAGCACGCGCGGGCCCGCGACGTTGCCGTCCTTGGTCACGTGCCCTACCAGCAGAATCGGCAGGTGGGTCGTCTTCGCTAGCGTGGTCAGCGCGGCCGTTACCGCGCGGGACTGCGCCACGCCGCCCGGCACGCCCTCCACACCGGGAGCGTGCATCGTCTGTACCGAGTCCACGATGAGCAGCGAGGGCTTGATCTGCTCCACGTGACCAAACACGATGTCCAGGTTGGACTCGGCCGCCAGGTAGAGGCGCTCCCGCAGTGCGCCGGTGCGTTCGGCGCGCCCGCGGACCTGCCCCGCCGACTCCTCGGCGGTGACGTAGAGCGCCTTGCGCCCATCGATCGCCGCCCAGCGCGAGGCCACCTCAAGCAGCAGCGTCGACTTGCCGACGCCCGGCTCGCCCGCCATGAGCACCACCGACCCAGGCACCACGCCGTTGCCCAACACCCGGTCAAGCTCGCCGATGCCGGAGCGCACCGTCTTGGTCGCGGCGGCGTCGATAGTTGTGATTGGGCGCGCAGGCGTTTGCGGCGTGAGTGCAGCGGCACGCGGTGCACTGGAGACCCCCGTCGCGCGGGTGGCGGTAACCACCGGCGCTGATTCTTGCAATGTCCCCCAAGAGCCGCATTCAGGGCAGCGGCCGAGCCACTTAGGAGAGGAGTATCCACACTCAGAACAGGTGTGGATCACCCGAGGCTTCTTCGCCATAGAGCCTTACTTGTTCAGGTCGCGGTGGACCTGGCCGGAAGGCAGCAGCGGAGCGGAAACCGGGGCGTTGACCTCGAGGGTGCCGGTGTCGAACGTGAAGGTCACAGGCACGGTGCCGCCGTACGCGAAGCTGTCGTTCGGCAGGGCGGTGCGGATGTACTCGATGCAGTTCTTGCCGTCATCCTGCGGCATGCGGTCCAGGCCTGCAGCGGAGTCGCCGACGAGCACGCAGTTGTAGCCGATCTCCTTCGAGGATTCGATGCTGACCGGGGTGCCATCGACGGAGACGGAGCGCAGCGAGTGCGTCGTCATCGACGTGTCCTGGTTCAGGGCGCTGAACTTCACTGCGGCGGAGCCGGACTCTTCGAGGACGACGGTGACGTCCTGCACGGCCAGCTCGCCGTTCTCGGTTTCGACGTTGGCGCCGTCAACTGCAGCCACCTGGTCAGAGGTCTGAGTGATTTGGCCTGCGGAGCATCCGGCCATGAGCAGTGCGGTTGCGAGTGCGAAAACCGGCTTCAGGGACTTCACGTGAGTGTCCTCCATCGTTCTTGTTTCACATATATGTTTCTCCGCACAACCCTAGCGCCTGGACCTAGACTTTTCACAGTTTCCTCACGCGTACCAGGCCCAGGCGGTGCGGGTGGGGTTAAACTTTAGTTGAGTTCGGCGCATCGCGGGTGCGCGTCCCCATTACGGCCCGTAATGGTAGGGTGGTGAGGTTACTGAGCCGGTTGTCATCCTCAAGGAGTGTTCATGGAATTCAAAGTCGGAGAAGTGGTTGTCTATCCGCATCATGGTGCGGCACGCATCGCCGACATCGAGCAGCGCGAAATTGGCGGAGAAACGCTCGACTTTCTCGTACTGCAAATCCTCCAGTCGGACCTTGAGGTCCGCGTTCCTGTAAAGAACACCGAGCTTGTCGGTGTGCGCGACGTCGTCGGCAAGGAGGGCCTGGAGAAGGTCTTCTCGGTGCTGCGCGAGACTGACGTCGAGGAGGCCGGCAACTGGTCCCGCCGCTACAAGGCGAACCAGGAGCGCCTCGCGTCCGGCGACATTAATAAGGTGGCGGAGGTTGTCCGTGACCTGTGGCGCCGTGACCAGGGCAAGGGCCTGTCTGCGGGCGAGAAGCGCATGCTGGGCAAGGCACGCCAGATCCTCGTCGGCGAACTCGCGCTGGCGGAGCCAGTCGACGAGAAGAAGGTCGAGGAGCTGGAAGAGGGCGTTCGCAAGATTATCGAGGAGCAGGTCAAGGCCGGTATTTCCTTCGCGCCTGACGTGGTGGTTGAGGACGAGGATGACATCGACTTGTATGACCTCAGCTTCGACGACGATGAGGACGACGAGAAGTAGCGGGACGTAGCCGAATGTCTCGCAGGGTAGTGGCCGTCGTCGCTGCGGCCGGCCAGGGCACGCGGCTCGGGGCGAGCGTGCCGAAGGCGTTCGTGCCGCTGCGTGGGCGCAGCTTGTTGGAGCGCTCGGTCACCGCGATGGAGACCGCCGAGGTGGTGGACTCGATCATCGTGGTGGTCAGCCCCGAGATGGAGGAAATCGCGCGCACCACGCTGCGCGGCCACGACGTCCGCTTCGTGCATGGGGGCGCGGAGCGCGCCGACTCCATTTACGAAGGCCTCAAGGCGATCGAGCACGAGGACGCCTGCGTGCTGATCCACGACGCCGCCCGGGCCTTGACCCCGCCCGGTATGATCGCGCGCGTCGCCCGTGCCGTGCTCGAGGGCGCGGATGCGGTGGTGCCGGTGTTGCCGGTCGTCGACACCATTAAGGAGATCGACGAAGCTGGGCGCGTCGTCGGCACCCCGGACCGCTCGACGCTGCGGGCGGTGCAGACGCCACAGGGCTTTGACCTGCGTTCCTTGCTCGCCGCGAACCGCGCGTACTACGAGGGGACGCCGGACTTCGTCGCTACGGATGACGCGAGCCTGATGGAGTGGTTCGGCGTGGACGTGCACACGGTGCAGGGGGACCCGATGGCGTTTAAGATCACCACGCCGATTGACATGCGCCTGGCGCAGAGCATTACGGACGAGGCGGAGCCGACAATCTTCGAGGTGCCGTCGGGGAGTACGCGGTAGGCTTGCGCGCATGACGTCGCACACAGATTTTCCACAGTTTAGGGTCGGTACCGCGTTTGATGCGCACCAGATCGAGGCCGGGAAGCCGTGCTGGATCGCGGGCATCCTCCACGAGGGCCAAGACGGCTGCGAGGGGCACTCGGACGGCGATGTTGTCAGCCACGCCGTGGTGGATGCGGTGCTTTCGGCGACGGGCCTGGGGGACCTGGGTTCCTTCGTCGGGGTGGGTCGGCCGGAGTATGACGGAGTGCGGGGCACGCAGCTGCTCAATGAGCTGCGCGAGCTGCTCGCACAGCATGGCCACCAGGTGATCAACGTGTCGGTGCAGATGATTGGCCAGACCCCGAAGATGGGCCCGGTGCGCGAGGAAGCGCAGCGCGTGCTTTCGGAGGTGCTCGGCGCCCCGGTGTCGGTGTCGGCGACCACGACGGACCACATGGGTTTCACCGGCTCGGGTGAGGGGCGCGCTGCCGTCGCTACTGCGCTGGTTGCACTAAGCTAAGGGCCGTGACTGCCGAGACCCAACAGATTTTTGACACCGCGACGCGCACGCTGCGTCCATTCCGCCCGCTGCGTGAGGGCCACGTTTCCATCTACTTGTGCGGGGCCACGCCACAGTCCGCCCCGCATATCGGGCACTTGCGCTCGGGGGTGGCGTTCGACATTGTGCGCCGCTGGTTCGCGGCCAAGGGCTACGACGTCGCGTTCGTGCGCAACGTCACCGACATCGATGACAAGATCTTGAACAAGGCCGCCGAGCATGATCGTCCCTGGTGGGAGTGGGTCAGCACCTACGAGCGCGAGTTCACCCGCGCCTACAACACCCTCGGCGTGCTGCCGCCGTCCGTCGAGCCACGCGCCACGGGCCACGTCACCCAGATGGTCGACTACATGCAGCGGCTTATCGACGCCGGCTTCGCCTACGCCTCCGAGGGCTCCGTCTACTTCGACGTGGCCGCCTGGACGAAGGCAAGCGACGACTATGGTTCCCTGTCCGGCAACCGTGTCGAGGAGATGAACCAGGGCGAGAGTGACGTGCACGGCAAGCGCGGCAGCCACGACTTTGCACTGTGGAAGGCCGCCAAGCCCGGCGAGCCGAGCTGGCCGACCCCGTGGGGCGACGGCCGCCCCGGTTGGCACCTGGAGTGCTCCGCCATGTCCACGTGGTACCTGGGCGCCGAGTTCGATATCCACGGTGGCGGCCTGGACCTGCAGTTCCCGCACCACGAGAACGAGCAGGCGCAGTCCCACGCCGCGGGTGATGGCTTCGCCCAGTACTGGATGCACAACCACTGGGTGACCATGGCGGGCGAGAAGATGTCGAAGTCGCTGGGTAACGTGCTGAGCATCGACAACATGCTGGACGCCGTGCGCCCGGTGGAGCTGCGCTACTACCTGGGCTCCGCGCACTATCGCAGCGTGCTGGAGTATTCGCCGGAGGCGCTGCAGGAGGCCGCGGCGGGCTACCGCCGCATCGAGGACTTCGTGCACCGCGCCGGCACGCCCGAGCCGACCACCTGGACCGAAGGCTTCGCCCAGGCGCTAGACGACGACTTCTCCGTGCCCCGCGCGCTCGCCGAAATCCACAACGTGGTCCGCGAAGGCAACAAGGCGCTCGCCGCGCACGACACCGCCAAGGCGGGCGAGTTGGCTGCTCAGGTACGTGCGATGGCCGCGGTGTTGGGTGTGGACCCCGGTGTGTGGGACGATGGGGCGTCGAAAAATAATGGAGTAACCGAGGCACTTGATGTGTTGGTTGGTGCCGAGCTTGAGCGCCGGGCCGCCGCGCGTGCCGAGAAGGACTGGGCCGCGGCCGATGCCGTGCGTGACCGCCTTGCCGCCGCAGGCATTGAGGTCACCGACACCGCCGACGGCGCGCAGTGGCAACTGAAGGAGAACTAATGGCCAAGCCATACCACCGCCCCGATAAGCAGAAGAAGAACAAGAAGACCGCCACGAAGGGCTCTGGTGGGCAGCGCCGCCGCGGGCTGCGCGGCAAGGGCGCGACCCCGAAGGCCGAGGACCGCGTCTACCACGCGGCGCACAAGCGCAAGCTGGAGCGCAAGCGCCGCGACCAGGGCCGCCACGAGCGCGAACTGCCGGACATGGTTGTTGGCCGCAACCCCGTCGTGGAGTGTCTGCATGCCAAGGTGCCAGCCGAGGCGCTGTTCGTGGCACGCGGCACCGGGCACGACGACCGCCTCAGCGAGGCCGTCACCCTGGCGAACTCCCGCAACATCCCGGTGCAGGAGGTGGACCGCCACGACCTGGACATGATGACCGGCAACGGCATGCACCAGGGTATCGGGCTGAAGATCCAGCCGTACAAGTACGCGGACGTCTTCGACCTGGTCGCCGGTGTGGCGGACCGCGGGGAGACCGGCATGTTCGTCATCCTGGACAACATCACCGACCCGCGTAATCTCGGCGCGGTGATCCGCTCGACGGCCGCGTTTGGCGGCCACGGCGTGATCATCCCGGAGCGCCGCTCCGCGCAGGTGACGGGCGTGGCGTGGCGTACCTCGGCGGGCACGGCGGCTCGCCTGCCTGTCGCGCGGGTGACCAACGTGACCCGTACAGTCAAGCAGTTCAAGGACAACGGCTACATGGTCGTGGGCCTCGACGCGGGCGGCGAGCACACCCTGGACACCTTCGAGGGCGCCACCGACCCGGTAGTCATCGTCGTCGGCTCGGAGGGCAAGGGCATCTCCAGACTCGTCCGGGAGAACTGCGACGTGATCATGTCCATCCCGACGACCGACTGGGTAGAGTCCCTGAACGCCTCCGTCGCGGCGGGCGTGGTGCTCAGCGAGTTCGCACGTCAGCGCCGCGTGAAGTAGCCCACCGCCCGGCACACGAGGTAGATGGCGAAGGACACAAACGCCACCATCACGCTCACCGGCAGGCCGGGCGCCAGCGAGAGCAGCATGCCGCCCACGGCGGCGAGCTCCGCGAAGAGCACCGACCACGCCACCGCCGCCGCGGGCCGCGCCGTAATGGCCACCGCGGACGCGCCGGGCGTGATCAGCAGCGCCATCACCAGCAGCACGCCCACGATCTGCACGGTCTGGGCGGCCGCCATGCCGAGCAGGATGGCGAACAGCGTGGCCAGCACCTTCACGCGTACCCCGCTCGCGGCCGCCATCTCCGGGTCTACAGAGGCGAACAGCAGCGGGCGCCACAGCACCATCACGGCCACCACAACCAGTAGCGTGGTGGCCGTCAGCACCCCAAGGTTTTCCTTGCTCACCCCGACGATCTGGCCCGTCAGCAGCGCCATCGCGGTGGTGGAGTTACCGGGGTAGAGGTGGATGCACAGCACGGAAATGCCCATGCCGAAGCTCATCACCACGCCCACGGATGAGTCAGTGTCGCTGCGAAGCCCCAAAAGGACGAGCACGATCGCCGCCACAATCGAGCCGACGACGGCCCCCAAGCTGAGGTTCAGGCCCGTCACGAGCGCAACCGCGGCACCCATCAACGCCAACTCAGAAGTAGCGTGCACCGCGAATGACATTTTCCGCATCACGATCAGCGGCGCGATCACACCCGAGAGCACGCCCAGCATCGCGCAGGCAATCAGCGCAACGATCACGAAATCGAACCCGAGCAGGTACTGCGTTTGCTCCAGCATTTACAGGATCACCGTCTTCCCACCCACACGCACGACCTCCACCGGAGCGCCGTACAGCTCGCTGAGCACCTCGGAGCGCAGCACCTCGTCGGCACTGCCGACCACGTGCCCGTTCGGCCCCAGGTAGAGCACCTTGTCCACGATGTCGATCACCGGGTCGATGGAGTGCGTCACCATCACCACCGCGACCTTCGCGGCGTGCAGCCGGGACACGAAGTCGCGCTGCCGTGCCACGTCCAGGGAGAGCAGGGGCTCGTCGGCAAGGATGAGGTCGGGCTGCTTCGCAAAGGCCTGCGCCTGTCGCACCAGCTGCTGCTGGCCGCCCGACAGGGTGCCCACGCGGGCGTCGGCAAGGTGCAGCGCCCCCACGCTGTCCAGCAGCGTATCGACGTCCCCCTTCCTCGGCCGACGCAGCGGACGGTGCTCAAGCGAGAGCGACACCAGGTCGCGCACCCGCACCGGCAGCTCCGGCGGGAACATGCGCTGCTGTGGGATGAACCCGATGTTCTTCGGCGCCGAAATCGTGCCTGAGCTGAGTTTCCGCGTGCCCAGGATCGTGCCGAGCAGCGTGGACTTGCCGCTGCCGTTCGGGCCCAGCACAGCGACAAATTCCCCCGCGGCGACATCAAGGTTGATGTCGTGCCACAGGGGATCACAAGAGGCGTTGGTCAGGTGCAGCATTAGAGCTCGTCAAGCGCCTCGGCAAAGTAGTCGAAGAAGTTCTCGCCGTTCGGCGGGGTCTCGTAAATGTCGACGACCTTCACGTTGTTGGCCTTCGCCACCTCAACCAGCTTGTCGGAGACACCGTTCGGGCTCTGCGGGTTGTTAATCAGGATGTCGATTTCTTCGGACTCGAGTGCAGCGATGAACTCCGCGAGCGCCGCCGAGGACGGCTCCGAGTGGTTCAGCGTTGCGTGCCGGAAGGACTCCGGAGTGACGTCCTCGAGCGCGGACTCCTCGATGATCGCGTCCGCGATTGGGTGCGTCTGCGCCACGCGCGCCGCCTTGAGGCTGTCCAGCTTCGTCTGCAGCTGCTCAAGCTTCCCGTCGAGCGCGTCCGTGCTGCCATCAGTGCGCTGCGCGAGGTCCGCGCCCACCTTCGCGATCGCCGCGGTGGAGTACCAGATGTGCTCGTTCTCCTCGTGGGCGTGGTCATGGTCGTGGTCGTCATGGCCATGCTCGCCGTGCTCGTGATCGTGGTCGTGCTCGTGCGCTTCCGTCAGCGGCAGTGCGGAGACCACGTTCGCGTCTTCCGCCGCGCCGTAGATGCGGGCGTCGTACGCGCCACCGTTAGCCACCACGAGCACCGCCTTCGCCACCTGCGCCAGGTCGGCGGCCGTCGGCTCGTAGTCGTGGGGGTCCACCGAGGTATTCGAGATGATCGCGGGGACGTTCTGGCCCGTCACCAGGCTCGCGACGTCCGCCCACACCTGCGTCGTGGCCACGATCTGGCCGTCGGCGGCATCAGCTGCGGTGTCGCCGGTGCTGTCAGTGCTGCTGCAGGCGCTCAGTGCGAGCGTCGATGCAGCAAGGATGCCAATGAAGCGTCGTGAAAACATGGCCGCCATTGTACGTGGTATTGAAAATGAATATCAACAACGAGCGTCGGCGAGCGCCTTCAGGAAGGTCGCCATCTCGTCCACGCCTGCAACGTCGACCCCTACCTTGATCCCCACATCCGCAGGCCCCAGCACCGCAAGCGCTGTGTCGTCCGTGACGTCATCGCCAGCGAACAGCGTCGCAGCAAACCGCTGCTTGTGCGCCCGCAGCCACGAACCCTTCGACACGTCCACCGCGGAAAACTCCACCACGTTATTGCCCGGCGTGACAGGGCGAGGCGTTTGAATCCGCAGCGCCTCCGCCAGCATGCGCTCGCGCTCCGCCGCGTCCCCCACCGGCGCGACGTGCAGCACCCGCTGGTACGGCTTGACCTCCACGTACGCAGGCGGAACCGCGATCGCCTCCAGCTGCTTTTCGATTGCGTCCAAATACTCGACGTCCTCCGGCGTAAGTTCCGGGCCAGGCTCCGCGCCGTGCGAACCCACCAACACCACCGGGTTCCGCAGCGGGAACACCCTGCGCAGACCCTCCAGGTGACGGCCGGACAGCATCGCCACCTCCGTATTCGGGGCGTGTGCCAGGCGCTCAATCGCCTCCAGCGCCACCGGGTGCGGTTTCACCGCATAAGGGTCCGGGTTCAGCTCGCTGATCGTGCCATCGAAGTCGAGGCAGACAAGGAGCGAAGGGGCCGTCGATAAGTAGGCGATGGAACTCACAGCATCATCACCCGCATGCTCGGTTCGTTCACGTCGTCACCGTCGAGCGTGAGCACCTTCTCGGTGTCACTGACATTGTTGATTCGGAACGTGGCCTCCGGCACCACCAGCGACGCCAGTTGATCGTGCGTGTAGCGCGCCGCCCCCTCGCAGCCCGCCGTGTCGGCGAAAGAAATCTCGTTGACCGTCAGCGTGTCTTCAGTGACCGTGACGTCGCCTTCAACCTTGCCGCATCCCGTCGAGCCCGTCAGCTTCGAACCGTCGATGCTCACATTCGCCCGATCCGGCACATCCCCCGGCGTGTCCGGAGCCGTGTACACCGCAACGACCTGCCACACCGGCGGCGCCGGCGAACACGCCGCCATCCCCAGTGCTGCACCTGCAACAACCAGCCGTTTCATCGCGCAACCTCCTGCAAAAACTCCGCGGCCCACCGGTGCACATCGTGCCCCAACACGCGCGCATACATCCGCCGCATCCGCTCCGGATCCGGGTCAAGTGCCTCCCGCATCGCCCGAAGTATCGACGCCCCCTCGAACGGATTACACAAATACGCATCGTGCAGCTCCACGGCCGCGCCGGCGAACTCGGACAGCACCAACGCGCCGTCCCCGTCCGGGTGGCAGGCCACGTACTCCTTTGCCACCAGGTTCATGCCGTCCTTAAACGGCGTCACCAACATCACGTCCGCAGCCGCATAGAACGTGCCCAGCTCCTGCTTGGACACACCGCGATGCATGTAGTGGATCACAGGGCGACCCACCGAGCCGAAGCGGCCGTTAATCCTGCCCACGGCCTCTTCGACCTGGCGGCGGGTCTTGCGGTAGTGCTCGATACGCTCGCGCGACGGGGTAGCAAGCTGGATCAGGGTGGCGTCGACACCTTCCTCGAGCAGCTGCTCAAACGCGAGCAAACGCTGCAGGATGCCCTTCGTGTAATCCATGCGGTCCACCCCCAGCATCAGCGCCGCAGGATTCCCTACCGACGCCCGCAGCTTCGCCACCGCCTCCGGCGAGCCAACCTGCACCGCCGCCGGGTCAATCGAGATCGGGAACGTGCCACTGCGCGGGCTGTTGTTATCGTCGCCGACGAGCGCGCGGAAGTTGCGCTCATCCGCCTCGCGCTGAAACCCCACCAGGTCACAGCCGTTGAGTCCACCGATGAGTTCCTCACGCCACGGGAGCTGGCGGAACAGGTCGGGGGAGGGGAACGGAATATGCAGGAAGAACCCGATGGTCAGGTCGGGGCGCATCTCGCGCAGCAGGCCCGGCACCAGCTGCAACTGGTAGTCCTGCACCCACACCGTCGCGCCCTGCGCCGCCACCTCGGCGGTCGCGCGCGCGAAGCGGACGTTAACGTCACGGTAGCGCTGCCACCACTGCTCGTTGTACTGCGGGGCCACGATCAAGTCATGGTAAAGCGGCCATAACGTCGAGTTGGAGAAACCTTCGTAGAACTCCTCGTAGTCCTGGGCGTCCAACGTCACCGGGTGCAGGTCAATGCCATCAAAGCGAAACGGCGCGACCGGTTCATCCACCGCGCCGGACCACCCCACCCAGCAACCGGCGCGTGCCCGCAACACGGGTGCGAGCGCAGCCACGAGCCCGCCGGGTGACGCCTTCCACCCGCCCTCGACACGGTCGACGGGCAGGCGGTTAGCCACCACTACGAACTCATTCACAACTACGACTTCTTCTTTACAGTCTTCTTTTTGGTGGCCTTTTTCTTTGTTGCTTTCTTCTTGGTGGCCTTTTTCTTCGTGGCCTTCTTCTTAGAAGCCTTCTTCTTGGTGGCTTTCTTCTTCGTAGCCTTCTTCTTGGTCGCCTTCTTCGGCTCTTCCTCTTCCTCAGCGCCCAGGACTTCCTCCGCGTACTTCTTGTACACGAAGCCCTGCGGCTCGACGCCGAGCATGGACATCAAGGTCACGCCATCAAAAAAGTCCTCGGCGTAGGTAGCAACAATCCTGCGAGCACCAGATGCTGTCTGCTCCTCAACGGCGTGGAGCGCCTCAGGCGAGGGGCGAGAGTCGGTGATCTTGGGTGGCACTACGGGTTCCTCCTTGTATGACGCGCATTACTAGCACAACGATTCTACGCCAATATTAGTGACGAAGCCCGCCTGGGGGCCTCCGTCGGCGGATCTGCTGGAACGTGAAGCGCCCGGCCCGCTTGAAAGCCTCGTACGGAATGTAGTGCTGCGGGGCACGCAGACGGCGCGCCACCCACTCGCCAAACACCACACCGCCAGCCAGCGCCATACAGGTGCCGACCGCCATGAACAGGTTGGTCAGGCCCACCACGATCTGCTCGTTCATCATGGCGTACATCCCGCGATACACACCAGAGCCAGGCAGGAACGGGGTCACACCAGCCACCGCGGTGATCACCGGGTTGATCAGGAAACGGCGGGCAATCAAACCACCCGCAAGGCCGACGACGAACGCCAACGCCGCCGTCGCCATCAGGGCGCCGGAGCCGATTGGGATCAAAAACAGGTAATACATACTCGAACCGGCGGCGGCCGTAAACGCCGCCACCACCACCGCGGGGCGCTCCGCGAAGCACGTCACCGCGAATGACGCCGACGCCAACGTACTCCCCGCAATACGCGCCGCCGCACCACTAAACGTTGGGGTCCCCAGCATTGTCTCCAGCGGAGGCAAGCCCAGGCCCATGAGCTCCCACGTGTTCAACCCAATCGCGACACCAGCCACGATGCCGCCGGTAAAGAGCAGTGTCTGGAAGAATCGCGCCGAGGCCGTCACCGGCGAGCCCGTCACCCCGTCAAGCAGCGACTGCACCAAGGTCAGACCCGCCAACAGGACCACGATGCCCACCGCGATCACTTGGCTGGGCACAATCGTCTTGCCGATCATCGGCGCGACCTCGTAGAACAGCGCCGCCGGGATCGTCGTCAAGAAGCCGCCGATGGCGCAGTGGAAGAAGTAAGGCAGGGAGTTGCGGGACAAAATCTTGTTAAATCCCATGATGAGAAACGCTGTGAGCCCGCCAATCGCGGACATGAACAGGTCCCCGCCCAGCAAAATCGCGACGGCCGCGCCCATCACCAGCCAACCCGCCAGGTAGCGCGTGTTGCGCCACGGGATAGGGGAGTTATCAATATCGTCGAGGATTTTCTCCGCAAGCTCCGGTGGCGTGGCGCCCGAACGAATCGAGCGGATCAGCCGGTCCGCCTCCTGCAGCTTGTGGTAGTTCTCGCTCATCATCGTGACCACGCGGAACACGTTGACCGGGGTACGCTTATGCACCCCAATAATCGTGTTAATCATGATCGTGTTCACCGTGATGTCCACATGGCAGTAGTGCAGACCATACGACGAGGTCACCGTGTGAATCTGCGCAATCGCATCCGAAGACGTCGTGCCATTCGCGATCAGGATCTCCCCAATGCGCGCAGCAATATTCATAACCCCGGCTACCTGCGCGGTATCCGTCAGATCAATCGGGGCAAGCACGGACGGCGGCGGCGACGTTCGCGCCGCGTCAATCGTCGCCACGTGCTGGCGTGACCCGCGGACAAACTCCCACAGCGAATTCAAGTTCACGTATTCGACCCTAGCAAGCCACCCCGACACGCCTAGAATGGCCACATGACCTGGCAACTCTACGAGCAACTTATCGACGCCACCCCGACCACCATCACCGTCACCGACTTCGGCATCGCACCCCACTGGGCCTGGCTCCGCACCTCCGACGGCCACGTCGGCATCGCCGCCGTCTACCCCGGCGACGGCCGCCCCGTCCTCTCCGAGTCCCCAATCGGACGCCCTCTTATCGACGCCGCCTCCATGGTCACAT
This sequence comes from Corynebacterium lipophilum, assembly GCF_024102595.1. Classification (NCBI taxonomy): domain Bacteria; kingdom Bacillati; phylum Actinomycetota; class Actinomycetes; order Mycobacteriales; family Corynebacteriaceae; genus Corynebacterium; species Corynebacterium lipophilum. The sequence goes on from NZ_JAEUWV010000008.1 coordinate 80,344, forward strand.
CGTGGAACTTCGCCGAAGCCGGCGTCGGCCTCGCCGCCATCAATGCTTGGGTGAACCGCGACGCATCCCACTTCGCCGAAGCTCCGGACGCATTCGTCGCCTACGCCTCCCACTACGCCGGCAAGCGCGTTGGCGTCGTCGGGCACTTCCCAGGCCTGGAGCGCACCCTCCGCGACGTCGCCGACCTCTACGTCTTCGAGCGAGTCCAACGTCCCGGCGACTACCCCGACTCCGCCTTCGAATACCTCGCCCAAGACCTGGACGCAGTCTTCATCACCGCCTCCGCCCTCGTGAACAAAACGATGCCCCGCCTCTTGGAGCTCTCCGCCGGGTTAGACACCATCATCGTCGGCCCATCGACCCCGATGAGCTCCATCCTCTTCGACGCCGGAGCCACCACCCTATCCGGGTTCATCCCTACCGATCCGACGGGGCTCGTCGGGACGCTGAAGGGCATCGGTGGAGGTAGGAAGTGGGATTTCGGTAAACGAGTGAACGTTAGTGTAGACTCTTCAGCGCTGCTAGAGTGGCGCAATTGGTAGCGCAACGCACTTGTAATGCGTAGGTTGCGAGTTCAAGTCTCGTCTCTAGCTCTGCACAGCACCCCCTGCCTGAGATAACGGGTAGGGGGTGTTTGCGTTGGGGTGCCTGACTATTTGGGTTAAGGGTCAAAATGTGTGTCTGGCTCGGCGTGTCGCGGGGGTTAGATTTGGCCTTTTTGAATGCCGATTGAGTGGGTGTAGTCGGTGTCGATAGCGTTGTCGTAGAGGGCTGGGCGTCCTGTT
>NZ_JAEUWV010000009.1:0-77618 GCF_024102595.1 Corynebacterium lipophilum
CGACAAGCAGGCATTTTTTGTGGAAGTAGGTGCCGTCAATAAAGAGCTGGTCGTAGACGCGGTACGGGTCCGGTTTGCACGGGACGATGATGAACCAAAAGTAGGTGAACCAGCGGATGAGTGTGCGCCTGGAGACGTTGTGCGCAGCAGCGACAGCGTCGAGGGGACGCTGGTTGGTGATCCAGTCAATGAAGATGGCAAACCGATATGCGCTGGTCTTGGCTGTGTTGGGATTGGTGAAGGTGTGCCCGCAGTCTGTGCAGCGCCATCGCTGTTTTCCGCTGGATGTGGTGCCCATTTTTGTGGCGGTGTGTTCGCATGCCGGGCATAGGGGCCTGTTGTGTTTTCTCTTTCTGTGTTGAGTTGGCATGCAGCTGGTTTAACAGTCTGCTGTCATAGCACATCCAACGCCTGAAGTGGTGGACCTTCCGGTCTACGGCAGGGAATCCCGATTCAACGAGCACTGTCCCGCCGTAGGCCCAGGCAGGACCTGGAATCCATATCCAAAAAAGCACACATTTTGTCGCTTAACCCGACGGATTGCCCGAAGTCCTCTGCACGAATTGACTTCCGGCCTGATGCCGCTGTACCAACCTGTCCTGATAGACGGGCGCCTCGTTTGCCAGAAGATGGGCAAGGTTCCCTCTCCCCCTTGCTTTTTGGGAGTCCTCGGCCAGCTACGGGATCGTGCCTGGCCGGTCCTCGGTCGAGTTGTTGTCCGGAGTTGGTGTGCAGCAGTCGGGTTCCCCGCTTTGCCCGGGGCCCTCGCCTGTGGGCGGCGTTCCCTGTCTGATGCGCAGTCTCCTGCGCCGGTTGAGGGCGGCCAATGCCGATGCGAGCACCACGGCTGCGGCGAGGGCTGCGATCAGGGTGCTGTTGTCGCTGATCCAGGCGCTGGCGGCGGCTGACCATACGGCGAGGCTGTTGGCCTGCGCGGTTCCGCCGGTGGCGGCGGGATACCAATACCAGCTGAGGTAGGCGCCGGTTATGGTGAGGATGAAGGCGGCGATGCGGTTGCTGTGCTTGGCCAGGCCGGTGATTCTTCGCCCGAGGGCGGCCCCGGCGATGGCCGTGCCTGCCGAAACGAGCATCAGGACAGTGGCCGAGCCTGCGGCGTAGGCGGCGAAGACCGCGAGCAGCCCGGCGTAGCTGGCGACGGCCTGGGCTTGGGCGATCACGGCCAGGAGCACCCCGAGGGTGCAGCCGAGGGATGCTGCGGCGTATCCGACCCCGAAGGCCACCATGCGCCCGGTTTTGTGACCTGCCCCTGCAGCTTCTTGTGTGCGGGGTTTCGTGGCCCAGGCCGGCAGACGGAGCCGTGGTGTGAGTCCGGTGAGCATGGCCAGGCCCAGCAGGAGAAGGATCACCCCGGTGGCCATTCCCAGCCAGGGCGCTGCGCTGATCAGGGTCCTGGCGCCCGCGCTGACGATCAGCCCGAAGGCTGCCAGGGTCCCGGCGAAGCCGAAGCTGAGCGCGAGCCCGGCCCGGAGCCCGTGGGCCAGACGCAGCGCGAGCGGGCGCGTCCGGGCGTCCCCGATGGTCTGGGCTATCCAGGCGGGCAGGAGGGCGAAACCGCAGGGATTGACCGGGGCAATCATTCCAGCGGCGAAGGCCAGGGCAAGCAGGGCTGTCATTGGGCGCCGGCCTTGGTGAGTTCTTCTTGGATCTTTTCCGCAGACGGGTCGGTGGCCCGGAAGGTAACGTCACCCTTCGCGTCGACCACCACCAGGGTGCTTATGGAGGTGACCTTGTACCGGGTGGTCAGTGTGGCCCCGGTGTCGATGACGGCAGGGAGCTCAGGGGCCTTGATGTAATCGCGGAATCCGTTGATGGTCTCCTTCGGTTCTCGGGGGTCCACGTCCACCAGGAGGTAGTCGGCCGAGCTTCCCAGGGCCGTGGAGGCCTTGTTCAGGGAATCGGCCCCTTCCACACACTCACCGCATCCGACAGAGAAGAAGAACAGTGCTGCGGGCTTACCGTCCGGGATGGTCCGGGTAGTGCCGTCAATGTCGGAGACCGTAACAGCAACGGCACCGGCCGCGTCGGGCGACGAACCGCCTGGCGCGGCCGACGGGCCGCTCGGTGAGCTGGCGCAGGCGGTTGTCAGTGCCATGACCGCTGTCAGAAACAGGGCGGAGGCGAGGTGCCTGGGCCGGGGAACGGACAGAGAACGGCGGGATCTCGGGTATGTCATGGTGTCTAGTGGTTCCTTCCAGAAATGGGTATGGGGACTCAGGCGGTGCCGTGGTCGGTGCGGTGGTGCTCGGGGGGTGCGGGAGGGCAGCAGTCGTCGGTCCTGCGGCGTTTTCGCTGCCTGGTGACGGCGATGATCCCGGCCAGGAGCACCGTGGCGGCCGCGAGTAACACGAGGGGATTTGAGAAGAATCCGGCGATCGCGCCGAGGGCTCCGGCGGCGATGAGGATGGGTCCTGCGCAGCACAGGATCATGGCCGCTGCTATGCCGATTCCTGCGGCCAGTGTGTGGTATCGCCCGGGGCGACCGGTCTGCCGGACGGGTTGATGGCCGGTGTCTGGCTGTTCTGGGTGCTGGGTCATGTCATGTCCTTTTAAAGCTCAGCAGCAGGAGTCCTGCGCCGCGGGGGCCCGCGTGGCGGCCGCGGCGAGGAGGGCGGCGGCCATGGCGGCACCGGCCCGGTGTGCCGCCTCGATGTCCAGGACTTCGCCGTCGGGATGGGAATCCAACCACGGCTGGGCGTCCTCGCGGGAGGCGAAGTAGTGGACCTGGTTGCAGAACGATGACCGCACCGGCCCCGTGCCCGGGTGGCTGATGATGGACACGACGGCGGTGGCCGGCTGCAAGGAGGTCACCGTGCCGTCCGCGCCCGTCATCACCCGGATGAGGGTCCCGCTACCCGGGGAGGTCGACTCAATGGTTGCGGCCTTCCCGATCAGGGCCGGGAAGAAGAGAGTGTCCAGGGCGCACCAGGTGTAGAGCTGTTCCCCGGCCAGGGTGAAGCGATGCGGGGTGGGCCGCATCGTCAGGGCCAGGCCGATGATGCGGCCCTCGTCGTCGTACTCGGTGTCCGGGACGGCGGCCAGTCCCTGCCGGACCGTGTCTTCGCTCCGGCCACTGGCGGTGGCCAGTTCGGCGACCGTGACGGGCTCGCCCTCGGCCAGGAGCCGCAGCAGCGGCACGAACAATTCCGGGTCTATTCCGGAGCGCGCGGGGGACAACAGATAGGTGAGGGCCTGGTCGGTGGCGGTCATGGCATTCCTTTGCTTCGGTAGTGGGGGCTGCAGCTCAGGCGCAACAGGAGAGCTTGGAGACGTCGGTGTTGAAGGCCTTGGCGGCGATCCTGATGCCCTCGGCCATCGTCAGGTAGGGGCACCAGGCGGCGGCGACCTGCGCGGTGGTCATGCCCGCTTCGAGGATGTAGACGCCGGCGGCGGCGATTTCCCCGGCGTCCTTGGCCACCGCGGAGAGGCCCAGGATCCGTCCGGTGTCGCGGTCCGCGACAACCTTGATGAAGCCGCGGGTGTCGCGGTTGACCACGGCTCGCGGCACGTACTCCAGGGGGAGGACCCGGCACTCGCAGCTGATCCCGGCGGCGACAGCTTCCTTTTCCGTCATCCCGACCGCCCCGATGGCGGGACTGGTGAAGGTGACCCGGGGCAGGTGCCGGTAGTCGACCTCGGCCAGGGCATCGGTGAACGCATTGTCCACGGCCAGGGCGCCGTGGGCCGCTGCGACGTAAACGAACTCCCGATGGCCGGTCGCGTCCCCGGCGGCCCAAACCCGCGGGTTGGACGTGGCCAGGCGGGAATCGACCACGATCTCGCCGGATGCGCCGGTCTTCACCCCGACGGCGTCAAGGTCCAGTCCCTCGGTCACCGGGCGGCGGCCCAGTGCCACGAGGATGTGGGAAGCGCGGAACACCTCCTCGCCCCCGGCCACGTTTGCCGTCACCGAGACCCCGTCCGGGCCGGAGGCCACGGAGTCGGCCATGGCCCGCCGGACCACCCGGATCCCCTCGTCGGCGAACACCCCCGCTAACGCCTTGGATGCCTCCGGTTCCTCCTGCGAGGCCAACCGGGAACGGACCAGCATGGTCACCCGGGAGCCCAGCCGGGAGAAAAGCTGTGCCATCTCCAGGGCAACATAGCCTCCGCCCAGGATCAGCATTGATTCGGGCACCTCGTCCAGTTCCATCGCCGTCGTCGAGGTCAGGTACCCGGCCTCGGCCAGTCCGGGAACGGGGGGCACGTAGGGTGCGGAGCCAGTGGCCACGAGGTAGTGCACGGCCTCGATCGTTCTCACTGCACCATCCGGGGAGATCACCCGGAGCAGCGGTGCGTCCTGGGTTCCGGTGAACGACGCGTCCCCCGAGATCATCGTCCACCCGTAGTCCGCGGCCAGATCGACGTACTTCTCCGTGCGCATGCTTTCAACCAGCGCGGCCTTGCCCTGAATCAGGGCCGGCATGTCCACCGGGCCCGCCGAGGCCGCCACCCCAGGGAAGCGGGCCGAATCCAACGCCACATGGCGGGCCTCCGCGGCAGCCAGGAGCGCCTTCGACGGGACGCAGCCCGTGTTCACGCATGTCCCGCCCACGGTGCCGCGCTCCACCATCACGACGTGCTTGCCCAGCTCGGTGGCCCGGATCGCGGCCGCAAACGCTCCGCCGCCGGAACCAATAATCGCCAGATCGAACTTTTCGTTTGTCATTCCAGATGTCTCTTCCCTGTGGTTCAAAAGTTCCTATGGAACCATTGTGAACCTTCCAGTACAATGGAAGGTCAAGTCAAGTGTGGTGGCCATTGGAAGGGAATCGGCGAACATGAGGATCGGACAGCTTGCGGAAGCAACCGGAACCACGACCAAGACCCTGCGGTTCTACGAGGAGTCGGGGCTGCTCCCTCCGGCCGAGCGATTGGCCTCCGGCTATCGGGACTACGCCGAGGATGCCGTGGGTCGGGTCGGGTTCATCCACCGGGGCCAGGCCGCCGGGCTGACCCTCGCCCAGATCCGCCAGATCCTCGACATCCGCGACGGCGGCCAGGCGCCCTGCGAGCACGTGCGCGACCTGCTTGACGTGCGCCTCGCTGAGATCGAGCAGCAGATCGCGCAGCTCTCCGTGCTGCGCGACACTATCGCGGACCTCAGACAGGACGCCGCACACCCGGACCCTGAAACGTGCAGCACCGATCAAGTGTGTAGGTACTTGTAATCCAATTGGGCACACCTCCTGGACCGCCAAAAGGCTCTCGCAAAAAGATACCGCCAGATTTACAAAATTGAGGAAGAGCTCATCAGCAAAATCGACAAATTGACTGACGTAGTAGTCATCCCTAACGCGTAAGACCTGCACGCTGCTTGTACAAATGATAGTTTCGTGATGACGCTGGGGTGGGTTCCTGCTCCGCAGGCGTCCGAAGGCCCTGGGTCGAGCAATCCCCCCTGCTCCCCGGGGTCTTCCGCTATCTGAGAACCTTGCTTCACCCGGGTTCTCTCATTCTTCACTGCCGGATGAAGACTGAATCAATCTACAAGGTGATGTAGGCAATGGGCGGCAATACTAACTTAGGCACAGCCAAGACTGCCAAGAAGGACGAGTTCTACACGCAGTGGAATGACATTGAAAACGAGATGCAAGCCTATCTCGAATACGACCCCGACGTATTCAGAGGTAAGACAGTTCTGCTGCCGTGTGACGACCCGGGGCAAGTAACTTCACCAAGTACTTTGCACTGAACTCTGAGAAGTTCGGCTTGAAGAAGCTGGTCTCTACGTCTTATGTGCCAGCATCAAACCCAGCCGTGACTGAGAAGGGGCAGATGCTGCTGGACTTCGCACTTGGTGAGGACCAGGACGAGAAGTTCAACGAAGACGACACTTGGCTCCGGGGACGCATTTACGTCATGGAACAGGGCAAGGACCTTAACGATGACGGGCGCCTTAACAAAGAAGACCTCCAGTGGGATTATCTTGAAGGCGACGGCGATTTCCGTTCTGAAGAGGTCACGAAACTCCGCGATGAAGCCGACATCGTTATCACCAACCCACCGTTCTCCCTATTCCGCGAGTTCCTTGCGTGGCTGATTGATGGCGACGTCCAGTTCTCCGTTATCGGGAACATGAACGCAGTTACCTATAAAGAGGTATTCCCGCTTTTCAAAGACAACAAGGTTTGGTACGGCCCCTCAATCTCAAGTGGTGATCGCGAATTTCGTGTACCCGAAAGTTACCCGCTTACCGCTGCAGGTCAGCGTGTGGATGAACAGGGGAATAAATTCGTCCGTGTAAAGGGTGTTAGATGGTTTACCAACATTGAGCATGGACGCCGACATGAACAGCTCGTGCTCATGTCGATGGAGGACAACCTGATCTACGGTTCAAAGACGGTCCGAAACGTGAGGTATCCAAAGTACGACAATTACGACGCGATAGAAGTACCGGAGACCAAAGCAATCCCCAACGATTACAACGACATGATGGGTGTTCCCATCTCGTTCCTCGATAAGTACAGCCCAGACCAGTTTGAAATCCTTGGGATCACGCAGGCATGGGACGATCATTCGGGGTTGAAGCTCAAGAACTATCCAACCCAGATTCAGGTCAGCAAGAACGGCGTTAGATCTCGGGTGGGCAAGCTTAATGACGGTGCCGCCATACCGCATGACACAGAGCCTCAAGACGTGACGTACTACGAGGTCGACGGACAATTCTTTACTAAACCGTATTGCAGAGTTCTTATCCGCCACCGCAACCCCAATGTCAAGGAGTCTTAAGCCATGGAAGCAAAACTCAACCCCCGCAAGATCCGTGACATCGTTGACGGATTCCACTACAACGAACTCGAAGGCAAAGGTCTGTACGGTTTGGCTGGCGCCCTCACCATCCAGCCTGAGTACCAGCGCAACTACATCTACAACGACGGTAAGAAAGATGTTGCCGTCATTGACTCGCTGCTCAAGGGCTATCCGCTGGGGCTGATTTACTTCAACCAGCCCAAGCAGGACGAAGACAAGTTCGAGATCCTTGACGGCCAGCAGCGTATTACCTCTATCGGCCGTTTCTTCAAGGACTTGTTCGTCGTCAAAGATACCGACGGCAACGAACAGTACTTCTCGTCGCTGAGTGAGCACCAGCAAGAGCAGATCCTTGAGACTGAGCTGCTTATCTACGACTGCAATGGCACTGAGTCTGAGATCAAGGAGTGGTTCAAGACCATCAACATCGTTGGTGTGTCGCTGACAGCCCAAGAGCTGCGTAACGCCGTGTACTCTGGCCCATTCGTTGATGCTGCTAAGAAGGTCTTTTCCAACTCCGGCTCTGCGGTCATGTCGAAATGGTCGAACTTCGTAAAAGGCGACCCTGCTCGCCAGGAGGTGCTTGAGGTAGCCCTTGACTGGATCGCTCAGCGTGAAGGCACCACCATCGACAGCTACATGGCAAAGCACCGTGAAGACGATAACTGCAACGAACTACAGACTTACTTCACTGCAGTTATCGACTGGGCAGCAAGTGTGTTCAAAATGACAGACACGTCCATGCGAGGCATCGAATGGAACACTCTGTATGAGCAGTACGGCGGCCAGGGCTACAACGCGACTGAGATGACGGCTGCTGCAAAGGAGCTGCTGTCTGACCCGCAAATTCAGTCCAAGAAGGGTATCTACGAGTACCTGCTTGGCGGCAAGACAGACACCAAACTACTTAACGTACGTGTCTTCACTGAAGCGGTGAAGAAGCGCGTCTACAAGCGCCAGACTGATGCTGCAAAACAGAAGGGTGTCTCCAACTGCTCGTATTGCGCTATCGGTCACGATGAGAAGAAAGCAAAGATCTGGGCGCTTAAAGAAATGGACGCTGATCACGTCACTGCGTGGTCCAAGGGTGGATCGACCGAGGAGAGCAACTGTGAGCTGCTCTGCAAGTCGCACAACCGTGCCAAGGGCAACGCTTAAAGTCGGTGATTAACCATGCTCATCGGCTACGCCCGTGTCTCAACGTCCAAGCAGGGGCAGTCACTTGATACCCAGCGCGAGGCGCTCATCGACGCTGGCTGCGACCCGGACCACATCTACTCAGACACCATCTCCGGCACCAACTGGCAGCGACCTGGCCTCGACGATGCTCTCGCATACATGCGCCCCGACGACACGCTCGTTGTTACGCGCCTCGACAGGCTCGGCCGCAGCCTCGCAGATACCGTGAACACCATCGCCGACCTGGCTGCACGCAAAATCAACGTCAAGGTGTTGGAGCCAGCGCTGGACACGTCGAAGCCCACCGACAGAGTGGTTATCAACGTCATGGCCAGCTTGGCTGAGTGGGAGCGTGACCTGCTTGTTCAGCGCACCCGTGAAGGCGTGGCTCACGCCCGTGCGCAGGGCAGGGTAGCCGGGCCGAAGCCCAAGCTCAGCGACGAACAGGCACAAGTCGCAAAAGAACTCATCGATGGTGGTAAGTCCGTGAGTGCAGTGGCGAGGACGTTCAACGTGTCCAGGCCAACGATTTACCGCGCTATTGAGCGTATCGAAGCAGACGCTTAAGCACAGGCTGCGCCGCTAGTGCTTGTGTCCTGCAAGCAAGCACCAGGTGAGCACTAGCGACGCACTGAGCACGCTGGGGTGCTGCCGGGCGGTGGTAACACCGCCCGGCAGAGCCGGGACCAAATACGGGACTGACCTTACACATCCCGTATTTGGCAAGGAGTGTTTCATGTCCAACTATTCGCAGACACTTACCTCTCACGGCGAGATTCTCGCAAACATCCCCGGCATCCTGGGCTTCTACCCGCAGGACTCGCTGGTGTTCGCGTTTTTCAAACAAGACAGCGACACGCACAGCCTGAGCCTCGGGCCACTTGCCCGGCTTGATCTCGACGGAGCGATCCAACAGCTCACCGAGGATCGTGAGAAGTTCGCAGCATGGACTGAGACGCTGGATCTCGACGCTGTTGCGGCGTACGTCATCACCGACGACATGGTTGAAGCAGATGCAGCGGCGCACTTCCTCTGTAGCGAGGATTCCCCGCTGCGCAGTGAGGTACTGGCGGTCATTCAAACGTCAGAAATCACCGCTGGTACTGCCTGGTGTGCGATGTACTTGCACCCAAACTCATGTGAGCCACAGGCGGGCAGAATCAGCAACATCCACGCCTCAGCAGCGCTACAGCAGTTGCTTGAGCAGACCGGCGATCTCCCAGCGCTCTCGCGTGAAGAGATTGAGAACAGGCTGAACAGCACCGAGCACGACATCGACGCCGCAGAGCATGAAGACATCATCGAAGACGCGCTGGCGTATGTTCCACCCATCTTCCGAGACGTACTGCAGCGTGAGTACGAGCAGGCAGCGGCGGGGATGACGCAGCCGAGTGCGCGTGCTATCCGATCTGCGCTGAAGTGCTTCACGACACCGCGCTTGCGTGATCCATTGCTTGCTGCGCTGCTTGAGGAGCCACAAGCAGGTCTCAAGTTCGCTGAGCAGGTGATGCGCGCTGTACCGGCTCACTGGCCTGGGATGAGGGCACAGCTTACGGCCACTGTCGCCGTGCTGGCCCAGGCAACCGGCCAGACGGGTCTGGCTGGCGTTGCCGCACACAGGGCCACCGAGATCAGCAGCAAAGAGACGTTCCCGTCGCTGGTGGCGAAGTTAATCGACATTGGCGAGGGCAGTCGTCTCGCAGAAGTGGTTCACGAGGGCGGTGCTCAGGCTCGCGTGCAGTTGTTCGAAAACTAGTACTTCACACCCCGTTGCAGCAGTTGCTGTAGCGGGGTTTTTCTTTTCTACCCACGCCGTGACCAGGGAAGAAGGAAATCTCCACCGAGCAGGGGAGAGGTCTCTAGACAGCAGAGCTGTCTCAAAGAACGGATTGAGAATCAATCCACGACACGGAGGCACGCCATGTACCACTACACCCACGAAGACCTAGAGCTGCTCTACCTCATGTCTGACGGCATGGATGGCGAAGACGCCGATCCGGGTGCCGCACAAGAGCTACGCGACCTGGAAGCAGCAGGGGCACATCTGCCCTGGGCAGTGCTGTAACAGCACTTACAGCAGCAGCAAAGCCGCTGCTCAAACACACAATTGAAAGACAATCACACACTCACTCATATAAGGAGAAATCACAATGTCCAACCCGTTTAACAATGGCACCATCGTTGGCAACGCAGCACGCGAGCCGAAGATCTTTGAGCACGCAAACGGCGGTGCGACGGTGAAGCTCAACGTCTACGCACGTAATACGTTCAAGAACAAGTCCACAGGCAAGGTGGAATCAGAGATTGTCGAACTCACTGGCTACGTGGCTGACGCCAAGAACCTCGGCGTCTTCGGATGCATCGGCGCTGGTGATCGCGTTGCAGTGAGCTACTCGCTGAAGACTGACAACTACACCGATAAGGACGGCAACAAGCACTATCCGCTGGTAGCGCGCATCGACACTGTGCAGCTGATCGACTCCAAGAAGGAGTCTGAGGCACGAGCAGCACGCCGCGAGAACAGCGCAGATAACGCTGCTGCTAATGACTCTGAAGAAGTGCCGTTCTAGTTGCAACAACACCCCGCAGGGAAACCTGCGGGGTTATTTTTTCAGCACAGACCACGCATAACGCCGTCGCCGTCCAGTACGGGAGCGCTGATACTCCTGCTCCAGACGCTCTGTCTCTACACAGTGCATTACATGAGCCATTACATGCGCTGTTTTACTGCACTGTGTACTAGCCATTCCATTACGCACTACGCTGGCGCACTTCAAGTTCATTGAAATCTTCTCAGACATTAGTGGTTCTCCTTCAAGTGAAGAATGCTTTAACTGGCCCCACCTTACCGGCATTCCTCTCAAACTTGGCCTCTGTTCGCTATGAGCGTTGGGGCACAGCGCCTAAGGCGCATACGGAAGCTGGGTTAACATTTACTCATGTCTGTTTCTGAGCTGTCCACCAGTACCCAGAACTATTTGAAAGCTATCTGGGGGCTAAAGGAATGGTCATCCGAGCCCGTTACCGCCACACTTATAGCGAAACAGCTGGGACTCAAGCTCTCCTCGGTCTCCGATGCAGTGCGCAAAATGTCGAAGCAAGGGCTCGTGTCACACACGCCCTATGGCTCTGTGGAGTTAACCGAACTTGGCAGGCAGTACGCATTGGTCATGGTGCGCCGCCACCGATTGCTTGAGTCTTTTTTGGTTCAAGCATTGGATTATACGTGGGACGAGGTCCATGATGAAGCCGAAAATCTTGAACACGCGGTGTCTGACATGCTCATAGAGCGCGTGGATAAGTTCCTCAATTACCCCACTAGGGATCCACACGGCGACCCTATCCCTACGGTTGATGGACAGGTCACTATCCCCAGTGCGCACCGTCTCACCGACAGCGGCGCACAACCGCAGGTGACCGTGGAACGCATTTCTGATTCCGACCCACAACTGCTGGCCTTCCTCAAAGAGCAAGGCATCGTCATTGGGGCTGTTCTTACCACGCGCGAAGGAACGCCCTTTTCAGAATCGCTCGAAGTACAGGTAGCCGACAGTACTCAGTGGGTAGTACTTGGGCGCCCAGCTACGGACGCAGTGTTTGTAGCACACCACAGCCTGTAGTCTTTCCCTTTCTCATTAATCCTGTCCCTACCTGCCCTTTTAAAAACTACGGTGCGGCGTAGTTTGCAACTACGGTAGTACGTAGTTAATCTTTTCGATCATCACCTATCCCACTTATGGCTAAGGCCAGGATGAGCAGGATTGTCATGTCAGACTCACCAGATTTGGTGTACTTTTCTAGCGTTTCTGAAAACACAAAAAGATTCGTCGAACGCTTAGATAGACCCGCAGTGCGCATTCCACTGCGGCCCAAGAAAACCGGAATGATCCAGGTTTCACACCCGTACGTACTCATCGTTCCAACCTACGGCGGTGGCTCGCTCAAACGCGCAGTCCCCAAACAGGTCATCGACTTCCTCAATGACCCAATCAACCGTTCCTTTATCCGGGGCGTGATTACCTCAGGCAATACCAACTTCGGAAGCGCTTACTGCGTCGCCGGCCGCATCATTTCCGCTAAGTGCCACGTTCCAGAGCTGTATCACTTCGAGCTACTCGGCACGCAGAAGGACGTTGCCGCTGTAAAGCAGGGCCTTCACAAGTTTTGGGAGCAGCAAAGCAACTAACAATTACACCCCATTGATTTCCCACAAAATGAAGACCACATCCGCAACACACAGATTGGAAACCACAATGCCGCCACTTAAGGCCACCCCCACACAGCCCATTGGCCCTACGCCCCGCACCGCTTCAGCAGACGATGCCGGCGGTGTCGGTAAGCGCAAGAGCTACCATGCACTCAACGCGCAGCTGAACCTATTCGACGATTCGGGAAGAATCCAGTTCGACAAGGACATTGAGGCAACACAAGACTTTTTAGCGCACCATGTCACTCCCCGCATGCATCAGTTTGAATCCACCAAGCAGCGCTTGGAGTGGTTGGTTGATAACGAATACTACGAGCGGGAATTCCTTGAGCTTTATGATGACGATTTTCTGTGCACTATGTACGACAGAGCCCACCGAGCCAAGCATCAGTTCCGCACTTTCCTCGGCGCATTTAAGTTCTTTACTTCATACGCACTGAAAACCTTTGATGGCTCGCGATTTCTGGAAGGCTACGAAGAACGCGTCGCCACCACAGCTTTGTACCTTGCACAGGGCGATGAAGAGCTTGCGGAGAAGCTGGTGGATGACATCATGACCGGACGCTTCCAGCCCGCCACCCCTACTTTTCTCAACGCAGGAAAAGCCCAGCGTGGCGAAATGGTCTCCTGCTTCCTCCTTCGCATCGAAGACAATTTGGAAAGCATTGGCCGCAGCGTGAACTCTGCACTGCAGCTTTCAAAACGCGGCGGTGGTGTGGCCTTGTTACTGAGCAATCTGCGCGAATCCGGAGCCCCAATCAAAAGGATTGAGAACCAAGCTTCCGGCGTAGTCCCAGTTATGAAAATTCTGGAAGATAGCTTCAGCTATGCCAACCAATTGGGCGCTCGACAGGGCGCTGGAGCCGTCTACCTACATGCGCACCATCCAGATATTCTTCGTTTCCTGGATACCAAGCGGGAAAATGCCGATGAGAAAGTCCGCATTAAGACTCTTTCGCTGGGAGTTGTTATTCCAGATATAACCTTCCAGCTGGCCAAAGAGAACAAGGATATGCATCTTTTTAGCCCGTATGACATCGCTCGCGAGTACGGCGTAGCCATGTCTGACATGTCTATCACCGAGTATTACGACGAGCTGGTTTCCAATCCGCGAATTTCTCATACGACTATCAAGGCCCGCGAGTTTTTCACCACGCTGGCTGAGCTTCAGTTTGAATCTGGATACCCCTACATACTCTTTGAGGATACGGTCAACCGCGCTAATCCCCTCAAAGGACATATCAATATGTCCAATCTGTGTAGTGAGATCCTCCAGGTCAACACGCCATCCACCTACGGCGCCTCAGGTAACTACACCGCCGTTGGCCAGGACATTTCCTGCAATCTAGGGTCGCTCAACATCGCTAAAGCTTTTGAATCACCGGACTTTGGGGAAACTGTTGAAACCGCGGTGCGCGCTCTCACGAAGGTCTCAGACCTAACAAATATCGAAGCTGTTCCTTCCATCGCTCACGGTAATGCATCCATGCATGCCATCGGGTTGGGCCAAATGAATCTCCACGGTTTCCTGGCTTCCAAGCGTATTCCTTATGGCTGCGCCGAAGCACTGGACTTTACAAATATCTATTTCCTGACCGTGACCTATCATGCGCTCCGTGCATCCCATGCGCTAGCGGTTGAGAAAGGTCAACGATTCACTGGCTTTGAAGAATCCACCTATGCCACTGGCGTCTACTTCGACAAGTACATCGACCAAGACTGGGCGCCGGCCACTGACCACGTAAAACAGCTATTCCATGAGGCTGGCGTGCAGATTCCTCAACGCGAGGATTGGCTACGGCTCAAGAACCAAGTGATGCAAGACGGCATCTACAACGCCTACTTGCAGGCAGTTCCACCCACTGGATCAATTTCCTACATCAATGACTCCACCGCGTCCATACACCCGATTGCCTCCAAGATTGAAATACGCAAGGAAGGCCGCTTGGGGCGCGTGTACTACCCCGCACCGGAAATGACCAACGACAACTTGGAGTATTTCGATGACTCCTACACCGTGGGGTACAAAAAAATCATCGACACCTACGCTATGGCCACCCAACACGTGGACCAAGGGCTTTCCCTGACTTTGTTCTTCACCGCTGACACCACTACGCGGGACATCAACAAGGCACAAATCTATGCCTGGAAAGCCGGAATCAAGACCTTGTACTACATCCGTTTACGCCAACCTGCACTCCAGGGAACCGAGGTCGAAGGCTGCGTTTCCTGTGCTCTGTAGGAACACGGTCCTTCCTTCATTCACAACCATCCATCAAGAAAGAAAGAAGCTATGTCTTCAACATCAAACACTGCTGAGCTAACCAGCATCTCAGTTACGCCGCCAAGTTACCGGCATGACCCTTCAGCCCGCATCCGCGCCATCAATTGGAATCGGGTGAGCGATGAGAAGGATCTTGAAGTGTGGAACCGCCTCACCGCCAACTTTTGGTTGCCAGAAAAGGTTCCACTTTCAAACGATCTCCCGGCGTGGCAGAGGATGACACCGGAGGAACGCAACCTCACCATGCGGGTGTTCACGGGACTCACCACCCTGGACACCGTCCAGGCCACTGTGGGCGAAATCTGTCAGATCCAAGATGCCCGCACCGAGCACGAGGAGGCCGTGTATACCAACATCGCCTTCATGCAATCAGTCCATGCCCGTTCTTACTCTTCAGTGTTTTCTACTTTGAGCAGTACGAAAGAAATTGATGAGGCATACCGCTGGGCGGTGAATAATGACCTTCTCCAGGCACGCGCCAAAAAAGTGCTCACTCATTATTTTGGACCCGATCCACTCAAGCGCAAAGTGTCATCGACGCTGCTTTCCTCGCTGCTTCTCTACGCGGGTTTCTATCTTCCCCTGCATTTTTCCGTCCACGCCACCCTGACAAATACGGCAGACATGATTCGCCTCATTCTGCGTGACAAGGCAGTGCACGGTTACTACTCAGGCTACAAGTACCAGCGCGGACTGGAAACGTCTGCTCCACAACGGCAACAGGAGATGCATGATTTCACTATTTCCTTGCTCGAAGAGCTTTATGCCCTAGAGCTGGATTATTCCGGCGAGCTATATGAGCCGTTGGGGCTCATGGATGATGTAGCTGTATTCGTTCGCTATAACGCCAATAAGGCGCTCATGAATTTGGGCTACCCGGACTACTTCCCACCTGAAGAAACGGAAGTGAACCCGGAAATCCTCGCTGCCCTAGCACCTGGAGCAGATGAAAACCATGACTTCTTCTCCGGCTCCGGTTCCTCCTATGTCATTGGCACCGCTGAAGAAACGAGTGATGATGACTGGGATTTCTAAACCGTTTCCACGACCAGACCAAGGAAGCTGGCTTGAGACCATCGCGCTGTTTGAAGCCATCCGCGAAGGAAACCAACCAGCAGCCATGCGGCTTTTGGATACGTCCGCCGCACGGGAGGCCGTCCTCGGGGGACTGTTAGGACTCATCGAACTGTACTTCCGCCATGAAGAAGACAAAGTGGATAGCTTTCTTACTGCCGCCCACGCCGCCGGGCCACCGCCTGCCTTTGGCTGCAAGCCTTTTCTCCCTTGATCGCACGTACCTACGCCCAACTAAGAAGAAAGGACTTCCTATGACCACCCCACGCATTAGTGTTATCGTCGGCAGCCTGCGCCGCGGCTCATTTGCGCGCAAGATTGCACACGAAGTGCTCACAATGATCCCTGAAAACTACCAGGCAGACATCGTTGAAATCCGTGACTTGCCGCTCTATGACTTCGACTACGATGACCCCTCGGTCACGGACAAGCCCATTCCAGCTGAGTACACCACTTTCCGCGACACCATCAAGAACTCGAGCGGCGTCCTCTTTGTTACCCCGGAAAATAACCGTACTATCCCTGCCTGTCTCAAGAATGCAGTGGACATCGGTTCCAAGCCCAACTCGGATGTGGCTTGGAAGAACCTTCCCGCAGGTATCATCAGTCACTCTGTAGGCCGCATGGGCGGCTACAGTTCACAGAAGAACCTCCGGCTCGCCCTGTCCTACTTCGATATGCCGCTTCCTGGTCAGCCCGAGGTATTCCTTGGCCAATCCCCCACCCTCTTCGAAGACTCCGGCCATCTCAATGAAGGCACCGCAGGCTTTGTCAAAGACTACGTTATACGCTTCCTGCAGTTGGTCGACATGACATTAACAGCCAAGCACAGCTAGCGACGGCGACTAACCCTAGCCACCGCCCTCTACGAAGTACTTGAAGGCTTCTAAAGGGCCTTCTCAAAGACACAAACCCCGGATTCACACTCATCCTTGAGTTACCTGAATCTGAACCCAGGACGCTTCAAAAAACACCGCTCTAATTCTTCGATTTTCGCTGAAATAGAGCGGTTTTAGCGCTGTCGCTGGACACTGACCCTGGCGACATCCTGTTAGGGGCTTAAGGGACATTTTGTGTGTTTTTACGGTGTGTCGCGATAAGGGACATTTTGTGTGTGTTTAGCTGCGTCCAGCCCACCCTTTTCTCACGCCTAAGCTGGGGTTCCACTGATGATCAATGCCGGTTTCGAATTCTTTCGGTCCGTCGACCTCTTCCCGTTGACTTCTTCCGGTCGACCTACTCCGGTTTACCAACGCAGGTCAGCGCAAAATCGGCAAAATAGCCCCAAAACCATCCAAATCGCGCTGACCTGGGTTGGTCGATGCAATGAGGTCGACCGGAACCCCCGATACCTCTATGTGACCAGAATTGTGCACGTCAAGGGCTTTGCTCGTCCCCCTGGCTATATGCGACCGCCCAACGCACAGGCGGCTGGTTCTAGTTCCTTAGAGTCCTTGATCTCGCTGGGGTTCCTGTGCTGCCCGCAGACTCCATACCACACACCAGACGTCATTCGGTGTTGATTTCTCAAAACGGGCAAATGGAACTGTTTTGAAAACCATATCTGGTTGTTGGCCGAGGCCATCCCGGGAAACCAGATAGACATATACACACAAAATGTCGCTTACGCCCACACTCGATCTTCGAGCAATAGCGTTGGGAACCGAGACGCGGTCTCCAGCGTCTAAATATAGACAAGCATTCGCAGATGGAGTATTGCCATGATGAAAACAACCACGATTAATGAACACATTGTGTCAATGAGCAGGGCTTTTAACGGTGTGTCGCCACGGGCATGGAGCCTGATTAAGCACCGAACCAAAGAATTGCTCGTATCACATATCGCCGAGTGCGCGGCAACATGGGGAGGAGATGACAGCAAGGCGGATGCAAGCGGGTGGCAGGTCTTTGGCATTGACCAAGCAGTGCGGCTTTTGGGGCCGGAAACCCTTGGAGCGCAGTTTCAGCGATTGAACGCGTTGACAGAAGACCTTTCTAGGTACTTGTTGGCCAAGTATTACCAGGTTCCTGCGGGTGTCGACGACGAAGTGACGGATGAACAGATTGATGCTGTCAACGCTCTCCTGGGCACGGGCGATGTTAGGAGCGTTGTAGGCGAAGTCGTTGAGGAGGCGGTTCGTCGTATCCATCTTATTGAGGCAAAACACGCGTTCGAGCAATTTGAAGCAGGGCAGTCATGAGCGCACACGATATTGAGCGCACCGTGTATTCCGTGCTGCGCGGGACGTATTGCCTCAATGTTGGCTTCGACGCGCGCTCGCGGCGAGGACGCAACCCGTTCCAAGCTTGACCGGTCAAACCGAACCGGTGTGCCAGAACGAGTTGCGGTATCGACAACCCCGCTTAACTGTCCCAGTCCACCGCCCAGGGATCCTCTTCTTCCTGCTGCTCCATCAGCGCGTTGATCGGCTCCGTCAGATGTTGGTCGATTACCGTCCAGGCGGCTTCGTTCTGATCCTGCAGGAAGATTCGTTTCATCTCGTCGCTGCTGTCCGGAAGGCTCTGGATGTCCTTCGCCCATCCCGCTAATCGCTGCGCTCTCCGAGTCTGCGACAACAGATCGACCTGTTGGTTCAGCTGCCGCCAAAGTTCCTCGACAGCCTGCGGGCTGTGGTCTTTGCCCAACGTTTTCAGTGCTTCCTCCACGGTAGTCTTCATCACTGCGTCGTTCGTTTCTGCTGGTGCGATCCCTGGATTGTGCCAGCGCATCATTCCTACCAGCCTCGTTGCGTTCCCTCCCGTCGCTTCCAAGGCTTTAATCACGAGCTGTCCTACTTGGTACTGCAAAAACTGGAACATTATTCGGTACAGGGATTGATCCTTGTCCTGTTGAATGCCCGGTGTCGAGCGCAGTACGTCGATCGCTTTGCGCTCCAATTCTGTGTGCTCCTGGTTGAGTTGGGACACCATCTTGTACGCGGTCGGCTCGTTCGCGTTCTCCGGATCGGTTATCTTCAGGTACTCCACGAGCAGAAAGATCGAGTCGCTGTCGCGATCGACCATCGGAACGTCCCAATCCGATCCTCCCAGGATGTCTGGTACTGGTCGCTTCGGGTAACCGTGAAATTGAATCTGTGGTGTGGTCATCGTTACTCCCTTCTACTTTTTGGGTAATGCTATGCAGGCATGCCGACATGACGGCATGGAGTTATGCTGACGGGACGGCATATTGGCATTCTGTGTTTGAGTCAGCGCTGGTCAGAGGGGTATCTCAGCGTGTTTTCTATCGCAAAGATTTGCGACTTTTCTTTATATGGCCAGTGATTGCTTCGGCGGAGGTTTTCCGAAGAGGCTGTTATACCTGGAAGATCGTCCCGGGCCGCGTCCAAAGCGATCAGCTACCTCGCCAGATAGGGGAGCAGCCCACACGGTAGGGTGGCCACCATGATTCACTCCACGTCCGAGTCCCCGGCTGCGCACGCTTCAGCGCGTGCGGGTCACGATCCAATGATCCGGGTGCGTGATGCGCACCTGCACAACCTGAAACACATCGACGTCGACCTGCCGCGGGATACCCTCGTGGCGGTCACCGGTGTGTCGGGTTCGGGCAAGTCCAGCTTGGCGTTCGGCACCATCCATGGGGAGGCGCAGCGCCGCTACCTGGAGTCCGTCTCGCCGTTTGCGCGGCGTCTGATCGGTGGTGCGGTCAATCCGCGCGTCGGCTCGGTCGCGGGTTTGCCGCCGACAGTGGCGCTGCAGCAGTCCACCACCCTGGGTGGAGCGCGTTCCTCCGTGGGCACGATCTCGAATATGTCGAATAGTATTCGGCTGCTCTTTTCCCGCTCTGGCAGCTACCCGGATGGCATGCGTGAGCGGCTGGAATACGGCAGGCTCGACTCTGACGCTTTCTCGCCCAACACCACCGCGGGCATGTGCCCTGAGTGCCAGGGCACCGGTACCGTGCACCGGCCGACGGAAGCGTCGATGGTGCCGGATCCCAGCCTGTCTATCTGGGACGGCGCGATTGCCGCGTGGCCGGGGGCGTGGTTGGGGAAGAACTTCCGGGACATCCTGGGCACCCTCGGCTACCCGCTGGACGTCCCGTGGCGGGATATTCCGCAGGAGGACCGCGACTGGATCCTGTTTACGGACGAGCAGCCGGTGGTCACCGTCCACCCGGTGCGGGATGAGAACGCTGTGCATGGTTCCTATAAAGGTAAGTGGCGTTCGGTTGCCACGTACCTCACGGACACCCTGGCGGAGACGGAGTCGGATAAGAACCGTCGTCGGGTGCTTTCTTTCATGCATTCATCGACGTGCCCGACGTGCCAGGGCCGCGGGTTCCAGCCGGATACCTTGCAGGTCACCTACGCCGGTTACGCCATCGATGAGTTCAACGCCTTGGCGTTGAAGGACGTGCTGGCTGTCCTGGAGGATCGCCTGGAGCGCCTGGAGGGCATCGCGGAGCAGGAGTGGAACGAGCACGACGAGGCCGAAGAGCTGCTGCTGGATCAGGTGCTGCCCACGGTGCGCGCGGCGAATGAGCTGGGGCTGGGCCACTTAAGCCTCTCTCGTTCGGCACGGAGCTTGTCTGCCGGCGAGCACCAGCGCCTGCGGTTAGCATCCCAGTTGAACTCGAGCTTATTCGGCACGACCTATGTGCTGGATGAGCCCTCGGCGGGCTTGCACGTGGTGGAGCGCAAGGCTGTCTCTGAGTTGCTGCAGCGCTTCATCGACGCCGGTAATTCGGTGCTGCTGGTGGAGCACGACATGTCCCTAGTGGCCGGGTGCGATTGGATTGTGGACATCGGCCCCCGCGCAGGGGAGCGCGGCGGGGAGCTGGTGTTCTCCGGCCCGACTAGCCAGTTCCGCGCGAACGCCGATGAGCTGGGCTCGCCCACGGCGATCGCCCTGAATGCGGACTTCCCCGAGTTGACGGACACTCCGGCCGACACCGGTGCATCCATCAGCCTGCGCGGTGTGCACGCACGCGCCTTCGACGGCGCCGACGTGGACTTCCCGCTGGGAGCGCTCACCGCCGTCACGGGAGTATCTGGTTCGGGCAAGTCCACCCTGGTCATCGGGGTGCTGGCGGATGTGGTGTCCCGCTCGGCAAAGCAGGTGGTCGGCGCCGACGAGGCATCGGACGGGGATGCGGATGCTGAGCTCACGGCAGGATCCGATCCCTCTGAGGATTTCAGGGTGGACAACGTAGAGGGCGTCGATAAGATCCGCCGGTTGGTGCACATCACTCAGAAGCCGATTGGGCGCACGGTGCGTTCCACCGTGGCGACCTACACGGGGCTTTTCGATCACGTCCGCAGGCTCTTCGCCGCGACCCCAGAGGCCAAGCGGCGGGGGATGTCGGTGTCGGACTTTTCCTATAACACGACGAAGGGCCGCTGCCCGGAGTGCGATGGTGCGGGCAGCATCGAGGTCGAGCTGGTGTTCCTGCCGGGCACGTACACCACCTGCCCGGCCTGCCACGGCAAGCGCTACAAGCCGGAGATCCTTGAGGTGCAGTGGAACGGCCGCAGCATCGCGGACATTTTGGCGCTGACCGTGGACGAGGCACTGGAGGTCTTCGCCGAGGAGCCGAAGGTGCTGCGCTCTGTCGAGTTCCTGCACGCGCTCGGCCTGGGCTACCTGCGGCTGGGGCAGGGGTCCCCGGAGCTTTCGGGCGGGGAGGCGCAGCGCATCAAGCTGGCCTCCGAGATGCAGCGCGGCTCTAGCCGCAAGCACAGCCTGTACCTCCTGGACGAGCCGACGACGGGGCTGCACCCGGCGGATGTTGATCTGTTGCTCGCCCAGCTGCGCCACCTTGTCGACGACGGCGCCACAGTGGTCGTCGTCGAGCACGATCTGCGGGTGGTCGCGCAAGCCGACCACATTATCGACGTCGGCCCCGGCGCCGGAGACGAGGGTGGCCAGATCTTGGCCACCGGGACGCCGGCGAAAGTCGCCCAGCAGGGCGTGGACCCGGATTCACGTTCGGTGACAGCGCAGGTGCTGGCCGAACGGGCTGGGTTGCACTGAGGCTGAGCATTGAGCGTCTGCGATCTCGTATACAACGCGGTGATGCTTGACGCGCATACGCTTCTGGGTTTGCTTATCGAGTTTGCGTAGTTCCTTCGCAGCAGAAGATTTGAAGGTGATGCGATAAGGGGCGTTTGACATAGCGGAGCTTTACGCGAAGCCGAGTTCCTTTTTGAGGTCCTCAAACGAGATTTCCGCGCTCTCTTGCCGAGCGATTTCGGCGGCGCGGATGTCTTCCAGGTCCTCGAGAGCTTCCACAGCGCGAGCAAAGAAAGCAGGAGAGACGACAACTGCGCGAGCACGGCTGCTTCGGCTGGTGATAACGACAGGTGTGCGCTGCGCTTCCTCTAATAGCTGGCTCTGCGTTTTGCGGAACTCGCTGGATGTCACTGATTTTATTTCCATAACGTAAATGTACATCTTGTACATATCGGTTGGCAGCGATATTTCACTGGTCGTTCCGATTCGGGCTTGTGGGCAAAAAAGGCACTGTAGCGTGATTGATCTGCAAGGCTTTGCTCGAGTCGAGGTGTTTAAGGAGTGCGATGCAGGTCGCGCATTTTCACCCAGCCCGGCCGATTTTCGACGACCAGCGTCGCACTCCTTAAACACCTCGACCGGAACGGGTTGCAGTTTGCTCGAGTTTCCTCGTCAGTGTGTATCGCGTGGCAGCGTGTCGTAGGGCGACGTCTGAAGTCAGACATTCGCGTCGCGAACACGCCAACCTGGACCACGTTTGCCTGCTGGGCGCGCGGATTCGGTAAGGCGCGTGTTAGCATCTGGTGACGCGCGGGCGTATACCCTGCAGAATTTCTCACTTTGGATTTATGAAAATGGCAAAAGTCCCAGAGCATCAATTCGATTTAAAGGCCGCTGCAAACTATTTGGCGGACATCCTCAATAAGGATGTGTTGAGTGAAAGCAATTCTAGGGTTGAAGGTGTCGTGGACTTGCCGAAGTTTCATGGGGCTGCCGCTTGGATTGATACATTTTTATATCTCGTTTTGGAAGTAGAAACGTCGACCGGGAAAACCTTCGTGGGGTTTGAAACCCTCTTTCAGCCCGAGGGAACGTTCCGAGAATATTCGGTCGAGTATGAGAATGTCCATGATTTGTGGGCGTACGAAATTGCTGGCGATTTGTTTCTTCAAACACTCAGTTTTGAGGATCCGGATCGTATCACTTGGATGAGAGTTGATACGAAACGTTTCGTTCCCACAACGTGGAGCGATTTGCTGGGTTTTGCGTATGGGCTGAATCGAATATGGGTGCGTGATTAAAGTGGTACCAGTACCGGCATGAAACCTACAAGGAGCAGCCTCATGAGCACCGACGTGCACGCCAGCTATTTCCTTGCTGATTCCTACGGGCCGCGCCTGAAGAAGATTGACGAAGAGTCGCGCGCCCTGCTTACCGAATACCAGACTTTACAGCCGCCTCTCGTCTCGCCGGATATGGATGTCACGAATCTCCGTGGGGCCGCTTTCCCGCGGAGCTCAGTGGAGAGGATCCGCGATTCGGACCTCGGCGAAGAGGAGCGTCAGAACGCAATCACATACCTGTTGGGGTGCTGGTATATCGATCAGGTTGATGGCGTTTGGGACTTCGTTCCCATGCTCGTGGACAAGCCAGCCCTCTACCTCTCGTTTGGCCTCGGGGTCCGGACGGAGAACGGCTCGATGCTCATTGTCGCAGAGTCTGCACGAGAGATTATGGAAGGCGGGGATCTCGCTTTTACGGAGGCGCTCTATACATCCAGCGTGAAAGTCGAACATCGACTTGCGGAAGAGGGGTCACGTTCGGAGGAAACTAGCACCTAGATTTGCGGCTAAAAGGCGTTGTAGCTCGATTTATCTGCAGAGTTTTGCTCGTGTCGAGGTGCTTAAGGAGTGCGATGCAGGTCGCGCATTTTCGCGCAGCCCGTCCGTTTTTCGACGACCAGCGTCGCACTCCTTAAGTACCTCGACCGGAACGGGCTGGTGCTTGCTCGAGTTTCCTCGTCAGCGTTTTCGCGTGGCAACGAGTCGTAGGGGACGTCTGCAACCCGACGTGATCGGGAGACCCCTCAAGCGACACCACGACCGATAGGGAGCTAGACCCCGTCCAGGTGACACAGGGAACCGAAGATTGGACATAATGAAAGTCGTGGCGTTACCCCCAAAAAATTAGGAGAGAAACATGATCCTTGTGGTGCTCGGTGCTGTGGTCGCGCTGTTCAGCGCTTTATTCATCATGATAATTGGGTTCCTAATCCAATTCTTCCTAGACCCCTTTTCAGTGAAGCGAAAAGTGCTTTCTCCATACAGGTTCTTAGTGGTGATGGTTGTAATAGCACCTGTTTATCTCGTATATGACGTGCGAAATGTCGCGATGTGTAGGGTCATGTCTAACTATGAGGGCAGCGGGAACTTTAGCTATGCGTTCAGCGCGTACTTAATTACCGCAGTCATCATCAGTGTCCTTTGGCGCATCATTGGGTACTACTTCAGCGAAGAGCGGGAGTAGGGCGGCAAAAACGGCTTGGGCAGACCAGTTTCAGTACTAATTTTGATGAGCGGAGGACGCTGAGGCTTCGTGCCTCATGCTATGGGCGGATCCCGTGCTGGAATTCCTGGCCAGGTACCCCTTTACACGCATTCGAGCGGTTGAAATCTTGGCACAGACATAAGCGTATCGACGATTGCCCACGCACGTGTCGGACGCTTGCAGCACGCTACCGGAATGAGTTCTGTGGCAACTGCTTCGAACCTTGGCCTGGCCGCGCTACGCTCTGGTCAAACGGGCTGGGTTGGTCGTCTAAGTGTAAGGCGGGCGGCGGTGAAACAGCGGGGAAGAAGCCCCGTTTTTACCCCCCGTTAAGCATATAACTAGCGAAACTCTTACTTTCTCGCGGGCGAGCACCTAAGACTAGGCTTGCCTCGCCAAGGGCGGCCTTAGCTTTGTGGGCTAGTGCGCATTGGCGGGCCAGGTTACACACGAGAAAGTTCTACATATGTTCATCGCCGCTTTCCTTGTCGGTCTCCGCGAAGGATTGGAAGCATCCCTTATTGTCGGGATGTTGTTCGCTGCGATCCAACGCCGCACCAGCTCAAACATCGGAGAGGGCCACCTGAACACCGCCGCCCGCACCGTGTGGGTGGGAGTGGTCTTGGCAGCAGCAATCTGCACTGCGCTCGGCGCTCTGTTTACGTTCGGGCGTTACGGGTTGTCGTTCCGCGCTCAAGAAGCCATCGGTGGTTTCATGTCCCTGATTGCGGTAGCCATGATCACCGGAATGGTTCTCTCGTTAAGCAATCAGGGTGGCAAACTGCGCACCATGCTTGAGGACAAAACAGGCGTTGCGCTGACGAAAGGCAAGCAGGCGATGTTTTGGCTCGCGTTTGTCGCCGTCGCCCGTGAAGGCATCGAGCTCACACTCCTGCTGTGGGGGTGGATGACCACGCCCAGTGCTGTCATTGGTGCATTCGCCGGCATCGGCGTCGCCATCGTGATGGGCTGGTTGATCTACCGGGGTGCTCTTCGACTGGATTTGGGCGCGTTCTTCACGTGGTCGAGTGCGTTGCTTATCGTCGTCGCGGCGGGCATCCTCGCGTACGCCGTTCATGATTTGCAGGAGGCACAGTTCCTCCCTGGCCCGTTTTCCGGCGCGCCGATTGCTCCGACGCATCCGCGTACAGGCGAGGTGCTCACAGGTTTCGCCTCGTACCCATTCTGGATGGCGTCGTTCCCATTCGGTTGGGCGTTCAACCTGGACGAGTTTATTGATCCCGCAGGCATCGTCGCCACGTTGCTGCAAGCGTTTACCGGGTTTATGCCTCAAATGTCGTGGCTGCAGGTCATTGCTTGGGGCGCTTACCTTGCCATCATTGGCCCGATCTTTGTAGGACACGTGCGAGGGAAGAAGCGTATCGACGCCAAGAAACTGAATAACGAAACTTCTTCAGCACACACCGAGAACACACGAAAGGTCTCATAATGAAACGCTGTCCTGTCTTTGTCGCCACCCTTGCTCTCGCGCTCCCGCTCGCGGGATGCGTGGAAAACAGTGCCGGTGACACTATCGAAGTGCAGGCGAAAGAGGACGCCTGCACGGTCGCCGTAGACTCGGTGGAATCCGGCACCAGCACCTTCTCCATCACTAACTCCGGTGAGCGTGTCACTGAGTTCTACCTGCTGGCAGAGGACGGACTGCGCGTCATCGCCGAACGCGAGAACATCACCCCTGGCAGCACCGCAGACCTCACCGTCCAGCTTGAACCGGGTTCCTACTTCACCGCCTGCAAGCCAGGCTTGCGCGGACCGAACATCGGCCAGGCTGAATTCACTGTGACTGGTGAACCAATTCAGTACGACGAGTCCGATGAGGTGCGCTTCAACGAGGCTCGCGACAACTACGTCAACTTTGTGAAGAACGAAGTCGCAGAGCTGCTGCCAAAGGTCGAGGAGTTCGCCGCAGCATACGCCGCAGGCGACGATGCCAAGGCCAAGGATCTTTACGCCACCACCCGTGTCCACTACGAGCGCATCGAGCCGATCGCTGAGGCGCTCGGTGTTCTCGACGCTCGCATTGACTACCGCGAAGTGGACTACATTGCCGAGGCGGACCAGCTCAAGGAAGATGACCCGACCTTCACCGAATGGCTCGGGTTCCACCGTATGGAAAAGGACCTGTGGCCACCAGCTGCCGACACCAAGAACGCCGACGGCGCACCTGCCCGCGAAGGCTGGGAGCCGTCCTCCCCGGAGAAGCGCCGCGAGATCGCTGACACCCTCGTCGCTGACGTCGAGGCGCTGCACGACACCGTGCAGGCCGACGACTTCGCCGCGGAGAACGACATCACTGTGGACACCGTCTCCAACGGTGCGATGGGGCTGCTCGAAGAGGTAGCCACCACCAAGGTCACTGGTGAGGAAAACTGGTGGTCGCACAAGGATCTCTATGACTTCCAGGCCAACATCCAGGGCTCGCGCATCGCGTTCGACATGGTCAAGGGCATCGCCGCAGAGCGCGGTGAGGAAGGTGCCAAGTTGGTCAGCGAGATCGAGTCGCGCTTCGACGACATCCAAGCGCTTCTCGATCAGTACGGCAGCCTGGAGACCGGGTACGTCGACTACGACGAGGTCGACGCTGGCCAGCAGGCGAAGCTGACCCGTGCGCTGGATGCGCTGCGTGAGCCGCTGTCGAACCTGACTGGTACCGTGCTGGGACTCAACGTTGATACGGAGGCGGAGTCCTAACATGACTGGGTTTGACCGACGCACGTTTTTAACATTCGGCGGCCTGGGTGCTGCCGGTGCCGTCGCCGCTGCTTGTTCGCGGGATGAATCTCGTGAGGATGCGAGCGATAACGCCGACGGCACGAACAACCAGCTGATCATCGACTTCGCTGGCGAGCACCAAGCTGGGATTGTCAGCCCGATGCAAAACAGCCTCCACTTCGCGGCGTTCGACATGGACAAGAAGGCCTCCCGCGAGGACCTCATCGACCTCCTGCAGCGCTGGACGAATGCTGCACGGCGATTGACGCTCGGTGGTGAGGTGAGCGCGAAAGGCGCATTCGGTGGCGGTGAGGATTTCCCACCTGACGATTCTGGCGAAGCGTTTGATTTGGGACCTTCCGCTTTGACCATCACGATTGGCTTCGGCCGAAGCCTATTTCGTGACCAGTTTGGTTTAGCTGACAAGCTGCCAGATGAGTTCACCGCGATGCCGCCTATGACGAACGACTTCCTGAACCGTGAGCAGTCCGACGGCGACATCTGCATCCAGGCATGCGCGAACGACCCCCAGGTTGCCACCCACGCCATACGCAATCTGACGCGTCTGGCCGTGCCAGATGCAGTGCTGCGTTGGACACAGATTGGCTTTGGTAAGGCCGCCGTGACCACCCGTGAAGAACCGACTCCACGCAACCTCTTCGGGCAGAAAGACGGCACTAGGAACATCCGAGCAGAGGACACCGAAGCGTTGGATGAGCACGTGTGGATTCCGGCGGACTCTTCGCAGCCTTGGGCTGCGGGTGGGTCGTACCTGACAGCGCGGCGTATCGCCATGAACATTGAGGTGTGGGACACGCTTCAGTTGAAGGAGCAGGAGCGCGTCACGGGGCGTGACAAGGTCGAAGGTGCGCCGCTCACTGGCACTGATGAGTTCGACGAACCGGATTTTGCCGCCACCAATGAACGCGGCCGCCCTGTTATCGACCATGCCTCCCACGTGTTCAACGTGCACCCCGACCAGAACGATGGCATCCGCATCCTGCGCCGAGCGTTCAACTACGTTGATGGGTCGAACGAGCAGGGGCGCCTCGACGCAGGCCTGTTCTTCATTGCGTTTACACGCACCGTTGATCGGTTCGCCAAGGTACACCAGTCGATGTCGCGTGACGAGATGCTCCAGGAATATCTCAAGACCACCAAAACCGGTACATACCTCATCCCGCCAGGTGTAGGTGATACTGGCTTTGTTGGCGAGGGCATGTTCGCCTAGCACCACGCTGGAGCGCGGGACCGGGATCTTCTCGGCCCGCGCTTCTTTTCGACGATCGCCCGCTCGCATGTCGGACGCCTCCGTTAAGCTACCTGTATGAGTTCTGTGACAACTGCTCCGCGCCTTGATCGCGCCACCATGCGCCGCAACCTCGACGGCTTCAAACACCGTTGGAACGAACGCCTCGACGGGTGGCGCTCGCTCGACGAGGGCGCACTGGAACGCAAGTACGCGCAGTCGTATTGGGCGGAACTCCTCGCATGCTTCGGCATCACCGCCTCCCGCATGGACCTGTTCGAACAGGACGCGAAGCGAGCGTCGAGTGGGCAGCGCGGCTACATTGACCTCTTCTGGCCGGGCGTGGTTATCGGTGAGGCGAAGAAACCGGGCGTCGACCTGCAAGTAGCGATCGACCAAGCCCGCGACTACCTCCTCGGTGGCACCGTCAACGACGCCGAACAACCCCGCTACATCATCGCCACCGACTTCTACCGCATCCGACTCATGCGCCTCGGCGACCCAGAGACTCGATTCAACATCGAGTTCCCGCTCGAAGAAATCACGGACCACGTCGACGAACTCAAATTCCTGGCGGGCTACGAGGACAAGCTCACGCACGTTGAGCAGACCCAGGCTTCGATCGCGGCGTCGAAAATCATGGCGAACCTGTTTACCGCGATGGTCGGTGACGACGTCGACGAAGAAGTTGGCGACGCAGCCCCCACCTACATGCAAGACGAGGAGCTCGCGGTGCAGGAAACCTCCATGTTCCTCACGCGCCTGTTGTTCCTGCTGTTCGGTGATGATGCAGGGCTGTGGGAACAGGACCTGTTTTATCGTTTCATTCTTGAGCACACCAACAGTGAGAACCTCGGCACGCAGCTTGCCGGTCTGTTCGAGGTCCTCAACACTCCGGAGGAGCGCCGCCGACGCGTCCCTGACTCCATGGCCGCGTTCCCGTACGTCAATGGCGCGTTGTTTGAAACCATGATGCCGACGTAGTTCTTCACCCCGGAGATGCGCGACGCGATCCTGGTCGCCTGCCGTTTCCAGTGGACCAACATCTCCCCGGCAATTTTCGGCTCACTCTTCCAGCTTGTGAAGTCGAAGGAGGCGCGTCGCGACGACGGTGAGCACTACACGTCCGAGAAGAACATCTTGAAGACGCTCGGCCCGCTATTTCTCGACGAGCTCCGCGAAGAAGCCGACCGTCTCATCAACTCGAAGTCGACCAGTGTGAAGAAGCTTCGCGAGTTCCGCGACAGCCTGGCCACGCACGTATTCATGGACCCCGCATGTGGCTCCGGAAACTTTCTCATCGTCGCCTACCGCGAACTACGCAAGATCGAAACCGACGTCATCGTTGCGATCCGCGAACGCGAAGGCAACACCGCGATGTCACTGGATATCACGTGGGAACAGAAGCTTTCCATCGGACAGTTCTACGGCATCGAGCTGAACTGGTGGCCAGCCCGCATCGCCGAGACCGCAATGTTCCTCGTAGACCACCAGGCGAACCGTGAACTCGCCGACCGAGTAGGACTCGCACCGGAGCGCCTACCGATCAGCATCACCGCGCACATCACGCACGGTAACGCGCTCGCGGTGGACTGGCGCAACGTCCTACCAGAAACCACCGGGCAAACCTACGTGTTCGGCAATCCACCATTCATCGGGCAGTACACGAAGACCAAAGAACAAACTGCCGACATGAAACACGTGTGGGGCAAAGACTACGACGGCTACCTGGACTACGTCACCGGCTGGCACGCCCAAGCCAAAACACTACTCGCCGAACGTCAAGGTGAGTTCGCATACGTCACTACCAACTCGATCACCCAAGGCCAACCAGTCCCAGCACTATTCGGACCGTTGATTTGGGAAGGGTGGCGGATCAAGTTCGCACACCGCACATTCGCATGGGACTCCGAAGCTCCAGGTAAGGCGGCTGTGCACTGTGTCATTGTTGGATTCACTCGCGATCGCGGAGCGAAACAGCGGTTGTGGGACTATCCGGACACGCAAGGCGAAGGCGTAGAGCAACGAATTGACCGGGGAATCAACGCCTATCTGATCGATGGGCCAAACGTGCTCGTCTCTAAGCGAAGCAAACCCCTTTCTACAGAGATAGTGCCTGCGGTGTTTGGATCAAAACCTGTAGATAGTGGCAATCTCATCGTCGAAGTAAATGAGCTAGAAACTATCGAAGCGGACGCTATCGCGAAGAAATACTTGCGTCCTTTTAAAGGGTCACGCGAATTGGTCCGCGGAATCGACCGTTGGTGTCTCTGGATGGCAGACGACGACTTTAACCCGTCTGACGTAACGCGTTCGAAGCAGTTACGCGCTCGAGTAGAAGCAGTTAAGGCATTTCGCCAGAAGAGTAAGAAAGCGGCTACACGCCAGCTTGCCGCGGTTCCATATAGGTTCGCGGAAGTCCGTAAACCTACCGGTGAATACCTTTGCGTACCGTCAGTTGTGAGTGAAACGCGCCCTTTCTTTACAGCGCAGCAAGTCTCGGGCGACGTTGTTGCGAGCAACCTTGCGTTCATGGTTGATGATCCCACCGGTTTCGCGTTTGCGCTCATTTCGTCGTCGATGTTCATTACGTGGCAACGCACCGTCGGCGGGCGCTTAGAGTCTCGCCTGCGGTTTGCAAACACGCTGACCTGGAACACGTTCCCCGTCCCCGAGCTAAACGAGAAAACTCGCCAGCGGATCATCGACGCGGGCAAGAAAGTGCTGGCCGCCCGTGAGTTGCACCCGGAGCGTTCGCTGGCGGAACACTACAACCCGCTCGCGATGGACCCGGCGCTGCTCAAGGCGCACGACGCGTTGGATAAGGAAGTCGACAAGGCATTTGGGGCACCTCGCAAACTTGCGAACGAGCGTCAACGCCAAGAGTTGCTCTTCGCTAACTACGGGAAGATGACCAAATAAGCGACAGGACGAGGAAGGAGCAATCGAAAAATGCGAACGGTCCAACCGACCTTGTTCGAGCGGTAGTCTATTTCCTTTGTCGAACATAGTCGTGCCAAGCAAACGACTACGGTCGGTGTGCTCCTGGAATGGAGAATCGCGAATGCTGCAACGTTAAGTAACGCTCGGGCCAGGTCGGTTTTGCCGACGGATGATTTCGTATCAGGGCACCTCAGACAGCTCACTCTGACCTCGTCCCGAGAATTGCTAGGGCAAAAAATTGCTCTAAAGCTTTGGAGATGTATATACTCCGAGCCAAGAGATACCCTCTCCAAGCCTATGCGTTGCAAGCTCAAATGCGAGAGGGGCTTTTGCATAACAAATCAAATGGGGGCGCGACCTGATTTTCAATCGCAAAGAATTGGCTTAAGGGACATTTTGTGTGTGACTAACCGCGTTCAGCCGCCCTTTTCTCACGCTTACACTGGGGTTTCGAAGCGGACCTCCGACAGCAGTAGCTTTGTATTTGTTGGAAGAGGCCCTGTAGAGTGGGCACCGATAGATCCCTGGTTAAGCCTCTTTCCCATGAGGGAAATGCACAAATGACCGGGGCCTTTCATTATCTGTGGCGGCATGCTTCGATGCCGAAGGATTGGCTGGGCCACGAGCAGCGGATCGGACTGATTGGCCAGCGGTCATGCACATCGATGACAGCGCAGCTGCAGGTGTTTAGAATTCTGAAATGGTAGCGGCGTGGTGGGCTTAAGGGACATTTTGTGTGTAAACACGGCGTGTCGCGATAAGGGACATTTTGTGTGTGTTTAGCTCCGTCCAGCTCACCCTTTTCTCACTCCTAAGCTGGGGTTCCACTGATGGTCAATGCCGGTATCGAATTCTTTCGGCCCGTCGGCCTACTCCCGTCGACCTACTCCGGTTTACCAACGCAGGTCAGCGCAAAATCGGCAAAATAGCCCCAAAACCATCCAAATCGCGCTGACCTGGGTTGGTCGACGCAATGAGGTCGACCGGAACACCCGATACCTCGATGCGACCAGAATCGTGCACGTCAAGGGCTTTGCTCGTCCCCCTGGCTATTTGCGACCACCCAACGCACAGGCGGCTGGTTCTAGCCCCCCTAGAGCCCTCGGTCTCGCTGGGGTCCCTGCGCTACCCGCAGACTCCATACCACACACCAGACGTCATTTGGTGTTGGTTTCTCGAAACGGGCGAATGGAACTGTTTTGAAAACCATATCTGGTTGTTGTCCGAGGTCATCCCAGGAAACCAGATAGATTTATACACACAAAATGTCCCTTAAGCCGCGTGGTGAGTATCCGGTAGCGGATCACCCAGGCGCCATGTGGCCGTTATTCGCAAAGTTGCGAACGAGCGTCAGCGCCAGGAGCTGCTCTTCGCTAACTACGCGAAGATAGCCAGTGAACAAGCAGGGGACAACACCTAGCTGTCCCAGTCCACCGCCCAAGGGTCTTCCTCTTCCTGCTGGTCCATGAGTGCGTTGATGGGCTCTGTCAGGTGCTGGTCAATCACGGTCCAGGCGGCCTCGCGCTGGTCCTGTAGGAAGATCTGTTTCATCGCCTCGCTGCTGCGCGGGATGTCGGCGATGTCCTTCGCCCACCCGGCCAGGCGTAGTACCTTCTTCGTTTTCGCGAACAGGTCCGCCTCCTCGTTGAGCTCCAACCAGAGTTCCTCGACGGCCTGCGGGCTGTGGTCCCTCCCGAGCGTCTTTAGTGCTTCCTCCACGGTGGTTTTCATGACGGCGTCGACAACCCAGGCGCATTCTATAGATGGGTGGTGGTAGCGCATCATCCCGACCACCTTGTACGGGTTCTCGTCCGTGGCCTCCAGGGCTTTGGCCACGAGCTGCCCGGCTTGGTACTGGCGGAACTGGAACATCACCCGGTAAAACGCCTGGTCCTTCTCCTCCTGGATGCCTGGTGTCTCGCGAAGCCGGTCAAATACTCCCTTTTCCATTGCGCGGTGTTCGTCCTTAAGCTCGCGGAGCATTGTGTAGGCCGTCGGCTCGTTCGCGTTCTCCGGGTCGGTGATTTTCAGGTACTCCACGAGGAAAAAGATAGAGTCGCTATCTCGGTCGGTCATCGGGAGGTCCCAGTCGGAGCCGCCGAAAATATCGGGGACGGGGCGTTTCGGGTAGCCGTGGAACCGCGCTGTGGGCGTTGTCATGATTGGACTCCTTCGGTGTTGTTGGTGTTGCTGCAATGTACCGAACGAGTTCGACACGTCGGTGGGCAAGCTCGCTCACAGTCGCAGATACGTTCGAGTTCAGAATCGCTCCCGGACGCCACAAACAACGCATATCCTTGCTCCTACTGAAATCATCGGCCCGATACGGAGGAGGTCCGCCCGTGTTCGTAGACGTGCTCACCTGGGCAACGGTGATGGCGATTCCGGGGCCGGACATTGTGGCGATCGGCACGCAGACGTCACGCTACGGGCAGCGGGCGGGGTTTTGGACTGCGCTCGGGGCGATGCTTGGAGTGGCAACGTGGTCGATACTCGCGCTGCTCGGGATTGAGGCGATCCTGCACGTCGTGCCCGCGCTGTCGGTGGTACTGCCGCTGGCGGGGTCAGTGGCGCTGATGCTGCTCGGCGCGTTTGGTCTGTGGGGGAGCGTGAGGCGGGCGAAGGGGGCGTCGAAAAGTACTGAAGAGCAAGAAGTGGCGAGCGTGGCTGCGCGCACGGCGGGTGCCTCGGTGCGGCTGGGATACGTCACCAACATCTCGAACCCGAAGGCGCTGGTGTTCTTCACCTCCTTCTTCACCCCGTTGATGAGCCGCTACGATGGGCTGGCGGAAAAGCTCAGCATGCTGGGGCTGCTGCTGGGGGTGACGCTGCTGGTGTTTAGTGCGATGTCCGTGCTGATTCAGGTGGCGGCGCGGACGCAGCTGCGCAACATCCCGGGCCTGCAGTACCTGCCGGGGATCATTTTCCTGGGCATCGGGCTGTTCTACTTCGTGGAAACGCTGGCGAATTAGCGCAGAAAATGTGACTTATGTCGCAAAAATTTGGTGGATTTTTTCCTGCGACGCTTTTGCAATGAGGGAAAACTAACAGGGGTCCAGTCAATATAGTGCTCGCCACGGAAGGGGCGCCACGAAGAAAGGATTCACATGTCTATCGATCAGCAGATCTCTGACTATTACGGCAAATTGCAGATGAGGAACGCGGGGGAGCCGGAGTTCCACCAGGCGCTCGCGGAAGTGCTTGACTCCCTCAAGATCGTCCTCAATAAGGATCCTCACTACGCTGACTACGGACTCATCGAGCGTCTTTGCGAGCCAGAGCGCCAGCTTGTGTTCCGCGTCCCATGGGTCGATGACAACGGGCAAATCCAGGTCAACCGCGGCTTCCGCGTACAGTTCAACTCCGCGCTCGGTCCATACAAGGGCGGGCTGCGGTTCCACCCGAGCGTGAACCTGGGCATTATCAAGTTCCTGGGCTTCGAGCAGATCTTCAAGAACTCCCTGACCGGCCTGCCAATCGGCGGCGCGAAGGGTGGCTCCGACTTCGATCCGAAGGGCAAGTCCGACGCCGAGATCATGCGCTTCTGCCAGTCCTTCATGACGGAGCTGCACACCCACATCGGCGAATACCGCGACGTGCCAGCCGGTGACATCGGCGTTGGCGCCCGCGAGATCGGCTACCTCTTTGGCCAGTACCGCCGCCTGGAAAACAGCCACGAGTCCGGCGTGATCACCGGCAAGGGCCTGAAGTGGGGCGGCTCCCTCGTTCGCACCGAGGCAACCGGCTACGGCCTGGTCTACCTCGCCTCCGAGATGATGCAGACGCATGGCGAGACCTTCGAGGGCTCCAAGGTTATCGTGTCCGGCTCCGGCAACGTGGCTATCTACGCTGCTGAGAAGGTGCAGCAGCTCGGTGGCGTGGTGGTTGCCATGTCGGACTCCTCCGGCTACGTCACCACCCCGAACGGTGTGGACATCGAACTGCTCAAGGACGTCAAGGAAGTGCGCCGTGGGCGTATCTCCACCTACGCGGCTGAGGCCGGGGAGGGCGTCGAGTACCACCGGGACGGCAACGTGTGGGAGGTCCAGGCGGATGTTGCCCTGCCGTGCGCCACCCAGAACGAGCTCGATGGTGACGACGCCAAACTCCTCGTGGACAACGGTGTGCGCTACGTCGCCGAGGGCGCAAACATGCCGTGCACCCCTGCGGCTGCCCACTACTTCCAGCAGAAGGGGATCGCGTTCGCGCCGGGCAAGGCGGCCAACGCCGGTGGCGTGGCCACCTCCGCGCTGGAGATGCAGCAGAACGCCTCGCGGGACTCCTGGTCCTTCGAGTACACCGACCAGCGCCTGCACGAAATCATGTCGAACATCTTCAAGACGGTCGATTCGACCGCCAAGGAGTACGACATGGAGGGCGACTACGTTGCCGGCGCGAACATCGCGGGCTTCAAGAAGGTCGCTGACGCGATGCTGGCGCAGGGCGTCATCTAACCTGCATGATTATGTCCTAGTGGCATAAAATACGCGTTCACTGCCCACTGCCGATTCCGTTTCGGTAGTGGGCAGACGTGTTTCCGAGGGTAGGAAGAAAGAAGTTTTCCTGAATAACATACACCGGGCCGCATAGCTGTTACACTGCCGTGTATGTCAGAGCAAAAAGTGTTGAAAGTAGCAGTCGCGGGCGCTACCGGGTACGCCGGCGGCGAGATCCTCCGCCTGCTGCTCGGCCACCCGGCATACCTCGCGGGCGAGCTCGAGATCGGTGCGCTCACCGGAGCCTCCAACGCGGGCGCCTCGGTAGCGGAGCTCATGCCACACCTGCCCGAGCTCGCCGACCGCGTCATCGAACCCACCACGGTAGAGGTGCTCGCGGGCCACGACGTCGTCTTCCTCGGCTTGCCGCACGGGCACTCCGCGAAGATCGGCGCGACGCTGCCGCCAGAGGTCACGGTCATCGACTGTGCTGCGGACTTCCGCCTGCGCAGCGCCGATGCCTGGCAGCACTACTACGGCTCCGAGCACGCCGGGTCCTGGCCGTACGGCCTGCCGGAGCTGCCCGGCCACCGCGAGCAGATTGCGGCTGCCACGCGGATCGCGGTGCCAGGATGCTTCCCTACGGGCGCGACCCTCGTGGCATGGCCCGCGGTGGCATCCGGCCTGGTTGCACCGGACCTGACTATCGTCTCCGTCACCGGCGTGTCCGGCGCAGGCAAGAAGGCGAGCGTTGCCATGCTGGGCGCGGAAACGATGGGTTCGCTGAAGGCCTACAGCGCTGGCGGCACCCACCGGCACACCCCGGAGATCCAGCAGAACCTGCAGGAAGTAGCGCAGTCTCCGGTCGGCATCAGCTTCACGCCGGTGCTCGCGCCGCTGCCGCGCGGCATCCTCACCACCGTGGTGGCGCCGCTTACCCGGGGCGTGGACGCTGCGACTGCCCGCGCGGCCTACGAAGCCGCCTACGCGGGCGAAGCGTTCGTCACCCTGCTCCCGGCAGGGCAGCAGCCGCAGACGCAGCACGTGGTTGGCTCAAACATGTGCCACGTGCAAGTGGAAGTGGATGAGGCGGCCAAGAAGCTGGTAGTCACCAGCGCCATCGATAACCTCACCAAAGGCACCGGCGGCGGTGCCGTGCAGTGCATGAACCTCGCACTCGGGCTCGAAGAGACCGCGGGACTCTCGCGAGCCGGGGTGGCCCCGTAACCGCCAGCCCTATTCCACCTCCACTTCTTCTCGTACAGGACCGTAAAGGACATTTCATCATGAGCACTACTGGTGTTACCGCCCCCAAAGGATTCAGCGCCGCCGCAACCTCGGCCGGCATCAAGACATCCGGCAAGCCGGACATGGCCGTCGTGGTCAACGAAGGGCCCAAGCAAGCGGCCGCAGCCGTATTTACCCGCAACAAGGTGTTCGCAGCCCCGGTCAAGGTCAGCCGCGAGGTAATCAAAGGCGGCGCGCTCCAAGCCGTCGTGTTTAACTCCGGCAACGCCAACGCCTGCACCGGCGCGCAGGGCGTGGAAGACGCCAAGGCAATGCAGCAGCTGACCGCCGCAGGCATCGGGGCGGACGCCTCGCACATCGCGGTGTGCTCCACAGGCATCATCGGTGACGTGCTGCCGATGGACAAGGTAGAAAGCGGTATCGGGGTCGTCGTGAAGCAACTCGGCGACCATGGCGCGGACGCCGCCGTCGCAATCAAAACCACGGATACGGTCGCGAAAGAGGTCGTCGTCGAAGGCGACGGTTGGACGCTCGGCGGAATGGGCAAAGGCGCGGGCATGATGGCGCCCTCGCTTGCCACGATGCTCGTGTGCATCACCACCGACGCCGACGTGACAAGCCAGGCGCTGCAGACCGCGCTCGAGAGCGCCGTCGCCACCACCTTCAACACCCTCGATATCGACGGCTCCACCTCCACCAACGACACCGTCATCGCCATGGCCAGCGGCGCAAGCGGCGCCACGCCGACACAAGAGGAACTCGACGCCGCGATGCAGGACGCCTGCTCACAGCTCGCCGCCATGATGCAATCCGACGCCGAAGGCGTAACCAAACGCGTGGCCATCACCGTCGAAGGCGCAACCGACGACGCCCAAGCACTCAACGCAGCACGGGCCATCGGGCGCGACAACCTGGTCAAGACCGCAATGTTCGGCTCCGACCCGAACTGGGGCCGCGTACTCGCCGCCGTCGGCATGGCAGACGCCGAGATGGACGCCGAAAACATCTCAGTCACCTTCAACGGGCACACCGTGTGCGAGCAGTCCGCCGGCGCGCCGGGCGCGCGCGACGTGGACTTAAGCGGTGCGGACATCGAGGTCGTCGTCAACCTCGGCACCGGCGGGCAGGGCAGCGCCACCGTGCGCACCACCGACCTGTCGCACGCCTACGTCGAAATCAACTCCGCATACAGCAGCTAGGAGGCATCCGTGTTACCGAATCTCAGCAGCGAGCAGCGGGCAACCGTCCTGGCAGAGGCACTGCCATGGCTGCAGCACTACCGCGACAAAATCGTCGTGGTCAAGTACGGCGGCAACGCCATGATCGACGAGGACCTCAAGGCCGCATTCGCCGCCGACATGGTCTTCCTGCGCACCGTCGGCGCGAAGCCCGTCGTCGTCCACGGCGGTGGCCCACAGATCAGCGCGATGCTCTCCCGCCTCGGCCTCGACGGTGGCGAGTTTGTCGGTGGCTTCCGCGTCACCACACCCGAGATCCTGGACGTGGTGCGAATGGTGCTCTTCGGCCAGGTCGGGCGCGACCTGCTGGGCAAGATCAACTCCCACGGGCCGTACGCAGTGGGCACCTCCGGCGAGGACGCCGGGCTGTTCACCGCGAAGCGCCGTACCGTCGACGTCGACGGCGAAACCCGCGACATCGGGCTCGTCGGCACGATCACCGACGTGAACCCCGCCGCCGTCATGGACATCATCGAGGCCGGCCGCATCCCGGTGGTCTCCGGCATCGCGCCGGGAGAGAACGGCGAGGTGTACAACATCAACGCCGACGAGGCCGCGGGCGCGCTCGCCGCGGCGATCGGCGCGGAGCGCCTCGTGGTGCTCACCAACGTGGAGGGCCTCTACACAGACTGGCCGAATAGGGATTCGCTGCTGTCTAAGATCGAGGCCGGGGATCTCGAGCAGATGCTGCCAGCATTGGACTCGGGGATGATCCCCAAGATGGAGGCGTGCCTGACCGCGGTGCGGGGTGGGGTGAAAGCCGCCCACGTCATCGACGGGCGCGTCGCACACTCCGTCCTGCTTGAGCTGCTCACGATGGGCGGTGTGGGCACCATGGTTCTGCCAGATGATTACGACCGTTCCCAGTACCCGGACGGCACCATTTTTAGAAAGGATGACGCATGAAGGACTTCACGCAGCGTTGGGCGGGCGCGCTTTTAGATAACTACCCGGTTCCGCCAATCGAGCTCGTCGAAGGTTCCGGTTCCACCGTGACCGACGCGGATGGCAAGCAGTACATCGACATGCTGGCCGGCATCGCGGTCAACGCGCTCGGCCATGCGCATCCGGCAGTGGTCGAGGCGGTCACCAACCAGCTATCGACGCTCGGCCACGTCTCGAACCTGTTCGGCTCCGCACCCGTGGTCAAGGTCGCCGAGGCACTCCGCGAGCACGTCGCGGACGACACCGCCCGCGTCTACTTCGGCAACTCCGGCACCGAGGCCAACGAGGCCGCGTTCAAACTCGCGCGCCTGACCGGCCGCCGCCGCATCCTCGCAGCGCAGCACGGCTTCCACGGCCGCACCATGGGCGCGCTCGCCATGACCGGCCAGCCCGACAAGCAAAAGCCGTTCGAGCCCCTGCCCGCCGGCGTGGAGTTCTACCCCTACGGCGACATTGAGGCGCTCACCGCACTCGTGGAACAGAACCCTTCGGACACCGCGGCCATCATCATGGAGCCCATCCAGGGCGAGACCGGCATCATCCCAGCCCCGGAGGGTTTCCTCACCCAAGTGCGCGAGCTGTGCGATAAGCACGGCATCCTCTTCATCGCCGACGAGGTACAGACCGGCGTCGGCCGCACCGGCGACTTCTTCGCCTTCCAGCACGAGGGCGTGCTCCCGGACGTGATCACCATGGCCAAGGGCCTCGGCGGCGGCATGCCAATCGGCGCGACCATAGCCCGCGGCGAGGCAGCGAAGCTATTTACGCCGGGCAGCCACGGCACCACGTTCGGCGGCAACCCCGTCTCGTGCGCGGCGGCCACGGCAGTGCTGGCCACCATCGACGACGCTTTCCTCGAGGAGGTGCGTCGCAAAGGTCAGGTGCTTTACGACGCCGCCTCGAAGATCCCGGGTGTCAAGGCAGTTCGTGGGCGTGGGCTCATGCTCGGCGTGGTGCTGGAGCGGCCGGTGGCGAAGCGCGTCGTCAAGCTTGGCCTTGAGCACGGCGTGATCCTCAACGCGCCGGCGGATGACGTGATCCGCCTGACGCCGCCGCTGGTGATCAGCGACGAGGAGATCGCGCAGGCGGCTCAGCGCCTCGCGGCCGCGATTGCGGAGGCCTCAGAAGAGGTCTCACAATAAATTGACAGGCTTGACGTATCGCTTTCACATGTGCTGTAATTTGGTTGTTCAATTTATTAATTGAACATTTGCTAGTTGGGTGGAGCCATCCACCCTTGCGCCTTCACATTCCTTGCTCGGAATCGGTGCAACCAAACCACAGTGAAAGTCGATAATCATGGCCTTCTCCGCGAAGAAATCCCTCCCAGCTGTAGTGCTCTGTGCCGCGATGATGTGGACAGTGACTGGATGCAGCAGCCCTGCGGACAACGAGCCTGCCTCGGAAACGAGCCAGACTGCCGCAGACGCCTCGCATGCAGTGACCATCACGGACATCACCGGGAACACGATTCAGCTGGAGAAGCCACTCGAGCACGCAGCCATTCAGCTTTCTGGTTCTGGCGGGCCGCTTTTGACGATGGCGGCCCTTGACCGGGACAACTACACGTCTAAGATCGCTGCGATGGATAAGGGCCTCGAGTCCAACCGACAGGACCTGTGGGACCTTTTGCTTGAGGCGAACCCGGAGCTTGCTGATATCCCGAAGATTGGTGATGCGACGAAGGATCAGGTCTCCGCCGAACAACTTTTGACGATGGGTGTCGACGGAGTCATTGCTCCGGTTCGCCAGAAAGCAAAGATGGATGTCATCGCTGAACAGACTGGCATCCCGGTAATCTACATCGATTACCACAGCCAAAAGCTGGAAAACCATATTCAGTCCACCAAGATCATCGCTGAAGCCACTGGGCTGACGAAGAATGTCGACGAGATCACGAAGTTCTACGAGGACGTCGTCGGCGACATCGAGGAGCGCGCTTCGAAGCTGGACCACACCACGTCGGTCTACTTTGAGACGACCTCGAACGGCCCGACCGAATTCGGCAACACCTACGGCGCCGGCATCATGTGGGGCGCCATCCTGGACGCCGTCGGCGCGGACAACATCGCGACGCACTTCATGGCTGCGGACGACGCCGAGGCGCTCTCCGCGGAACAGGTCCTGGTCAGCAACCCGGACAAGATCGTGCTCTCAGGATCCCTGTGGGCGAACCAGCCGGACTCGGTCAAGATGGGCTTCTCCGTCTCCAATGAGGAGGCGCTGGCCTCGATGGAGCCGTTCCGCCAGCGCGAAGGCTGGGACAAGCTCAAGGCGATCCAGAACAACGAGCTCTACGCCATCGGGCACCCGATGACCCGCGAAATGCTCGACTTCTACTCCTACGCGCAGCTGGCGAAGCTTTTCCACCCGGAGGAGTTTGCGGACCTGGATCCAGAGGCGCTGATCAAGGAGTACTTCGATAAGTACATGCCGATCCCATACGAGGGAACCTGGTTCATCAAGTATGAGTAAGGCACCAACAAAAAGCCTCCCGAAAGGACTTCTGGTCGCATTTGCCATTTTGGCGGTCGTCGTCCTTTTCGTGGTGGATCTTTGCGTCGGCCCCGCCGACATCAAGCTCTCAAACTTCTCCGCCGTGCTAGACCCTGACTCGGTTGAGCACATTGCGTTCTTCCGCATGCGCATGCCAGCTGCCCTCATGGCAGTAGGGGTGGGGATGAGCCTGGGGTTGGCGGGCGCCGTGATGCAGACAATCCTGAATAACCCGCTTGCTAGCCCGTTCACGCTTGGCGTGTCCTCGGCAGCGAGCCTTGGCGCAGCCATCGTCTTTGTGATGGCGCTGCCGATGGTGTTCGTTACCGGCGGTGCGCTGCTGCTCGCGCTGGTCTCCGTGCTGGTTATCTTCGCGGTGGGCAAGTACATCGAGATGAGCAACTCATCACTCGTGCTTGCGGGCATCGCGCTGAACTTCCTCTTCGACGCCTTCCTGTCCCTGATCCAGTACCGCGCGTCAGAAGAGAGCCTGTCGTACATCGTCTTCTGGACGATGGGCGGGCTCACCCGCGCCTCGTATCCGCAGGCGTGGATCCTGCTCTCGACGTTCGTCGTTGTCTTCGCGGTGCTGCTGCGCAACGCGTGGAACCTGACCGCGCTGAAGTTCGGTGAAGCACGAGCGGAAGCGCTCGGCGTCAAAGTCGGGCGCGTGAAGATCCTCTCCCTCGTCTTGGCCTCGATTCTGACCGCGCTCGCGGTGAGTTTCTGCGGAAAGATCGGGTTCATCGGGCTGGCCGCGCCGCACTTGGCACGCCGCCTCGTTTCCGAAGACCAGCGTTTCTACCTGACAAGCTCCGCGATCCTCGGCGCGATGATCCTGCTGGTGTCCTCTATACTCTCGAAGCTGATCGTCCCTGGGGTTGTGGTGCCAATCGGCATCATCAGCTCCATCATCGGCATTCCGTTCCTGGTCTACGCGCTTACCAGCCAGCGCCGTCAAAGGGCGGTGTAGCGGCATGATTCGCGTCAAGAACTTCTCGTTCGATTATGGCGAGCGCCAGATCATCAACAACATC
Source organism: Corynebacterium lipophilum (assembly GCF_024102595.1). Taxonomy (NCBI): domain Bacteria; kingdom Bacillati; phylum Actinomycetota; class Actinomycetes; order Mycobacteriales; family Corynebacteriaceae; genus Corynebacterium; species Corynebacterium lipophilum. Next base: position 42,364 of record NZ_JAEUWV010000009.1, read on the forward strand.
AGCTTCCAAGCCAAACCCGGCGAGGTCACCGTACTGATGGGGCGCAACGGTGCTGGCAAGACCACGCTGATGACGTCGATTGTCCGCTCACACAACCAAGGGCGCGGCAAGAAGATCTCCGGCGAGATTACAACCACCGGTAACATTTCTTACCTGAACCAGCACACGGAAGGCGACCTACCGTTCACCGTGTTTGAAACGGTGATGATCGGCAAAGTTGCCAAGCTGGGCATCCGCACCACGCAGGAAGACATCGACGACGTCAACGAGGTGCTCGACATGCTTGAGTTGCAGCCCTTGCGCGACGTCGCCATCCGCAACCTGTCCGGTGGCCAACGCCAAAAAGTCTTCATCGGGCAGGCCATGGTCAAACGGCCAGACATCCTGCTTTTCGATGAGCCCACGTCCGCACTCGACATCGAAAACCAGTACAGAATCCTGCACCAAATCAAGGCGCTCACGGTTGAACGAAACATCACAACGGTAGTAAGCCTGCACCAAATCGACCTGATTGAGCGCTTCGCGGACCACATCATCGTGCTCCACGAAGGCAAGATCTATGCCGAAGGCTCACCCGCCGAAGTGTTTACGAAGCAAACGTTCCGCGACGTCTACTCCGTCGAGGCGATTCTGGCGGGAGTCAAGGACCGGATCCTCTTCGGGTTCGACCTGTTAGACCACCCGAAGATCCCGCCCGAGCACTCACCAACCTCCATCCATTAGTCCCGGTGGCGGGTAAGCTTCAGCGCCCGCTGCTGGTCCAGCACCTCGAAGTAGGGCAGCGGGTCGATGTCTAGCGCCTCCACGTAGTCCGTCAACATGTCACGCACTACGCTGTGCAGGTTCTCGACGTCCCACGGCTTAGCGATGTAGTAGTCCAGGTTCGCCTCGTTCACCGCGTGCACGGTGTCCTTGAGCTGCGCCTGCCCGGTTACCAGCACCTTCCGGGTCGCCGCGGTGCGTGGGTCTTGCATCATCTGCACAAGGAACTCCACGCCGGTGGTCCCGGGCATGCGGTGATCACACAGCGCGAGCGCGAGGAGGTCGCCGTCGTCGCTGAGCTCGTCGATCACTTCCCATGCCTCGTTGGCGCTGGAGGCAACCTCCAGGCGGACGGTGTCCGCGAAGGGGAGGAGGTCGCGCTCAAGGGCGGCGCGCACTTCGGCTTCATCTTCAAGAATCAGAATGGTGAGGTTCATGGTGTCTCCTTGGTCCGTTGATACGTAGGCGAACGCTGGCTTGGGTGCCCCGAGGGGAGGACTCCAGCGCGATAGTTCCGTGGTGCTTATTGATGATGCTGCGGCACACACTCAGACCGATCCCCATCCCGAAGCGCACCTGGCCGTTCTTCGTGGTGAAGCGGGGTTCGAAGAGCCGCTCGAGGCGCTCGCCGGGGATGCCGGGGCCGTCGTCGATAACGTCGACTTCGACCCAGCCCGGCTCGGGCGTACTCGTGCGGATCGTGATTGTGCCGCCAACGCCTGTGTCCTGCATCGCTTCGGCGGCGTTGGTCAGCAGGTTCGTCCACACCTGGGCCAGCTGGCCCGGCATGCACGTGATGTTGGGCAGCTCCGCGTAATCGCGGATGACCTCGACGTGGTCGAGCCGGTGCGAGATGAGGCGCAGCGTGTCGTCAATACCTTCGTGGACATTGACATCGGTGACGGGGTCGCCGTCAGGGCGCGCGTACGAGCGCAGCGAGGCCACGAGTTCCGTGATGCGGGTCGCCGCGGTGGAGAGGTTGCGCACCCCAGTGCCGATCGCCGCAGCGCGCTCGATGGTTTCGAAGTCGAGCCTGCGGGAGCGGGCCACCTGCTTAGCAAAGGCGGCGTCGTGCAGCCCGGCGAGCACCCAGCGCTGCGCAAGCGCGCGGTCGCCGATGATCTCGGTGAGCTCACGCCGCAGCCTGCGCGCCTCCTTCGTACTCACCGAGGGCGCCAGTTTCGCCTGCTCAAACGCCTTGAGCACGCCCTCGCGCCACTTCCGGTTCGGGCTCGCCGCAAGCAGCTTATCGACGTCCTCTCCGAGATGCGCCGCCGTGCGCTCAATCGCGGCCATCGGGTTGTTCAGCTCGTGGGCGACCCCCGCCGCCAGCTCGCCGAGCGAGGCGAACCGGGCCTGGCTCATCAACTCGCGGCGGGCCTCCTCCAGGTTGCGAAGCGCGGTGCTCAGCCGCGCCCGCTCCTGCTCCAGCTCCGCGGTCATCTCGTGCTGGTGCACCTGGATGTCCTCGGAGCGGCGCAGGCGCCGGTCGTAGGAACGCACCAGCAGCACGGCGAGCATGCGGTCCAGGCCAGGTGCGATGTCGAGCAGGTAGTTGAGTTGGTCCATCGGCAGCTGCACCGCCGTGACCTCCGTCGTGGTTCGCGCGGTGAAGAACCCGATGCGCGTGCCCGCTAGCGCCAACAGGCCAATTACCTGGCCCGTCGATCCGCGGTGCATCGTAATATCCCCGGCGTCCGTGCTGCGCTGCAGCACCACCTCGCCCGAGATGGTCAAGATGACTTCCTCGACCTCTTTGCCCTCCGTGGTCAGGTTCACCCCGGGAGGGAAGACCAGGCGCGGCTGGCGCCCGAGGTGCCGGTCGGCGGCGTCAATAATGTGCTTGATGATCTCCTCGTCGCTGAGCTCCACGTCCAGCGCCGGCGCCGCCGGCTGGTCGTACTTCGACGCCAGCTCGGGGTTGTCGTGGTAGCGCGACGCCCAATAGCGGGTGAGCTGCTGCTGCAGGTTCCGTGCCAGGGCCTCGTCGTGGATCTCCGGCGTGTACACCAGCATGTCCAGCCTGCCCAGCTCGCTGAGCCGGTCCAGGCCCGACACCGAAGGAGCGGTGGTCAAAACAATGATGCGGGTGTGCTCGTAGTGGGCGTCGTCAAGAAAAGCGACGAGTGGGTGGTCCTTGGTCAGCCCATGCTCGTGCACCGTGACAGTAATGAGCGCGAGGTCGTCTGTGCGCGGCAAGTCCGTCAGCGACGGGTAGGTGAGCACCGTGTGCGTGTCGCCGAACGCGTCGCGCACGATGCTCTGGACGGTGCGCGACGCCTCCGACGCACCGATGACCGCGATTGTTGAGTGTGGAATCATCTACAGCAACCCCAGCAGCGTCCATACTGACGGCATCACGAAGATCAGCAGCAGCGTTGCCACCGTACCCACCACCAGGCCGACCTGCGCCATCTGTGGGATGGTGATCTCCTTCGTGGCGTACGCAATCGCGTTCGGCGGGGTGGAGATCGGCAGCGCCATACCCAGCGAGCAGGCGATTGCCACAATCACCGCGATGAGCATCGGGCTCGGCTCGGACAGCGTGATCGCCAGCGAGACCGCCAGTGGCACCAGCAGGTTCGCCGCCGCCGAGTGGGAAATGACGTTCGCCATGGCAAACCCGATCAGGCCCAGTAGCGCCAGGATCATCATCGGGCCGAGCACCTTCCAGTTCACGGAGCCGACCAACCAGTCATCGAGCCCCGTCGCACCCACGCCCGTGCCCAGCGCAATACCGCCGGAGACCAGCCACAACACAGGCCAGTCCAGCGCCTGGACGTCCTTGCCCTTCATCACTTTCAGGCTCAGCAGCGCGACGACGGGGAAGAAACCGACAATATTCGAGGAGATCCCGTGAAGTGGCTCGCTCATCCACAGCGCAATCGTCAGCCCCGCGACGGCGTAAAACAGCTTCGCGTTCGACGACGTATCCCAGGACGCATCCATTGCAATCGAGATCCGCGTCTCCGAAGGGATGAACGCGACGCACAGGAACAGCCACGCAAACACCAGCACAACCAGCATGAACGGGACGGCAAGCAGCATCCACTGCACGAAGGACACCTTGATGCCGTATTCTGCCAGCGCACCAATCGCGATCGCGTTCGGCGGCGTACCTACCGGAGTACCGATGCCGCCCACGTTCGCCGCTAGCGGAATCGACAGCGCCACACCCGCGCGCACCTTACCCGGCGGCAGCGTGCGCAGAATCGGGATGACCACCGCGAACATCGTGGCCGTCGTCGCCGTATTCGACATAAACATGCTCAGCAGCGCGGTAATCAGCATGAGCCCCAGCACCGTCAGCCGCGCCTTGTCCGGGAACGGCCGAAGCATGATCGCCGCCAGGTTCTTGTCCAGCCCGAACTTCTCCGCGCCATGCGCAATCATGAACCCGCCCAAGAACAGGATGATCACCGGGTTCGCCAGCGCCGCAAAGTAGTCGGACGCCGGCAGCACCGTCTCCTTCAGTGCCTCGACGCCACCCGTCGGGTCAACGATGGCGCCCTTCGAAAGCAGGATGACCTCGAGGAAGATCACTAGCACCGCGGTCGCGGTCAGCGGGATCGGCTCGAGGATCCAGAAGACAATCGCCAACAGGAAAATAGAAAGCATCCGCTGGCCGGGCGCCTCGAGGCCAGGGATGTTGAAAAAGAAGGGGAGCGCGAAGAGCACGGCGCCAAGAATGAGGCCCGCCCACTGCTTTTTCGAAAGGGAGGGGGTGCGCTGCTGGAGCGCCGGTGGTGGAATCGTTCCATGCTGTACAGCCATACCTCTGTATCTTAATCGTATGACCAGCGAATTTCGGTGGTTAGAATAAGCAGAATGAAACACTCAAAGCTTTTCGTCGCAGCACTCGCCGCCGCCTGCGTATCGACGGCCACTTCGTGCACCACCCAGCCCCTCCCATTCGAGCAAACACCCGCCGCACCGGCTTCGCAGGAAGCAGAGGCCGAGCCCGATGCCGATCCAGGCGAGATGGACGAGCCCGCCTTCGAAGACGCCATCATTGCCATCTGGTCAAAGACGGACGAGATGCGTGGCATCGGCGTTCCCGAGTCCGAAATCGAAGACCTGCAGGCCCGCACCGACAAGCGCGACGAGTCCATGGGGCAGCGCGCCATGTTCTACGTCACCGAGGCGGACAAGCTCAGCGAACAGTACGCGTCCGTAACCGAAGACGGGTCTTAAGCCCAGAGCGGGCCTGTGCGCGTGTGGTACCCCGCGGGCTCCACGTGCACGATGGTTTCCGATTCGCCGATGGCTTCGGTGATGCCGTCCTCGATGGCGTCAGCGTGTTCGTGGGAGTACGCCACTGTCCAGCCGCCGGGTACCTGCACCACGAGGCTGATGAGCCGATCCCGCCCAAACGCAGCCGTGCGCACAGACGTGAACTCGACGTCGTGCTCGGCGACGTAGCTATTAAGGAAGCCGTGCAGCTTCTCCAGCTCATCTTGCGGTAGCGCTTCCGAGAGCAGCCCAAGAATGGCGCCTTTGAGCAGGCGGTAGCCAGTGAACAGGACGTTGAAGCCGACGCACAGCGCGATGATCGGGTCGAGCAGCTGCCAGCCCGTAATCCAGACAGCCGCGATGCCGATGATCACGCCGACCGTGGTCCACACGTCAGTAAGCAGGTGGTGGCCGTCGGCATCCAGCGTTGAAGAGCGGTACTTTTTCCCAGCGCGCACCAAAGCGACACCGACTGCGAGGTTCAACACGGTCGCAGCAACAGAGAACGCCAGACCGATGCCGATCTGCTCAACCGGCTGTGGATGCAGGATGCGTTGTACCGACGTATAGATAATGGCCACCGATGCAACCAAGATGAGGGAGCCTTCCACCTGTGCGGAAAAGTACTCTGCTTTGGCGTGGCCGAAGTTGTGGTTCTCATCCGCGGGCTTAGCGGAAAGCTTCAGTGCCCACAGGCCGACGAGGGCAGCAACCAGGTTGATCACGGACTCGATGGCGTCTGAGAGGAAACCGACTGATCCCGTAATGCCGGCCGCTGCCATCTTCAAAGCAATGGTGATGACGGACGCTGTGATGGAGAGCCACATAAACCGTTCGAGGAGCCGCTGCTCTTGTTTACGTTCGGCATTGATTTCGGACAAAGGCATGTCTGCTTTCCGCCTCCCTATATCTGACCTGCAATATGGTAACAGTGCGGTCGGGGAGGGGGTATGGGACCAGGCGAACCGGGAAAGGTTGAAAGTTGGACCTTAAAAAGCTCCCAGGAAACTTTTGAATGTTGATTTATAAAATAATGAAAAAACAACAGTATGTAATTCAATCGAACCATCGAATCTCGGATATTCAATAAAGGGGTAGAGGGTTTCTATTTTTGGCCCAATTTTCGGGACATTTTTGGGAAATCTGCAGCTGACAGTACATTTGTACTGTTTAAACACACCCCAATACGGGGGTAGTCGAAATGTATAAAATATGAATGGGGCTTTTATAAAGTCGCTCGGAGGGGGATTATATATGCAATAGTTTGAAAGTTATGCAAATAGTGCCTTAGGGAATTCTGAAATGTGTTTCGGAATGTATTGTGTTTGGCATGTCAAATACTTCTAGCGCCACTACGGCAGCGGACATCAAGGGTCCGCCAATCAAACCAGTGAGCCACGGCAAGGCGGTTTTGTTCCTTGCGCTTGGTACAGCATTCCTTGCCGGCACCCCGCTGTGGGTAAAGGCGACAAACATGGATCCAGCGACGCAGGCCTTCCTGCGCGTCGTGATCGGTTGCCTCGTGTTGATCCCGTTCGGTGTTATGGAAATTCGCAAGAAGGCGTCGCTGAGCAAGAAGGGCATCATGCTCTCCATTGCCTCCGGCCTCTTCCTGGGCGTGGACTTTACCTGCTGGAACTACTCCATTTTCTACGTAGGCGCCGGCATTGCCGCAATTCTGCTGAACCTGCAGGTCATCATCGTGCCGATGCTTACGGCAGTCTTTGATAAGTACAAGATTCCGCCGGTCTTCCTGATCCTTGTCCCGATCATGGCCGTCGGTGTGATGCTGACCGGTGGCGTCTTCGAGGCCTCTGAGGCATCTGGTGGACCGGAGTCCATCTACGGCATTAAGACTGCAACCCTGGGTACCATCTTCGGCCTGACCTCGGGCGTGTGCTACTCGTTCTACCTGTACCTCTCCCGTAAGGCTGGTACCTCCGCACGTAAGGACCTGTACGTCCAACCGATGATGTACACGATGATGGCGCAGGCAGTCCCGCCAACAATCGTGGCATTCTTCATCTCCCCGCGTAAGGGATTCGACTTCGTGAACGGTGTTCTGATCGACGGCCAGCTCCCGCTGGTTGATCCTGAGCACACCGTCGGTGACGCGCTGACCACTTGGAACTGGTTCAACCTGATCTGCTTGGCTATCCTCGGCCAGGCGCTGGCATGGACCTTCGTCCAGTACGGCACGGTTTGGCTCGACCCGACCCTGTCCGCAGGTATCCTGCTGCTCTCGCCGGTGACCTCCGTCATCATTGCAGCTCCGCTGTTCGGCGAGATCCCATCGGTACTCCAGATCATCGGTATCTTCCTGATTCTGGGTACAGTGGCATACCAGAACGGACTGTTCTCAATGTTTACAAAATCGAAGATGAAAACCGACCATGAGAATCCGGACCACTCACTCGATGAACAACTCATCAGAGAGGGATTAGCGCCCGGACACTCACCGGAAGAAGCCTCGGATAACCCGAAGAAGCATCACCATCACCACTAATTCGGAGTAGGTTCGGGGCGAACCGAAAAAATTTCACACAATGAGTGAAAACTGAACCCCGTCTGTTCCAGAAGGCACAGACGGGGCGTCGGCAAATAATCGAATATCAATCGTCAACGAGCAAGGAGAAGAAATGAAGCTGACCCAACGCGAACAGGAAAAGCTGCTCATCGTGGTTGCTGCTGATGTGGCACGTCGCCGCAAGGAACGCGGCGTGAAGCTGAACTACCCAGAGTCGGTAGCCCTCATCACGGATTACCTCATGGAAGGCGCCCGCGATGGCAAGACGGTAGCGCAGCTGATGTCCGAGGGCATCCAGGTGCTTACCCGTGACGATGTCATGGAAGGCGTTCCAGAGATGATCTCTGACGTTCAGGTTGAGGCAACCTTCCCTGACGGCACCAAGCTTGTCACTGTCCACAACCCAATCCGATAAAAGGAGACTATCCATGATTCCAGGCGAGTACTTCATCACTGAAGGCAAGGTCATCCTGAACGAAGGCAGCGAGCCAATCACGCTTGAGGTGAAGAACACCGGCGACCGCCCGATCCAGGTCGGTTCCCACTTCCACTTCGCAGAGGCAAACAGCGCCCTCGAGTTCGACCGTGAAGCTGCGATGGGCAAGCGCCTCGACATCCCGTCGGGCACCGCAGCCCGTCTCGAGCCAGGCGATTCCCGCACTGTTGAGCTGATCGACTTCGGCGGCAAGCGCGAAGTTCACGGCTTCAACGGCAAGGTCAACGGCCCAGTCAAGTAAACGGATTACGAAACCTTTAAGGAAGGGAACAAAATGGCATTTGAGATGGATAGGCGTCAGTACGCCGAGCTTTACGGCCCACACACCGGTGACGGCGTCCGCCTCGCGGACACCTCGCTGATCGCACGCGTTGAGAAGAACCTGCTGAAGCCAGGCGAAGAAGTCAACTTCGGTGGCGGCAAGGTTATCCGTGACGGCATGGGGCAGAACTCCCGTGTTACCGGCGAAGAACTGATTCCGGACCTCGTCATTACCGGCCCGATCATTATCGACTACACCGGTATCTACGTTGCTGACATCGGCATCAAGGACGGCAAGATCCTCAAGATCGGCCGTGCAGGTAACCCAGATATCCAGGACGGCATCGACATCGTTGTCGGCGTCGCAACCGAGGTCATCGGCGGCGAGGGCAAGATCGTCACCGCTGGTGCAGTGGATACCCACATTCACTTCATTTCCCCAGAGCAGGTCCTGGCTGCGCTGGACAACGGCACCACCACGCTCATCGGTGGCGGCGTTGGCCCGGTTGATTCCACCAACGCAACCACCGTCTCCGCTGGTGCGACCAACATCAAGCACATGATCGAGGCTTCGGTTGACTTCCCGGTCAACGTTGGATTCCTGGGCAAGGGCCACGCGTCCGCGCTCAACCCGCTGCGTGAGCAGATCAAGGCCGGCGCTATCGGCCTGAAGATTCACGAGGACTGGGGCGCAACCGCGAACACCATCGACAACGCGCTCAAGGTCGCGGACGAGATGGACGTCCAGATCGCGATCCACACCGACACCCTCAACGAGGGTGGCTTCGTGGACAACACCATCAAGGCAATTGACGGCCGCGTCATCCACACCTTCCACACCGAGGGTGCTGGCGGCGGTCACGCGCCGGACATCATTGAGCTGGCTGGCCACTCCAACGTGCTGCCAGCGTCGACCAACCCGACGCTGCCGTACACCCACAACACGCTGGAAGAGCACCTTGACATGATCATGGTCTGCCACCACCTGAACCCGGACCTTCCGGAGGACGTGGCGTTCGCAGACTCCCGTATCCGCAAGGAGACCATCGCGGCGGAGGACGTCCTGCACGACATGGGCATCCTCTCCATCACCTCCTCTGACTCCCAGGCAATGGGCCGCGTCGGCGAGGTTGTGCTGCGCACCTGGCAGGTTGCTGACCGCATGAAGCAGCAGCGTGGTCCGCTCGAGGGCGACTCCGAGGGCAACGACAACGAGCGCATCAAGCGTTACGTGTCCAAGTACACCATCAACCCAGCTATCGCTCACGGTATCGCGCACGCAGTCGGTTCCGTTGAAGAGGGCAAGATTGCTGACCTGGTGGTCTGGGAGCCAGCACACTTCGGCGTCAAGCCGTTGCTCGTGCTCAAGTCCGGCTACGTTGCACGCGCCGAGATGGGTGACTCCAATGCATCCATCCCGACGCCACAGCCACGCACGATGCGTTACTCCTACGCAGCGTACGGCGATGCAGTCCGTCGCACCAGCGTCACCTTCCTGCCGACGGCCGCATTCGAGGCCGGCGTGCCGGATCAGCTGAACACGAACCGCAGGTTTGTTGAGGCGAAGGGCATCCGCAACCTCTCCAAGGCAGACATGAAGTACAACTCCGAGACGCCTGACATCAAGGTCGATCCGGAGACCTACGTGCTGACCGTCAACGGTGAGGAAATCCACTCCGAGCCAGCTGAAGAACTGGCTATGGCACAGCGCTACTTCCTGTTCTAAGGTGGACGTGTAGCAGAAGCGAGCGGGGGCAGCAGACGCTGCCTACGCTCGCTTTTTCTCTTTCTGCGACAAAAACTATTGAAAGGTACTTATCGCAACATGATCGTTACTGAGATTCTCGGCAACGTGAATACAACCGAGGGTATTGATGCGTCGAACTGCGACTACGTCGTGTTCGACAACGAATCCCGCGTCAAGCGCATTCAGCGCCTGACCACCGAGCAAGGCACCGAGCTCGGCATCCGTCTCGACAACGACTTCCGCGAGTTCGTCGACGGTGACATTCTTGCCCGCGAGGGGGACAAGCTGATCGTCGCGAAAATCGCGGCTTCCGATGTCCTGGTGATCGAACCTGCAACGATCCGCGAGGCGCTCGAGGTTGCGCACGCGCTCGGTAACCGCCACCTCCAGGCACAGTTCTTCGCCGCAGGCGAGAATGCATTCGACAAGGACGTTATGGTTGTGCGGTACGACCACACCGTCGAGCACCATATCCAGCACACCGGTGTGTCCTACCACCGCGGTGAATACGTGATGCCAAAGGCGTTCCGTCATGCAGAGCACACCCACTAATCGCAGCCAGCTCGTCGTCTGGCACCTCACCGACTCCGCCCTGCCAACTGGTGGCTTTGCGCACTCCGCGGGCATGGAAACGTACCTGCAGCGTGACGTCATCCGCGACGCCGACACGTTCGCGACGTGGCTGCGCGGCTACCTGTACCAGGCCACGTTTAATGACGCCCTGGCGGCCAGGTTCGCCATCGAGCTGCAGCAGTCTGGCCTGTCGGAGGCGGAGCGCGTCGAAAAGCTCGCTGAGCTCGATGCCCTGGTGCATGCGACGCAGACGCCGAAGGAGCTGCGCGCCGCGATGCAGTCGATGGGTCGGCGCATGTCGAAGGTTGCCAAGATTGTCGACGCCAACGATGCGCTCGTCACCGAGTACGACCGCGGGCTTGCGGCCCGTGAGTACAAGGGCAACCCCGGCATCGCGTTCGGGCTGGTGCTCGGCGCCGCTGGCGTGGAGGAGTACACCGCTGTCGAGGCGTACCTCATGCAGCTTGCGACTTCGATGGTGCAGAACGCGATCCGCGCGATCCCGCTCGGCCAGGACGCGGGCCAGCGTCTGCTGGTTGGCGTGTATGACTGGGTGTCGCGCTACGCCGCGGTGACCATGGAGCACACGATCCACGACTTGGGTGTGGCGGCACCGGATATGGAAATTGCGCAGATGGAACACGAGTTCCTGCACTCGCGAATGTTTATGTCTTAAAACTTGGAAGGAAGATAGAAGTATGTCAGTAATCAAGATTGGCGTCGGTGGCCCTGTCGGCTCCGGTAAGACGCAGCTCATTGAGCGTATTACGCGCGCCCTGGAGGGAGAGATCTCCATGGCCGCGATTACCAACGACATTTACACCACCGAGGATGCCCGCATCCTGGCTCGCGACGGCGTGCTGCCAGAGGACCGCATCATTGGTGTTGAGACCGGTGGCTGCCCGCACACCGCTATTCGCGAAGACACCTCGATGAACGAGGCCGCCTACGAGGAGCTGCTGAACCGCCACCCGGACCTGGAGCTGGTGTTCATGGAGTCCGGCGGCGACAACCTGTCCGCGACGTTCTCCCCGGAGCTCGTTGACTTCTCGATTTACATCATCGACGTTGCGCAGGGCGAGAAGATTCCGCGCAAGGCAGGCCAGGGCATGATCAAGTCCGACCTGTTCGTGATTAACAAGACGGACCTCGCTCCGTACGTTGGCGCGGACCTGCAGGTCATGGCCGACGACTCGAAGAAGTTCCGCGGTGACAAGCCGTTCGTGCTGACCAACCTCAAGACCGACGAGGGCCTTGACCAGGTCATCGAGTGGATTCGTCGAGATGTGCTTATGCAAGATCTCGACACCAAGGCGTAGCTTGATGTGGGGCGAGTCAAGCGCGGTCTTCACCCACGAACCGCCGCATGAGGAAACTGGTGTACTGGAGCTTGGTATCGGCATTGGCGGTACCAAGTCCGTAGCGAAACGGCAGTACCACGAGGGTGCGTTCAAGATCATCCGCCCGCACTACCTGGATGATTCCGGGCAGGTCTACTACACCATCGCGAACCCCGGTGGGGGATACGTTGGTGGGGACGTGTACCGGATGGAAGTCGAAGTAGAGCCGGACGCGTCCGTGCTTTTGACTGACCAGTCCGCGGCGAAGGTGTACCGCACCCCGGACGACTACGTTGTACAGAACGTGGAGTTCACCCTGCACGGCAACGCCGTGATGGAGTACATCCCGGATCAGTTGATCCTGTACCGGGAGGCGGACTTCCGCCAGCAAATTACCGTCAACATGGACGCGGAGTCGCAGCTGTTCATGTCGGACATCGTCACGCCGGGCTGGTCCCCGGACGGCCGTATGTTCTTGTATGAGCAGGCGCACCTGCGCAACGTTGTGCGCGTCGACGGCAAGCTCGCCGTCGTGGACAACGTGCGCATTGAGCCGACGAAGGAACTCTTCAACGACGTGAAGGAGTCCTTCCTGGGGCAGCACACCCACTTCGCAACGGCGATCTGCATCGACCCGAACATGACGCCGGAGCTGCTGGAGAAGGTCCGGGATGCAGTGCGCAACTCCCTGGAGGGCAAGGGCACTGCGAGCGCTTCGGTCACAGAGACCGAAGTGCCAGGCTTCGTGCTGCGCGGGGTTGCTGACTGGACGGAGGACCTGATGCGCATCATCAAGGCTGCGGCGAACGTCGTTCGCGCCGAGACGCGCGGCCAGGGGCCGATCGACCTGCGCCAGTACTAGTTACTTGCTATCGGCCGAATCCGGGCCATGTCCATGTTCGTGGGCATGGCCCGCACCTATCCAGTGCAACAGCTCGTGGATGTCATTGTCCGCGATGGCGTAATAGATGCTGCGGCCGTCTCGTTTCGAGGACACCGTGCCGTTGTTCTCCATCGCGCGTAGCGCGGCGGACGCGGTTGCGATACGAAGCTCGGTGACCTCCGCGAGCTCGGTCACGGTCAGCTTGTGCTGGCCGGCGTGGTGAATCGCAGCAAGCAGCGTCAACCGGGTTTGATCCCCGAGGATCTTGAAAATCCCGGTCCAATGGGGGAAATCTACTGACTGAGCCACTACTGAAACCTTTCTGGAATCCTAAAATTCACTACACCGGATGGGAAATATGCAGCACCGGGATGTCCTGGCTATCTCGGTCTAGGTTACCGCTCACACCGAAAACATTCTCAAGGACCGCCGGAGTAAGCACATCGTCTGGCGCACCGTTGCCCTTGAGCTGCTTATCGTGCAGCAGTAGGAGGCGGTCACAGTAGCGAGCGGCGAGCGCCAGGTCATGAATCGCCAGCACGATCACCGTGTTGTGCTCACGGGACAGGTGGCGAAGCATGTTCATCAGCTTGTACTGGTGATGCAGGTCGAGGTGGTTTGTCGGCTCGTCCAGCAGCATCACCTTTGAACGCTGCGCCATCGCGCGCGCAACCATGGCGCGTTGGATCTGGCCGCCGGAGAGCTCCGACATCTTCTGGTCCACGATGCCCTCGAGGTCCGCGTGACGCAGGGCGTGAAGGATAATCTCCTCGTCCTCCGGCTGGGCTTGCGCGAACGATCCGCGGCCGGCGCTGCGGCCCAGCTGGATCACCTCGCGCACGGTCAGCGGGATCTTGTCGCCAGAGTGCTGCGCAACGTAGGACAGTACGTGGACGCGCTCGGTGCGAGGGTAGTCGCGGAGCGGTTTGCCGTCGAAGAGCACATCGCCAGTGAATGGGTGCACCCCGGCGATGGATTTGAGCAACGTCGACTTGCCGCAGCCGTTCGGGCCCACGAGCCCAATGACCGACGGGGCGTCGAGCTCAAACGAGATGCCGCTCAGGATGGTCGTGCCGGGGAAGCCCGTTTCGAGGTTCTTGACTTCTAACATCAGTGCTTCCTCCGCAGGATCAAGAAGAACGCAGGGACGCCGATGAGCGCGGTGATCACGCCGACAGGCAGTTCCTGCGGGGCGAACAGGGCGCGGGCGATGGCGTCGGCCACCACAAGCGTAATCGCGCCGACCACCGCGGAAATCGGGATCAGGCTCGCGTGCCGCGGGCCCGAAATCATGCGCACCGCGTGCGGAACAATCAGGCCCACAAATCCAATTGCGCCGACGGATGCAACCGTAGCCGCTGTCATCAGCGACACCGCGACCAGCACCGCGTAGCGCAGCGCCACAACCGGGATACCCATCGTGGACGCCGTCGCGTCACCGAGGGAAAGCGCGTCCAGGTAACGCGACATCATCCACAGCGCCACCGTGCCGATCGTGCCGACGATGAACACCGCGATCACGGTGTACCAGCGGGCGGCGCTGAGCACGCCGAGCAGCCAGAACATGATGCCACGAGTCGACTCGGCGTTCCCGGACGCAGTGACGATCAGCGAAGTCAGCGACTGGAAGAGGAACCCAATCAGCACACCGGTCAGCACCACACGTGCGGCGTCGGCGGCGCTATTGCGCAGCAGCAGCATCAACATGCCGAAGGACACGAGCGCACCTACCGCGGCACCGGCGATGATGCCGTACTGCCAGGTGGAGAACAGGATCGCCACCACGGCACCTGTTGACGCGCCCGAGGAAATACCCAGCAGGTACGGCTCGGCGAGGTCATTATGCGTGATGGCCTGCATCGCCACACCGGAGACCGCGAGGATGCCGCCCACCATCGCAGCCATCAGGATGCGCGGGATACGAAGTTCCGTCAGGATGGACATGCGCAGTGGGGAAGGGGCGGGCAACGCCGGATCGAAAATGCCACGCAGCTCAGCAAAGCTCAGAGAGCTTGAGCCAATCGGAATAGAACAAACCATCGCGAGTACCAGCAGTACTAACGCGATGGCTGAAACAGTGACAGTCCTCTTCACAGTTACTTGGTTGCTCCGTCGAAGAGGCCGTCGTCAATCGCCTTCGAGATGTTCTGCACAACTTCGTAGGAACGAGCGGAAGCCGAGGTAGCGACGCCAGGAACCACAATGTACATGTTGTTCTTGACTGCCTTCATCTCCTTGGTGCCAGGGGTGGCTTCGAGGTCAGCGACCTTCTCCTCCCACTTATCGCCAGGCTCGCCGCGGCCAGGCAGGTCCGCCAGGATGATCACGTCCGGGTCAGCCTCAGCGACGGCCTCCCACGACACCTGTGGCCACTCCTCATTCAGGTTGGCGAATACGTTCGTCATGCCGGTGCGCTCGCCCATGGTGGTCACGATCGACGGGCCGCCGGCGACGTACGGGGAACCGCCAACAGAGGAGTAGAGCAGCATGAACGTGGTGCCCTCAGGCGCCTGCTTCGCGTTCTCCAGCTCGGAGTTCTGCTTCTCGATGAGCTTCTTCGCCTCTTCTTCGCGGCCGAAGAGCTTGCCCAGGTCCTCGAGGTCCTTCGCGATCAGCTGGAAGGAATCCTTGCCCTTGTTGTCGCCGTAGGACGGGCACTCACTGTTCGGGTTGAAGGTAGCGACGCCCAGGCGAGCCCACTCCTCGCGGGTACCTGCGGCGTCAGCGCGCCAGTTCAGCTCGAACGGGGAGAAGATGAAGTCCGTGTCAGCGTCACGCAGCTGCTCCGAGTTCGGCACCGACGGACTGACTTCCTTCAGACCGTCGAGGGAGAAGCCAGCTGGTGGCAGGTCCTTCTGGTGGCCGTAGCCTGCAATCTGGTCCTTGGCGCCGAGCAGCAGCAGCGTGTCCGTTGCACCTTGCTCGAGCGTGGTCGCACGCTGGACCGGTCCCTGAACGGTGACCTCGGTGCCACAGTTATCGATGGTGATGGCGGAGTCGGACTGTGCCTGTGGGGTTTGCTCATCCGCGGAGCTGCAGCCGGTCAGAGCCAGCCCTGCGACGAGAACAGAACCAAGAGCTGCAGAGATTGCGCGCATGGAACTTCCTTTCAAATAATCAATGATCTGACAGAATGAGACTAGCGCGAAACCTTAGGAAAAGCTAGAAAAATATTTATGAGCGACGAAGACGCATCACACGATGCGGAACTCCAGTGTCAAGGAACTCCTCGCCCTCGGCGACAAGGCCGAACTGCTCGTAGTAGGGGACCAGGCCAGACTGTGCCTCGACGATCAGGTCGCCCGGCCAGCGCTCGGTGAGCTGGATGCCCGTTCGCGCGATCTGCGCGCCCAGGCCTGTGCCGCGAGCGGCCGGGGCGACGACGAAACGGCCAAACTGGGAACCCGTTGCGGTGGGAAAGACGCGGGCGCAGCCCTCCAACACCGCACCGTTCCACGCGAGCAGGTGCAGCGTGTCAGGGTGCGCGTCCTGCTCGTCGAGTTCCCGATAAGGGCAGTGCTGCTCGGCGACGAAGACGTCGACGCGGAGCTTGAATAGTTCGAACGCCTCGAGCGAGGTGAGCTCCGAAAGCGGTGCTACTTGGATTCGGTGCGTGCTCATTGCGGGAGGGCCTTTCCGCTCGCAGGATCTGAGTATGGTTCGATGCGGCGCGTCGGGCCGTACGAGAGGCGGCGGTGCAGCGACTCGAACGGGCCCTGCTTGCCCATGCGCTCAAGCAGGGCGGCGAGCGCCACTGACAGCAGCCACACCGCGGTCCCGAGCAATATCGGACGGAGCTCCCCGAGGCCCGGCAGCCACGAGTAGCCGATCAGCACTGCGGTCGGAAGCAACACGAACGTCTGCAGAAGGTAGCCGGACATGGAGCGCTTGCCCAGGGCGATCAACGGCATCGTCCAGCGCGGTGGCTGCTGGTTCCAGTGCTGCGTTGCCAGCGCGAACGCAGCCAAGATGCCCGGTCCGGTGAGCATCCCGAAGCTCTGGTTCAAAATTGACCAAAATGCCGCTGTCGACGCAGGCAGGATACCCAGCTGTGCAAGCCCAAGTGGGATGCCGATCGCAACAATGACAGCGACGGCCACCGCTACCCAAATCCACAGCGTCCGCGCGTGCTCATTCACGTCAGTGAGCACGCCGTCACGCGCCCACGCAAAACCAATCAGGGAAAGCGCGCCCAGCTGGATCACAACGAGGGGCTGCGAGAAAAACATGTAGATCGCGAACTCTTGGTTCCCAGCAAAGTACGTGGCAAAGGAGCTAGCATCCGGTGCCGGCGTAGCAAGGTCTAGGGGTGTTCCATAGAAAAACACCGCAACCAGCGCGTACACAATGCACGACAGCCCCAGAATGATGCCAGCAATGACGTAGAGCACCCCCGAGCGCACCCGCAGGAACAGCGCCATCAGCACACCAATAAGCCCGTAGGTCAACATGATGTCGCCGCTAAACAGCAGCCACATGTGTGCCAGGCCAAAGAGCGCGAGCATCCCGTAGCGCTTCGCCAGCACGCGCCGGGCAGCACCTGCCGGATACCCTTTGCGGGCCAAACTCGCCGCGACCAGACCGAAGCCGAAGCCGAGGAGCGTTGAGAACATCGGCAGGCCACGGACGTGCACGAACATCGCCGCGAAGACCGTCGCGGCTTGGTCAGCCACCGTGCCTGGGTGCTCGCCTGTCACGGTAGTACTTAAAGGAGTGAGCCAGTACGAAATCGCGTTGGCTACGGCGATGCCGAGCAGCGCCAAACCCCGCGCGATATCCGGGACGACGAGCCGTGTACGTTGCTGTTGCTCTACGGTACGCATGCAACGAAAGCGTACGGCAGGCCTACCCTCGCATCAACCACGGAGACGTAGAGACCAAGATGGCCTGGATACTGCGGTCAAGCACCGGCTGCAGGTCAGGGGCGAAGTACGGCGAGTGGTTCGAAGGGACGCCGTCGATATCTTTGACACTGCCCAAGAACCAGTAGAAGTACGGGGCGCCGAACGCGTTGCCAATCGTGGGGAAGTCCTCGGAGCCGGAAAGCCTGCCGAAGTCGCCCACCTCGTCGAAGTTCTTCCGGAACGCGGTCATGACAGTGTCGGCCGTCGCCTCGTCGTTGTGGAACTCCGGTGCACCACCGATGCGCTCGAACGCGGGCGGCTTTGGCGTGCCAGCGGCCTCGCACTCTGCACGAACGATCCGCTTGATGGAGGCATTGAGCTTCTCCGAAAGCTCGGAGGTAAACGCGCGCGTGGAAACGGAAATCTCGGCCGTCGCGGCAATTGTGTTCGCCGAGTTACCCGCGTGGACCGCGCCAACCGTGACTACGGCCATGTCCTGCGGGTCCACTTCGCGTGCAACGATCGTTTGCAGCCGAGTGATAATGCTTGCCGCGATCACCACCGGGTCGATGCCGTTGTGTGGTTGCGAGCCGTGGGCACCCTGCCCGTAAATGGTGACCTTCGTCTGTTCGGCCGCAGCAAACACTGGCCCTGGTAGTGCGCCGAGGCCGTAGTTCGGCAGCATCGGTCCCACGTGCTGGCCAAGCACTACCTCGGGGGTAGGTACCTTCGTGGCTAGCCCCGCGTCGGCCATGTCCTGGGCGCCAGCGCCGGTCTCCTCACCAGGCTGGAAGATGGCAAGGAAGGTGCCGCTCCACGCGTCGGTATTTTCCTGCAGCAAGCGAACCGCACCCAACAGTGCGGTCGTGTGCATGTCGTGGCCGCAGGCGTGCATGATGCCCAGCTCCGGGGAAGCCGAGTACTCAAGCCCCGTTTCTTCCTTGATTGGGAGGGCGTCGAAGTCGGCGCGGAAACCGACAGTTGGGCCGTCGCCGTTTCGCACGACGCCCACGAGCCCCGTTGTGCCGACGGGCACCACCTCGACGCCGAGCGCCTCCAGCTCCTCCTGAATGCGAGCGGAGGTAGCAAACTCCTGCATGGATAGTTCGGGGTTCTGGTGGAACCACTTGTACAAATTCTCTAGCTCACCGCGGTGAGCTTCCAGGCTTTGTAGGAACGGCGTGAACTTTTCTTCTAGGCGCATGGCTTGAGCATAGTTCCGCACCCACACCTTTTGTGCTGGCTGCCGTGCCGATGGGGCAAATTAGGGCAAAAGGTGGCATTGTGTACTCAAGAAACGTCTGTGGTTGGAGTGGAAGGGTGCCTATGTTGCTTCGCCGAGTGTGTGCGCTCGTTGCTGGGGTTGGAATCGCGGTCGCAGGGGTGGGGTTCGCGCCACCGGCAACAGCGCAGGTGCGCTCGGAGTACGAGGGCAACGTCGACCCAAACTATGTCTGGCGTAGCGACGCCGCTTCGAAGCTACTCGCCGGAAAACCTTGGACCGACTACGTGCTGCACCGCGTGCCCGGTTCCTTCCACGACGCCCCGCGGATTCCGGAGGCCTCGAACCAAGCGCTCACTCGGGGAAATTCCCTCTACGGGCCCAGCACCCCGATTTACGTGAAGCGCACCAATGGCACCGAATCAATGTGCACCGTCGCCGTGGCGGGCCACGACGATAAAGGGCACAAGTACGCGCTGACCGCCGGGCACTGCGGCGAAGTTGGCGACGCCGTCACCTCCGCCGACTCCTGGCAAGTCGGGCCTTCCGGCACCATCGTGGAGGTCAACCGAGACCTCGACTACGCACTGATCGAGCTGGGATCGAACGCAGAGGTGACCCGCTCCTACAACGGCGTCCACATTAACCATCTCGGTAGCAAGCCGATCAAACCCGGCAACGTGGTGTGTAAGCAGGGCGTGGCCTCCGGCCGAACGTGCGGCGTGACGCTGCACGACTGGGAGTCCATGAACATCTCCCACACCTGCGCCATGCAGGGCGATTCGGGCGCACCCGTAGTGGTGGGCGACCGCCTCGTCGGCATCCTGAACGGCGGGGTGCTCCCATCGCCGTTCGATGTCTCGTGCCACAGCCCGCTGCAGGGCGTGATTCACGCGCCGACGGGCGCCGTCCGGCTGGACGCGGTGCTGTCAACGCTGGACAACGGCTTCCGCCTGCCCTAAGGCTTTAAGCGCTTGAAGTTCCTTAGACGCCGATTACCTTCCGGGCGGCGTCGTGCAGCAGACCATTCGTGGCGATCGCGTCGCCGCCGTGCGGTCCAGGCTCACCGTTGAGTGAGCTAAACGTGCCACCGGCCTCCGTGACCAGGACAGACAGGGCTGCAAGGTCCCACACAGATACCTCCGGTTCTGCCGCGATGTCGACGGCGCCCTCGGCCACCAGGCAGTAGCCGAAGAAATCCCCGTAGCCGCGCAGGCGCCAGGTGCGCTCAGTGAGTGCGATGAAGTTCTCCTGCAGGCCACGTGCCTTCCAGCCCTCAAGCGAAGACATCGCCAGGGAGGCATCCGCAAGCTCGCTCACGTGGGAGACCTCGAGGCGCTTCAGGCTGCCCTTGTTAAACGTCCGCCACGCGCCCGAGCCTTGGGCCGCGTACCAGCGGCGCGCAAGCGCTGGGGCAGAGACGACGCCTAAGACTGGTTGGCCGTCGACAAGCAGTGAAATCAACGTCGCCCACACGGGTACACCGCGAACGAAGTTCTTCGTGCCGTCGATCGGGTCGATGACCCACTGGCGGCCCTCGAAGGTGGTCTCGCCGCCGAACTCCTCACCGACGATGGAGTCGCCTGGGCGGGCCTCGGCGAGGCGGGCACGCAGCACCTCCTCAACAGCGACATCGGCGTCGGAAACCGGAGTCATATCCGGCTTCGATTTCACCGTTAGATCGGACGCTTCGAAGCGGTCGAGCGTGATTGCGTCGGCAGCATCCGCAAGCTCTAGTGCAAGTGCGAGGTCATCGTCATAAAGATTCGTCATGCTCAGTAAGCCTAGCTTCAATGTCCGATACAATTTGTGGATTTCCGGCAACACACCAGGTCACCCCGCCCGCAGGCACCTTCTTTGCCACGCCTCCAACGGCCTCAATGAGCGCCTTGCCCGGCAGCCAATCCCAGTCGGCGACGGAGTGCTGCAGCCAGCCGCCCAGCTGGCCACTGGCGATATTAGAAAGGTCGACGGAGCCCGCGCCCCACATACGGATCGTCGCCGCATCGCGCACCGCGCGCAGCCACGCGTTCCGGATGGCGTCATCCCGCATGAACGTCGGGTGCAAGTACGTCACTAGTCCCTGCGAGGGCAACGACGCCGGTGCAAGGTCGGGCAGGGGCTCGCCGTTGCGCGTCGCAACTCCGTCGTGGGCAAGCCACGTGGTTTTCATCGCCGGGCGGTGCACCGCGCCAATCAGGATGCGCGCCGGGTCCGAGGGGTCGCCCTCTACCAGCGCGAGCGCCGAGCAGAAGTAGTCCGATCCCTGCGTGAAGTTAAACGTGCCATCAACCGGGTCAATCACCCACGTCCGTGAGGAATCGCCATGTTTGGAAGCGCCCTCTTCGCCGAGGACGCCGTCGTGTGGGCGCAGCTCGGCGAGCGTTTCTGCGACGAATCGTTCCGCGGCACGGTCCGCCTCCGTCACCACGTCGGAAATTGAGGTCTTGTAATCCGTTGAAAGGCCTTCCTCCCGCATCCGCAGCGCAAGCGAGCCAGCATGCTCAACCAGCGCGGCGGCCAGTGTTGCGTCATCAGAGTCGCGATGTTGCTCAATGAAAGAAGTCATGTACCCATTATGGGGCTGTGCGCGCGATTTGTGGAGCGTCGTCTAGACTTCGACGGTATGCAACCGGAGACGCTCGCTCGAATCAAACGTATTGACGCCACGTTGACCACCATCGAAAAAGTCATGGACCTCGACGAAATGGCCCTGCGCATCAAAGAACTCGAGCAGCAGGCCGGCGACCCGAGCCTCTGGGACGACCCCGCCCACGCGCAGCAGGTCACCTCGGAGCTTTCCAGCGTCCAGGCACGCCTGAAGAAAGTCACGAGCTTGCGCTCGCGTATCGACGACCTCCCCGTCATGTACGAACTCGCCGAAGAGGAAGGCGATCCTTCGCTCGCCGACGATGAGCTCGACGCCGTCGAAGCGGACGTCGATTCGCTAGAAGTGCAGACGATGCTGTCCGGCGAGTACGACGAGCGCGAAGCCGTGGTCAACATCCGTTCTGGCGCCGGTGGTGTTGATGCTGCCGACTGGGCCGAGATGCTCATGCGTATGTACATCCGCTGGGCGGAAAAGCACGGTCACAACGTGGACGTGTACGACATTTCGTATGCGGAAGAGGCTGGGATTAAGTCGGCGACCTTCGTGGTACACGGGGAATATATGTACGGCCAGCTCTCCGTCGAGCAGGGCGCGCACCGGCTGGTGCGTATTTCGCCGTTCGACAACCAGGCGCGACGCCAGACCTCCTTTGCCGAGGTGGAGGTGCTACCGGTGGTGGAGCACACCGACCACATCGACATCCCGGATTCCGATATCCGTGTGGACGTCTACCGCTCCTCCGGCCCCGGCGGGCAGTCGGTAAACACCACGGACTCGGCGGTGCGCATCACGCACATCCCGACCGGCATCGTAGTGACCTGCCAGAACGAGAAGTCTCAGATCCAGAACAAGGCATCCGCGCTCAACGTGCTGCAGTCCAAGCTCCTGGAGAAGAAACGCATGGAAGAAAAGGCTGAGATGGACGCCCTCGGTGCCGGTGGCAACGCCAGCTGGGGCAACCAGATGCGCTCCTATGTCCTGCACCCGTACCAGATGGTGAAGGACCTGCGCACGAACTACGAGGTAGGCGACCCGCAGAAGGTGCTCGACGGCGACATCGACGGTTTCTTGGAGGCCGGTATCCGCTGGCGCATGGGCCAACTCCAGTCACAGGAGTAACAGAAGAAGTAGTAGTGTGTAGCGGGTGATCACTTTTTCCAACGTGACGAAGGTCTACCCGACGTCCACACGCCCAGCACTCGACGATGTCTCATTCGAAATTGCCGACGGCGACTTCGTCTTTCTCATCGGCCCGTCCGGGTCCGGCAAGTCGACGTTGCTTCAGCTGATGATCCGTGAGGAAAACCTGACCTCGGGGGATATCTACTTCGACGACTTCCACGTCAACGCATTAAAGGGCAGCAACGTAAACCTGCTGCGTCAGTCCATCGGCTACGTCTTCCAGGACTTCAGGCTGCTGCCCAAGCTAAACGTCTACGACAACGTAGCGTTCGCGCTCGAGGTGATTGGTAAGAAGAAGCAGCGCATCGCAAAACTCGTGCCAGAAGCACTCGAGCTGGTCGGCCTGGATGCGAAGGCGAACCGCATGCCACACGAACTGTCAGGCGGTGAGCAGCAACGCGTCGCAATCGCGCGAGCGTTCGTCGATAAGCCCCCACTCGTCCTTGCCGACGAGCCCACGGGCAACCTCGACCCGGGAACCTCCGACGAGATCATGGCGCTGCTCGCGCGCATCAACCGCCTTGGCACCACCGTTGTGATGTCCACCCACAACGCGCGCGCCGTCAACGATATGCGCCAGCGCGTCATGGAACTGCACCTGGGCAAACTTGTTCGCGACGACGCCAACGGCGTCTACGGAACCGTGAGGGGATAAGCATGAACTGGAACTTCATTTTCCGCGAAGGCCTCCGCGGCCTCGGGCGCAACTTCACCATGACCATCGCGCTCATCATCACCACGGCGCTTTCGCTCGTGTTGGTTGGTGCCGGCATCCTCATTTCACAGGCGACGAGCGCGACGAAGGACCTCTACCTCGACCGCGTCGAAGTCATGGTGGAGCTCGACGAGACCATCTCCGCTGAGGACAACGACTGCTCCTCCGAGGCCTGCCGCGAGGTGCGCGACACCCTGCAAGCCGACGACCGCGTCGAACAGGTGACCTTCCGTTCCCGCGAGCAGTCCTACGAACGCTTCGTGGAGCTCTTCCAGGAGTCCGAGCCGGACCTTGTGCGCGAAACCTCCCCGGACGCGCTGCCCGCCGCGCTGCACGTGCGCCTCAAGGACCCGTCCGACATCGCACCTATCGACGCCATCCGTGACATGCCGCAAGTTGCCATGGTCAGCGACCAGGCCGACACCGTACGCGAGGCCGCCGGCACCATGGACACCTTCCGCAACGTGACGTTCGTCGTCGCCGCGGCGCAGGCACTGGCGTCGCTGTTCCTGATCGTGAACATGGTCCAGCTCGCCGCGTACAACCGACGCGAGCAGATCGCGATTATGCGCATGGTTGGTGCATCCCGCTGGTTCACCCAGGCCCCGTTCGTGCTGGAAGCGGTGCTCTCCGTGCTGATCGGCGCGGTGCTCGCCACCGTGCTCGCGTGGGTAGGGAAGCGCTCACTGGTGGACCCGATGCTCGGCGACCTCTACGCGTCCCAACTCGTCGCCCGCGTTCCGGACTCCGCCGTCCTGACAGTGATGCCGCTTGTCGGACTTGGGGCCGTCGTCATCGGTGCCCTCGCAGCTCAGGTGGCACTGCGCAGCTACGTGCGGAAGTAGTAGGGTGGAACGCCTATGGGCAAGAAGAAGAAACAAAAGCTGAGCAACACCGGGGTCCTTGCGACGAACCGGAAAGCGCGCCACGACTACAACATCCTGGACACCTGGGAGGCGGGCATCGTGCTCGTCGGCACCGAGATCAAGTCGTTGCGCGAAGGCAAAGTGTCCCTCGTTGAGGCGTTCGCCACCATCGATAACGGTGAGGTCTGGCTGCGCAACATGCACATCCCGGAGTACTCGAAAGGGCACTGGACGAACCACCCCCCACGCCGGACTCGCAAGCTGCTCATGCACCGCCGCGAAATCGACTCCCTGCAGGGCAAACTTCGCGACGGCAACCGCACCCTCATCCCGCTCTCGCTCTACCTCAAAGACGGTCGCGCGAAAGTCGAGCTCGGCCTGGGTCAAGGCAAGCAGGACTACGACAAGCGACAAGCCATCAAACGTCGCACCGAGGACCGCGAAATCGCCCGCGACCTCGGCCGGAAGTTCAAAGGCATCAAAGCCTAAGGAGGAACCTTCATGAAGCAAGCACTGGTCACAGGCGCCTCCCGCGGTATCGGTCGCGCGATCGCAGAGGAACTCGGCCGCGACCACCACGTCTACGTCGGCGCCTCCCGCGACGCCTCCGAGGTCGTCAGCACACTGCCCAGCGCGTCCCCCTTCGAAGTCGACCTGACCGACAGCGCCGCGGTGGCGGAGGCTGCATCAACCATTGAAGAGCTCGACGTGCTCGTGCTCGCCGCAGGCGTAATGACGCCTGCCCGCCTCACCGACCTCTCCGAAGCCGACCTGCGCCGCACCATGGAAGTCAACGTGATCGCGCCGATGCTGCTCACGAAGGCGCTCTTGCCCGCGCTGCGACGCAGCAACGGCCTCATCCTGACCATCAATTCCGGTGCAGGCTTCTTTGGTATCGACGGCAACTCCGCCTACTGCGCCTCCAAATTCGGCCTGCGCGGCTTCACCGATTCCCTTCGCCTGGAAGAAGCCGGTGCCGTGCGCGTGACCTCCCTGCACCCAGGACGCACTGACACCGACATGCTCCACGGCGACATGAACGGCCCAAAGATGCCGCCACAGTCCGTGGCGAAGGCCGCACGCCTCGCCGTCGATGCCGGCCCCGATGCCGTGGTCGAATTCCTGCGCATCACCCCAACCCCTTAAAGGCCCTTGCGTGATGCCGCGTGTGTCGGCTAGGGTGGTGCTTCTACGGTTCCCGTAGTACGAGGGGTCGATTCTGGTTTCGACTTCATCGACTAAGCCAGGGGAAGCGTGCCGGTGCAGGCTAGAGACCACCGTAAGCGTCGTAGCAACCAATAAACGCAGAGAAGAACTCTCAGCGTGACTACGCCCTCGCTGCCTAATTAGAAAGGTTCAGCGACCTGCGTGTCCGTCAGGCCGGGGATGCCCCCGACCCGGTACCTGGCGTCGACTTAGGGGGCTTGCCTTCCGGCCCTGTCAGTGGGGCCTCGGAAGGGACATTTTTCACTGACTGGGCCCGTCATCCGGACATGTTTGCCTGATCCGGAGGGCCGAGCAGAGGCAGTGCGCGAACTGCGCACGGAGAAGCCCTGGCGCGGTGGTGAAGGACCCGGGTTCAATTCCCGGCGGCTCCACTGAACACAAACCCCCAGACCCTCACGGGCCTGGGGGGGGGTTGTTCTTATTTGTGGCCAGAATGGGGGCGGCTTGACGGCTTGACCGAGAAATCGGTGTCGCGGTTGTCGACATGCCAAAGGCGGATAACTGGTCAGTCTCTTGCATGAAATTTTTGGCTGCCTTTCGCAAGCAAGCTATTGCCTTCTTCGTTTAGCAGCGCGTTTTCCTGGTAAAGCTGGCGCATTTTTCTACATTGGGCAGTGAGTTGCATGGGGTACGACCAGCATGTGCAAACGTTGGAATTTTGGTTTTTGTGCCAGTGCAGTACCCGTCGGCACACGTGTGAAGTGTGGTGCGGTTGATGTCTCAGGTCTCGACTGCGACTTTGAGTGAAACGCGTGGATCGTTGTTGTACATCGCGTTCTCGTCGCGCTTGAACAGATCTTGCCGGATATAAAAGTGGATCGTTTTTCCCGACCGAACACGGCCGGGATCAGAGGTGTTTACCAACTAGGGCGTCAGAGCCCAACGCCATCAGACGCTTTCTGTTACACAGCTCGTAACTGTGCCGCATAACGTAGAAAAGACAACCGGTACGGTCGTCTTCTCGATTTGAGTGAATCCTTTCTTTCACCCATGCTGTTTTGAACAGTACTAAAGGGCTTTGAGCGCTCTTCCATAACAAAAGCTAACGGTCCCAGCAAAGGCGCCTGCAGCTCCAATCATACAAGGAGGCACACCTGCACCTGCTGTAGGAGGTGCAAGAAGCCCACATGCGATTGAGATGGCAGTAACAACAGCCATAGGGACACCGGCATGATTTAGACAGCTGTCAAACGCATTCCAGGCATCGCGTACCCCACGCGTTTGGTAGTTAGCCTCCGATTCTCGGATCACATTGTCATACTCTGGTTTTCCGTTCACCCAAACTTGTAGGCGTGCATCGTTTGAGTTGAGTTGCTCAATGTGAACTTCAGCTACTCGCTTGATGGTGTTGTTTAAAGTGTGGATCAGGATGTAATCAGTATCGGTGTATTCTCCAGAGAGTGGAACCCTATAGACGGCTTCGTTATTTTTTCCTACCGTTAATGTCTTGTTAACGTTAACCTTGCCTATGTCGGCAATGTGCGGGATAGTTCCATCTACCAGACCTTTTTGGATTATTTCCTTTTCGCCTGCTGTAGCTTTACGCCCGGAGTCTTCCGGATAATTCTCCGCTGTTGAATGAGAGGTGCACTTGTCACTTTCTTGCGATGAAAGGTTCTCTTGAGCATTGGCCATTGGATGGCTTAACGATATGACGCAAGCAATGGTCAAGAGGGACGACGATAACCGTTTCATTTTGGGATCAGTCCTTTCCTTTTTCTTGATATTTTTTGATGAAATAGAGAGTTGGTAACCAGAAAATCGTTGAGATAATGAAGGTGCCAACGATTGCCAACACCGTTACGCTAGTTGGATTTGGGCCCTGGAAAAACCCAGATAGGAGGAGTCCTAGAAAGCTTAGTGATACTATGGCAAAAAAAGATCCCCAGAACTCTTTCCCACTCATGAGTGCTCCTCTCCTTGATTTTGGTTTCCAGTTAGAATATACGATTTTAAATTGTTCACTGTGTAAGGTTCGCGAAAATTATACTAAGGGTCAATCATTTGGCTACCCCCTTGCATCTTGAGGTTACCTTCGATTGGTGGACATAGTCGCGCAGGCAACGCTTGTTCATACCCCGGACGTGCTTATGGTCGGCCGGTTCGTTGTCGTCATGGACTTTCTTGGCGTTCGCCCCTGGGTGTTGAGGTTTTGTGATCGGTGTCGTCTTCTTGGGGGAGTTGCGGAAATTCGACTCTTTGACGCCCGCCCGAGCGCTGTGCATCGAGAGCCTGCACCTGTAGTGAGGACAGTCAATGGATTGGAGGCGTTGATTGAACGGACACCGCGAGTCGATGAGCCTTTGGAAGTCGTGCGTAAGGGGGGATAATGGAAGCTTGTTGGCGGCGCTATTGGAGAAGAGCTCGACCCAAGTGTGGATAAGCTTGGCGAAGGCACGAATTTACAGCGGGGTACTTGCCTACGTCTACGTACGGGCAGGACGAGTTGGTCTATACTGAACTGCGACTTACACTGCCGAAAGGAACCAAGGGCGTGTACTTGGGGTGGGATGAGTCGGCAGCGAAGACCATAAGCCTGTTTGGCCCGTCCGACGAATAAGAATTCCTGCTCGGGCGACAGATTCGGTATAGGGTCAGCAAAAGTAAGCGTCAGGGTGGGCTGAGGACTATTGAAGCGGAGGTGCTTGGTCAGGATGTGTAGCAATGATGGTGAAGACCGCTACCGGGACATGGGCCTCGAGATGATTCCGACGCCATGTTACGACGCGAAAACATTTGAGCCTTGCCGGGGGACGGCGTGGATGTGGCGGGTTGAAAACGGTGTTATAGCGCTCGAGTTAAACAACGACAAAGTGCTTGTCGGCGCTTCAAATGGGTTTGAAGACTACGTGGACTGGGACCGAGGACATGAATTACAATCTGTCATTTTACGTTCTGCCGCCGACGGGTTGAGCATGCCCGAAGCACTCGAGCGCGTCCGCAAGGTATTCGGTCCCCACCGTCGTTGTTGCGCTGAAAGAGATCAACGAGTCTGCTGACGAGCTTGGCCCAACTGCACAAGAGCTCATGAATTTGCGCTGACATTGCGACGTTGCCACCGTCTGAGGGGCCTGAGCGTGATTCACGTCTCGGCCAGCCGTCGGCGAGAGCCGATGACGCGTACAGTGGCGCCCATGACTGAAACGACGACTTCATGCAAGAAGGTTCTGTACATCGGTGGACACGGCAAGGTGGGGTTGTTGGCGGCGCCAAAACTCGTTGCCGCTGGCCACACTGTTCATTCCCTCATCCGCGACCCCGACCAGGCTGCCGATATTGAAGCGCTCGGCGCGACCCCTGTCCTGCGAGATCTGACCGAGATCTCCGTTGTTGCCTGGGCTGAGCTCCTTGCTCAGTACGACGTCGCGGTGTGGGGAGCCGGTAACGGTGGACGTGCTGGCGCCGAAGTGACGTGGGCGGTCGACCGTGACGCTGCCCTGGCTTCCATTGCTGGATTGGAAAAGCTAGCTGCGGAAGGCAAACAGGCACCGGCTTACGTGATGATTTCGTACGTCGGCGCTACTGAGAATACGACTGATCCTTCGGATGAGTCGTGGTATGCGTATGTCGAGTCGAAGAAGGCCGTCGATAACAAGCTGAATTCGACGGACCTCAACTACCTCATCCTTGGCCCGGCGGCGCTGACCGAAGAGCCTGCCCGGGGTATCGCCGTGCTGGATAGGGATACTCAGCACACCAGCACTATGACGACCTCCCGGGAGCTTGTTGCGGACGTCGTTACCGAGGTGGTCGGTCGCGAGGTATTCCCGGCGTCGCCGCTGGAGTTTATTGACGGTGAGGGTAGCGTCAAAGAAATCTAGAGGCCAGAGACTCAAGCGAAAGGTAAAGCGTGATGAGCGAGCGAGTGTTGAACACGGGTGAAGATTTGCTCGAATACGCGGTGAATATTGGTCCCTAGAATATGAAGCTGGTTTCGGGAGACGAAGCGGATATTGAACTTGCGGATTACGTTGGTGCTCCGTGGGATTGCTTCGCCGACGAGTAAAACGCATAGCTAGTTGTAGCCGTCACTGCGAGTGGCGGCTTTTGGCCTGGGGGCGCTCATACTTGGCGACGATCGGTGGAGTCTTTTCTGTTCCCCTCAGTGGCGTTACGCCTTGTCTGTGTACAAGTGGCGGGAGAACGCTGAAAGAGCTACGGCAGCGCCTACGGCAATCGTTCAGGCCCAGCCAGTCGCCAGATATGCAAGGGCAGTAACGAGGATGTAGATGGCTGCGTTGTTGAGTGGTGAGTTCATCAGGAAGCATCCTTTCGCACGAGCGCGACTGTGTCCCAGGTGAGGGCGACAACCGCGACCGCAAGCAGGATCCATACGATGGGACTGCTAGGGGCAACGATGTAGGCGAGAAAGAATGCCAAGACTGCGATTGTGGACATTTGAGGTCCTCCTGTCGTACTGACGCGGTGAGATCCAGTGCTCCGAGTATCCTGTCACAGTTAAGGGGGTAGACATTAAGAATAGCGCATAGTAGTTCTGCCGCCACAGGCCAGGGAGTTTTCCTATTCGAGCAGGTGTTACCAGCCGGGACGTCGTCCTGGTAGGTCAATTTGGTTTTGTGGGCTGCTCACTTCATATCCGAGCTGGCGAAGTACTTCCGCCGCAGTCTCGCAATCCTGCTTCACCACTGCATTGATTTGGTGTTTCAAAAACTCGTGCCGCCCAGCCTCAACGTGCATCTGCCAACCGGACTTACCCATAAAGCCGAGCTCTGTGATGCAAAACTGAATGACGTCTTCAAGGCAAACACGGAAATGATGACCTCCAGTGGGGTAGTGAAGATTCTGTTGTTCAAAACCTGCTTCGCTTTGTTTGTTGCGTTCGAGCAACATAGCTAGTGCTGGGGAGTTGGAGCTGACATGAATGTGTGCGGAAGGACGTTTCTGTGAACCGCGAAGATACTCAAACCGAACAATGGGATGGACTTTTCGCTTCTTTTTCGGGCCGTAGACAAAGCGTACGCCGTAGCTACTGGAGTGAGTGGAAAGGAAGCTGTCAGTACGATCGAGGGTGATTTTGCAGTTTACGTGGAGCTCCGCACCTCCGGTTTCTGGGATCTTGTATGAGAGGGGTGCAAGAAGTTCGAAAGATCCCATGCAGGTATCAGGGTTGCAGAAGCTAAATCCAGTAACCAAGTGGTCAGAGACGGTGGCTGCTATTAAATCTGTGACTTGTTGCTGGAAGGCGGCAAACTTAGCTTCAAACTGGTTACTATCCACTATTCGCCAATTAGAAACTCGAGGGCCTCGTATTCTGAAAGCGTCCGTGCCTCATCGTACGTGAGGTCATTGACAGCGCGAAGGCGTTTGAGATCGTCGATAGTTTGCGGGTGGAGACTTTTTACCAGCCGGTCGCGTAATTCTCGAAGTTGCCGGGTGTTTTTCCTGCCAAGCATTGGAGCTGTCATTGTGGGCACCACCTTTCTGTAGAGTGAATCATGCCAGGAGATGGAGCTGCGGTCAATGGCTGGTTCGATGCGATCTAAGCTGCGTAGATGCAAGACACGGGGGTACGGGAAGGGGGACGTCGATAAACGTTTTCTTCCCCTAAGCCTTGCCTAACTTTTATATGTGTTTTAGGGTGAGCGAGGTAACCCTACCCTTGGATATGAGTAGCGAGGATACTTTTCAACATGATTCGTTTTTCACGTAAGACCATCGTGGCTGTCGCAGCCGCCGCAGCGATGACGCTGACCGCCTGCTCTGAAGCAGAGTCGAACAACGCGTCCACTTCGGAGACCCAGGCTAGCGCCTCCGCCACGACGGCCGCCGCGGAAAACGGCACCGTGACCGTGACCGACAACTATGGCGAAAAGACTGTGCCGACTCCGCCGAAGCGCGTTGTCGCGCTCGACAACCGTACCTTCGAGCTTCTGGACTCCTGGGGCGTAAAGCCAGTTGCGGCGCCAAAGAAGTTGGTTTCGAAGGATGTTCCGGGCCTGCGAGACAATGACGATATTGCGGACATCGGCAATCACAAAGAACCGAACCTGGAGATCATCGTCGCGTCTGATCCGGACGTCATCATCTCGGGCCAGCGCTTTGAAAAGTACGACGACGAGATCCAGAAGCTTGTTCCGAACGCAGTGCTCGTTGACTTTGAGCCACGCGACGACGAGCCGTTCGACCGTGAGCTAATCCGCCAGACCCTCGAGCTCGGCGAAATCTTCGGTAAGCAGGCCGAAGCGGAGAAAACCGTCGAAGACTTCACCAAGGCAGTACAGCGTGTTCGCGACGCATACGACCCAGCGCAGACCGTGATGGCTGTCAACGTCTCTGGCGGTGAAATCGGATATGTTGCCCCGGGCATCGGCCGCACCTTTGGCCCCCTCTTTGACCTCGTCGGCTTCACTCCGGCGCTGAAGATAGAAAACGCCTCGAGCGACCACAAGGGTGACGACATTTCCGTGGAGGCGATCGCCGACTCCAACCCAGATTGGATCTTCGCCCTCGACCGCGACGCGGCGATCAAGAAGGAAGGGGAGTCTCCGGCTGCGCTGAGCGTGCTGAGCGACTCCGCCGCACTGCAGAATGTCACCGCGATCAAGGAGAATCACGTCTATGTGGCTCCGCAGGACACCTACATCAACGAGTCCATCCTGACCTACACAGAAATCCTGAACGAGATCGCTGACAAGCTGGAGGCCGCCAAGTAATGGCGCAACCGGGTACGCGCACCCACCCCAAACTTCTCAACTGGAAGCTTGGGGTGGGTCTCGTCATTGTGATCGTGCTGCTGGCCTTGTCCTTATTGGTTGGCCAGTACGACGTTTTTCGATCAAGCGACGGCTGGGACATGTTCAAAACCACCCGCGTTCCGCGTACTATCGCGTTGGTGCTTGCCGGGGCTGCGATGGCGATGAGCGGCCTCATCATGCAGATGCTCACCCAGAACCGCTTCGTCGAGCCCACCACGACGGGTACCACCGAGTGGGCTGGCCTGGGCCTGCTGGCATCGTACGTATTCTTGCCCGACGGCACGATCCTGCAGCGCATGATCATTTCCGTCACCTTCGCATTCATCGGGACGATGGTCTTCTTTGCGTTCCTTCGGAGGGTGACGCTGCGCTCGAGCCTGATCGTCCCGATCGTCGGCATCATGCTCGGCGCCGTTGTCAGCGCATTCTCCACGTTTTGGGCGCTGCAAACTGACCTGCTTCAGTCGCTCGGGATTTGGTTCGCTGGCTCGTTTACCTCAGTGATTTCCGGGCAGTACGAGGTACTCTGGATCGTCGTCGCGGTCGTGATTGCCGTGTTCTTCTACGCCGACCGCCTTACGGCCGCCGGCCTGGGGGAGGACGTCGCCACGAACATTGGCCTTAACTACGGCCGCATCATCTTGGTCGGAACGAGCCTCGTTGCGGTCGCAGCGGGCGTCGTGACGGTGGTCGTCGGCAATCTTCCTTTTCTTGGGCTCATTGTTCCCAACATTGTTTCCATGATGCGTGGCGACGACCTCCGCTCCAACCTTCCGTGGGTCTGCCTCCTTGGCGTCGGCATCGTCACCGTGTGCGACTTGCTGGCCCGCACGATCATCGCCCCGTTCGAGATCCCGGTGTCCGTCATCTTGGGCATCATCGGAGCGGTGGTTTTCGTCTTCTTGATCGTGAGGCAGAGTCGCCGTGCCTAAACAACCTATCGACGCCCGCTTCGTCGGCGCCTTCCAATCCAGCAGGAGCAAAACCCGCTACTGGGTAATTCTTGCGTGCCTTATCATCGCCGCGGTCTGCTTTACCGCGGGTTTGCTGGCCTACGGCAACCCCATGGACTTCGGCACCACCGGATACTGGCTGATTGCGAAGCGCCGTTTGAACTCGGTTATCGCGATGGCGATTGTGGCGCTGTGCCAGGCGGTGGCGACCGTTTCGTTCCAAACGGTGACGAACAACCGCATCATTACGCCGTCCATCATGGGTTTTGAAGCCCTCTACGTGTCGATTCACACCTCGACCGTGTTCTTCCTCGGTGCCGCTGGCCTGAACAATGGATATACGCTCCAGATGTTCGTGCTGCAGCTAGTGCTCATGGTTGGCCTGAGCCTTGTGCTGTACGCGTGGCTGTTGTCCGGAAAGCACGCAAATATGCACGCGATGCTGCTGGTCGGCATCGTGATCGGTGGCGGACTCGGCAGCGTGTCGACGTTCATGCAGCGCCTCCTCACACCAAGCGAGTTCGACGTCCTCACCGCGCGGCTGTTCGGCTCCGTCAACAACGCGGATCCTGAGTACTATCCGGTCGCTATCCCACTCGCGGTCGGCGCCACAGCACTACTGGTCTTCAATTCACGCCGCCTCAACGTCCTCGCACTCGGCAGAGATGTCACCGTGAACCTCGGCGTGAGCCACCGATTCCACTCGATCTTCACATTGGTGCTGGTTTCCGTCTTGATGGCGGTCTCGACCGCGCTCGTCGGGCCGATGACGTTCCTGGGGTTCCTCGTAGCGACGCTCGCGTACCAATTCTGCGATACCTACGACCACCGTTACATCTTCCCAATGGCAGTACTGCTGGGATTCTGCGTACTCAGTGGCGCCTACTTCATCATGAACCACGTGTTTTATGCGCAGGGCGTCGTGTCAATCATCATTGAGCTCGTCGGTGGCATCACCTTTTTGGCAGTCATCTTGAAGAAGGGACGCTTATGATCACGCTGAAAGAAGTCCGCAAAGACTACGGCGACGACGTCAAAATCGGACCCGTCAATATCGAGATTCCCGCTGGTGGCATCACCGCGCTCGTTGGACCGAACGGTGCGGGCAAGTCGACGCTCCTCACGATGATTGGGCGTCTCTTAGCTATCGACTCCGGCACCGTCGAAATCGGCCGTATGGACGTCACCAGCGCTAAATCAAAAGATCTCGCAAAGATCATCTCGATCTTGCGTCAGGAGAACCACTTTGTGACGCGCCTGACGGTGCGCCAGCTCGTCGGCTTCGGGCGCTTCCCGTACAGCCATGGACGTCTCACTCCCGAGGACGAGCAGATCATCTCGAAGTACATCGACTTCCTTGGTCTCCACGAACTCGAAAACCGTTACCTGGATCAGCTCTCAGGAGGGCAGCGTCAGCGCGCTTACGTTGCGATGGTGCTCTGCCAGGAAACTGACTATGTTCTTCTCGACGAACCACTAAACAATCTCGACATTGCACACTCGGTGGAAATGATGAAGCACCTGTACTCCGCCGCGAGGGACTTCGGGCGGACCATCATCATCGTGCTGCACGACATCAACTTCGCAGCGAAGTACGCCGACTACATCTGCGCCACCAAGGATGGTCAGATCGCCGCGTTTGGGACTCCGCGCGAAATCATGAACGACGAGTTGCTCACGCAAATCTTCAACACGCCCGTGCATGTAATTGAGGGCCCGGATGGGCCACTCGCTACATATCACTAAAATGCTCGTTACGCAGGCGATTTGTGTTGTTTGTTGGTTCGTGGTTAAGTTATCCCTCGTTGCCGACGAGCGGCCTGGTCGCTTGGAGGGAATGATCAAAGTGAATAAAGTTGCTGCTTGTGGGCGGTTTTGAGTCTGGCTGGTTTGGTTGGATTTGACTTTGTGTTTACGGGTGTGTAACTTTGTTTCAGCTGCTTGACGCTGGCTCTGGTTGGGGTTGGTTGTTGGGTGTGCGGTTGTTGTTTGAGAACTCGATAGTGTGCCAATGTACTTTTTATTTTTTGATTGCATTGACTTTTGGTTGCGTGCTGTGTGCCATGTTTGTGGTGTGTGCCGGCGGTGATGCTTGAA